>JANQJV010000186.1 GCA_028281465.1 Azospirillaceae bacterium | reverse complement strand
ATTTGCTCTGGAGTCCGGCGCTTTTCTGGCTGCACGAGGCGCGCTGAAGCACGCCCTACGAGAATAGACCCATGAGTCAATCCGATCGTTTGTTGGTCTTACACCGGGCTGATGGCGATCTCGCAATCCACCCGCAAGCCGATCTTCGACCTGACACCGGCCGACGGCGTGTTCGGCAGCCCGCTCAAACTGGCGCACGGCACGCCCAGCGATGGCGGATCTGAACGTCCGCCCTCCACGTCTTCACGGCCTGCACACAGGGTGCCGCGCCTCACCGCGCTTCGAAACGGATGTCCTGGGCGCCTTGCCACAGCACCCTGGGGCCGAGCTTGGGCAGGAGGTCCAAGCCGGAGGTCAGGGTGATGAAATGGTTGCCGGCGAGCTGGCCCATTTTGCTCGCGAAATGCACGCCGCCATAGGCCAGGAGAATTTCTGTCTCGCTGTAGCCGCCCGGGTAAAGGATGATCTGGCCCGGGGCCGGGTAGCTGGTGTGATTCTCGAAATCGACGCCGAACTGCTTGTCACCCAGCGGAATCCACACCGCCTCGCCGCTCCAGCGGACATGCACGACCTGGCTGACGAACGGCAGATGCTGTTTGAAGGCAGCACAGGTCTTGGGCGCCGCTTCGGTCTCAAAGCGGGCATCGAAGCTCATGTCGGCAATGCGGATGACGAGATCGGACATGGGGAAAATCCTTTGAAACCACTTGGCGCTTGACGATACGCAGCCGGGCGGACGACGGTCCAGCAGCTTCGATCCCCCATCCCCGATCTTTGGACTGCCCATCATGCGCTTGCTGCTCATCAACCCGAACACCACCGCGGCGGTGACCCAGGCCTGTGCCGGCGTGGCGCGGGCGGCGGCAACCACCGGCACAGAGATCACTGCGGTGACGGCCGACACCGGACCGCGCATCATCAACTCGCGCACCGAGAACGCGCTGGCCGCCCAGACCGTGCTGACCCTGGCCGCCCGCCACGGCGCCGACGCCGACGGCGTGCTCCTGGCCGTGTCCTATGACACGGCGCTCATGGCCGCGCGGGAGCTGCTGCCGATCCCCGTGGTCGGCATGACCGAGGCGGGGCTCATGGCCGCCCAGATGGTCGGGCAAAGTTTCGGCCTGCTGGTGTTCGGCACCCCGGCCCTGTACCGCGAGCTGGTGGAGCGCTATGGCTTTGGCGGCCGTCTGGCCGGCATCCGCACCGTGGCGGTCGATGCGGCTCGCGTGGGCGCCGATCCGGCCTCGGCCGAGGCGCCCCTGGCGGCGGCGGCCGAGGCCCTGGCCGAGACCGATGGGGCCGACTGCGTGGTGCTGTGCGGAGCGGCGATGGCCGGCCTTGCGGAACGCCTACGCGACCGGGTGTCGGTGCCGCTGGTCGACGGCATCGCCTGCGCCGTGCCCATGCTCGAGATGCTGGTGCGTCTCGATCTGCGACCACCGCGCCTGGGCAGCCTGGTCACCCCCACGGGACGCACGATCAGCGGCACCGACCCGGCGCTGGCGGCCCTGCTCGCGTAGCGCATTGCCTGGAATGGCGCATCCGGCTGCGGTGCAACTCTTGCATAGCGCTCCGGTGAGCCGGTGAAACGTGAGGGAAACGGTGATCGACATCCAGGTTCAGGAATGGGCGAGCCTGTTGCTGCGCTGGGCCCATCTCATCGCCGGCATCGGCTGGATCGGCGCCTCGTTCCACTTCATCGCGCTCGACCTGGGTTTGAAGCGGTCGAAGCAGGACGTGTTCGGCGTCACCGGCGAAAGCTGGTCGGTGCACGGCGGCGGCTTCTACCATGTGCGGAAATACGGCGTCGCCCCCCAGGCCATGCCCAAAGACCTGCACTGGTACCAGTGGGATGCCTATGCCACCTGGCTGACCGGTTTCGCCCTCATGTTCGTCGTCTATTACCTGGGCGCCGAGCGCTACCTGATCGACCCGACGGTTCGGGAGCTGTCGGCCGGCTGGGCGGTGGCGCTGTCCGTCCTGTTCCTGGCGGCCGGCTGGTTTGTTTACGACGGGTTGTGCCGCTCGCCGCTGGCGCGGGACGGGCGGACCCTGGCCGCGCTGCTGTTCGTCCTCATGGTTGCCACCGCCTATGGGCTCAGTCTGGTGTTCTCCGGCCGGGCCGCCTTCCTGCATGTCGGCGCCATCATCGCCACCGCCATGTCGGCCAATGTCTTCTTCGTCATCATTCCCAACCAGAAGAAGGTGGTGGCCGCACTCGTGGCCGGCGAGACGCCGGACCCGGCCCTGGGCCGGGCCGCCAAGCTGCGCTCCACCCACAACAACTACCTGACCCTGCCGGTCCTGTTCATGATGATCTCCAACCACTACCCCATGACCTTCGGGCACCGGTGGAACTGGGTGGTGGTGGCGTTCGTCCTCCTCATCGGCTTTGTGATCCGGCATTTCTTCAACCGGCGCGCGGCCGGGGTGCGCGGCGCCGGCCTGGCCTGGCAATGGCCGACGACGGTCGCCCTCACCCTCGCCCTGGCCGCTTTCACCGGCTGGACGCCGCCGGATGCGGGCGCCACCGCCGACGGTCCGGTGCGCACCGCCGAGGCGGTCGCCATCGTCGAAACGCATTGCGTGAGCTGCCACGCCGCCGAGCCGACCCATCCCTGGTTCGTCGACACTCCCATGGAGGTGCATCTGGACAGTGAAACCGCCATCCGCGCCCGGGCCGACCAGATTCTGGCCCAGGCGGTGCGCACCAACGCCATGCCGCTCGGCAACGAGACCGGCATGACCGACAAAGAACGGGCCATGCTGGGCGCCTGGATCGACGCCGGCATGCCCGATTGAGGCGCGCCGGCCCGGGGACCGCCGCGCGTGGGCGGGTTTGATCAGGCCGCCATTGTGCTACCCTGCAGGCATCCGCAGCAAGGACACGCGCACCCATGGGCAGACTGACCACGCATGTGCTCGACACCAGCCTCGGCCGACCGGCCGCCGGCCTGCGCATCCAATGCGTCCGCCTTGACGGACCGAACCCGGGCGTGACGGTGGCCGACGCCGTGACCAACCAGGACGGCCGCTGCGACCGGCCGCTGCTGGAAGGGCGGGCGCTGATCGCCGGCGTCTACGAGCTGCGCTTCGATGCCGGCGGCTATTTCGACCGGCACCGGATCGCCCAGGACGCGCCGCAACCGCGGTTCCTGGACCAGATCCCGGTCCGCTTCGGCATCGCCGACGCGGACGCGCATTACCACGTGCCGCTGTTGTTGTCGCCTTACGGCTATTCCACCTACCGCGGCAGTTGAGCGCTGCGGTCCAACAGCCCTTGGAGACGTCAACCGGTTACGGCTGTTTCTCACCGCGCACAATCCGGACGCCGCATTGCGTGCTCTCGGCGCCATCCGGCAGGGGGATCGGCCAATGCAAGCACCGACCGCAGATTGGACGACCAACCCATGACCCGTCTGTTCCGCCGCTGCGCCGCCATCCTGATCGCCGGCAACACCGCTCTGGCCTGGCCGGCCTCGGGCCAAGACCCACAGTCGTGGGCGGTGGCCGAAACCCGAGACCATCCATTGGTCGGCACAGTCCTGGACACCGGGACGGCGGCCGCGCTGGCACCGGCGGACGTCCTGGCGCGGATGGGCGGGGCCGTGTTCGTGCTGCTGGGCGAGGTCCACGACAACCCGGCCGCCCACGCGGTGCAGGCACGGGTGCTGCAGGCCCTGGTGGATGCCGGCCGGGCCCCGGCCGTGGTCTGGGAGATGGTGCGGCGGCCCAGGCAGGAGGTGTTCGACGACCCGCCCGCGCAGGCGTCGGCGCTCGGCCCGGCCCTGGGCTGGGCGGAGACCGGTTGGCCCGATTGGGCCATGTATGCGCCGATCGCCGCGGTCGGGCTCGCCAACGATCTGCCGATGCTGGCCGGCGATCTGCCGCGCGACACCCTGCGGGCGGTGGGCCGGGAGGGGCTGGCCGCGCTCGATGCAGCCCTGGCGCACATCGCCGAAGCGCCCTTGTCCACGGCACAGCGGGCCGGACTCTTGGACGCCCTGCGGGTGGGGCACTGCGACCTGCTCGACGACGCCGTGCTCGCGACCATGCTGCCGGTGCAGCAAGCGCGCGATGCCTCCCTGACGGCGGCGCTGCTGGCCGGGGCGGCGCGCGCCGACGGGGCGGTGCTGATCGCCGGCAACGGCCACACGCGCCGCGACTGGGGGGTGCCGCACTACCTGGCCGCAGCGGCGCCCGAAGCGGACCTCATCAGCCTCGGCATCGTCGAGGTGGTGCCCGGTCGGACCGATGCGGTGGCCAGCCTCGAGACCGATGCCGCCGGCGAGCCCGTGCACGACCTGCTCTGGTTCGTGCCGCGCGCCCACCGCGACGATCCGTGCGCCGCTTTTGAGCGGAGCCGGAGCGCACCGTAGATGGCAGACCTGAAGGTCTGCCCGACGCCAATCCAGTCCGGGCGCAGCCCGTCACGCGCGCGAGATGCGATGCCAGCCCCAGGCGCCGAGCGCCGCCAGCACCACCTCGCCGATGGCCAGGCCGATCAGCAGGTCCGACACCGTGTCGAGCGTGACCATGGCCGCAACCCGGCCGACGAGGGCCCCGAGGTTGCTGAAGACCAGCACCGCCATGGCGCCGGTGGCGACGGCGCGGGAACCGACGCCGATCAGAAACACCACCGCCAAGCCGGCATAAAAGCCGCCATACATGGTCAGGAACTCGACCTGGCCATGGCTGCCGGCAAATGCGAACCCCAACGTGGCCGCCGTCTCCTGGACATTGGCCACGGCGGCCCCGGCAATCGCCGCACAGACCACGGCACCGAACACACACAGCCCGCGCACCAGCCCGGGAACGCTCGCAGCATCAGTCATGACGTGAGCCAATCGGTCGGTCGAAACGGGGCGGCTCTTCAGGCCGCCGGCCGTCCTCATAGCACGGATCGGCGGGGGCCGGGTGCGGCTGAACAGCGGCGCGGTGCTACCCCGGCAGAATCTCGTAATGCGCGTCCGTCGGCATGCGGTTCTCGCCATTGATCGGGGTCATGTCCTGCGGGCAGGCGGACAGGGCGACGATGCAGGCGCGTTTGGCGCGCAGCACCACCCGTTCACCAGGATGGCCGACCGGGGCGCCCTGCCCCAGCGAACGGTCGGCATGGATCGGGATGTTCATGAACAGGTTGAGCGGCGACGGCGTCGGCTGCGGCGGCACGCCGAGCGCCGCCAAGGCTTCGGCCAGGTTGTCGGCGCAATTGCGGTGATAGGTGGTGCAGCCGAGCCGCTCGTAGCGTCGGCGGTCGCAGGCGGCCATGAGCGTATCGTGGATGCCCGGAGACTCGTCGGCCTCCAGGGTCAGGATCGGCGCACGCCGGTTGGTGAAGAAGTCACCGCCGATCGGCGGGATCATGCGGCCGTTCTCCACCCGGCTGTGCTCCATCGACATGACCTCGGTCAGATCGTCGGCCACGAACGCCCAGGTGTCGACCACCTGCGTGCCATGGGTGTTGACGACGGCGATCGCCTGTCCCGGTTCGAGCCGCACGGCAACCCCGTGTTTTGCGGGTATGGTCTGCATGGATTCGGTCTCCCCCGTCCTCTCGGTACGGCGCGCTGAAGCGCGCCCTACGCGTTGTGCTTGGCCATGGCGAATGCCGACCAATCGGGCCGTCGTTCAAACCAGAAGCCCCTGGGTGCGCAGTCGCGCTTCCCACCAAGGTTGGTTGCAAATGAACCCCAGGAACCCGGCCGTCACCAGGGCGCCCAGATAGGCGGTGGCGCCGGTGCCGACATCCAGCGGTGGGTTCACCTCGACGAAGTCGAAGCCGACGATCTCGCAGCGTTCGGCCACGGCCCGCAGCGCCGCCATCAGGTCGCGGTGGCTGAAGCCGTCCGGCTCGCCCGACACGCAGCCGGGGATCAGCGCCATGTCGAGCGCATCCACATCGATCGACACGTAGACCGGTGCCTTTTCCGGCAATAGCGCCGCGATCCCCGCTGCCCCCAACACCCGCGCCTCGCCCATGGGCACCACCCGGTGGCCCTTGGCGTGCAGCTCCTCGACATGGGCGCGCGTGGTGCGCAACCCGCGGATGCCGACCTGGGTCAGGCCGAGGCAGGTATCCATGCCGGTGATGTGCCGAAAGGCATGGCTGTTGGTGCGCGCCAGATCCTCGTCGATCTCCGAGTAATCCTGGTGCGCGTCGAACTGCAGGACATGCGCCGGCCGGTCGAACGCTTCCAGCACCGGATAGGTGATGGAGTGGTCGCCGCCCAGCACCACCGGGAAACAGCCGGCGTCCAGAATCTCCCGTGTGCGCTGCGTGATCAGGGTAAATGTCCGCTCGGCGTTGGCCGGCCGCACATCCACGTCGCCGGCGTCGCGGATCAGGCCACGCGTGGTTTCGCGCTCCAGGACCGTTTCGCCGGTGTCCGGATCATATAGCCCACCCAGCGGCAGGCGCAGCGTGTGCTCTCGAATTGCCCGTGGCCCCATGCGGCTGCCGGGCAGGAACGGCGAGCCTTCGTCGAACGGCACACCGAGCACGGCGATCGCCGCCCCGGCCAGACCGTCGGCGGTCTCGGCGACCGGCGCACGCAGGAAGCTGGGGATGCCGACATAGGGTCTGAGGATCGGTTTCACCATCGGTCTCCTTGCAGCGGTGACTGGCGGTCGGTCCGGCCTCAAGCGCGAAAGGCCAGGACCGTGTCGAAGAATTCCCGGACCCGGGGGTGCGGGTCGTGGTCGATCACTTGGGCGGGCGGACCGTCGGCGACGATGCGGCCCTGGTCCATGAACAACAGGCGGTGCGCAACGTGGCGGGCGAAGCCGATCTCATGGGTCACCACCAGCATGGTGGTGCCGGACTCCGCCAGTCCACGCAGAACCGACAGCACCTCTTGGATCAGTTCGGCGTCCAGAGACGAGGTCGGCTCGTCGAACAGCATCAGCGCCGGGTCCATGGCCAGGGCCCGGGCGATGGCCACGCGCTGCTTCTGGCCGCCAGAGAGCTGGCCCGGGACTTTTTCCGCCAGCTCCAGCACGCGCAGCCGGTCCAGGATGGCATCGGCCCGGACCCGCGCGTCGGTCCGGCTGCGGCCCAGCACCACGCGCTGCGGCAGTTCCACGTTCTCCCGCGCCGTGAGATGCGGCCACAGGTTGAGGCTCTGGAACACCAAGCCGATGCGGTGGCGCAGGCGGTCGATGTGCCGGCGCGACTGCCGGCGGATGGCGCCGGACGGCAGCCGTTCCTGCCCCAGCGGCGCCCCGGCGATCTCGATCAAGCCGCCGGTCGGCTGCTGCAACCAGGTCAGGCAGCGCAAGAGCGAGGTCTTGCCGCAGCCGCTCGGGCCGACCAGCGCCACCACCTCCCCCGGCGCCACATCGAAATACAGCTCGTCGAGCGCGCGCACGCTGCCGTAGCGCAGGGTCAGGCCCTGGACGCGCAGGGCGGGCGGCGGATCGTGGGTCATCGCCGGGCCGCCTCCAGCGAGAGATAGCGCGCGGCGATGCCCTGGCCGGTGATGCCCTCGGGCACCGCGCCGCGCTGGCGGTTCTCCAAGAGGCGTGCGGCGCGCGCGAAGCCGGCGGTGATGATCCAATAGATGCCCGCGACCGCGAAGAACACCTCGAACGGGGCGAAGGTGTTGCCCTGCACGATCAGGCCCTGATAGGTCAGCTCACCCACCGTGATGGCGCTCAGGACCGAGGACTCCTTGATCATGGTCATGGTGTAGTTGGTGATCGGCGGGATCGCCGGCGCCAGAATCTGCGGGCCGATGACGTATCGCGCCGCCTCCCACGGCGACATGCCGATGGCGCGTGCCGACTCCCACTGACCGCGCGGCAGCGCCAGGGCGGTGGCGCGGATCACCTCGGCGTAGTAGGCGCTGGCGAACAGGGTCAGCGCGATCACGCCGGTCGCCAGCGCCGGCACGCGCAGGCCGAGGAACGGCAAGCCGAAATGCACCAGGAACAGGATGATGATGAACGGGACGCCGCGCATGACGGCCAGATAGACGACCACCAGCCAGCGCACGAGCGCGACCGGTGTGGAATGCAGGGCGGCGATCACCGTGCCCAGGATCAGACCGCCGACGAAGGCCGCGGCGGCGATGCGCACCGTGAGCCACGCCCCTTCCAGGAAGAGCGGCCAGTTGTCGAGCACCACCCAGGGATCGAGCGTCATGGCGGTCAGGCCCTCTGGCTGGCGTAGCGCCGTTCCAGCCGCTGCGCGGCGGCGCTGAGCACGAGATTGATGGCCAGGAACCCGAGGGCGGCGGCGACCATGGGTTCGAACGGGCTGAAATTGGCGGAGCCGACCCGCTGCGCCACCCGCATCATCTCCACCACGGTGATGATCGACAGCAGCGCCGTGCCCTTGATCACCACGGTCGCCTCGCTCACCAGCATGGGCAGAATCCGGCGGAACAGTTGCGGCAGGACAACGCGCCCCCAGATCGGCCGGCTGCCCAGGCCGAGCGCGATCGCGGCCTCGATCTGCCCCGGATCGATGGCGGCCAGACTGCCGCGCTGGATTTCGGTGATGAACACGGCGCTGTTGAAGGCGATGGCCAGCACGCCGGCGGTCATCGGCCCCAGATCGATGCCCGCCGCCGGCAACGCATAGAAGAACAGGAAGATCTGGATCATCAGCGGCGTGCCGCGGATGAAGCTGATCACCACGCCGATCACCCAGTTCACCGGCCGGATCTTGAGGGCCCGCACCAGGGTGAGCGCCGTGCCGCCGGCAACGGCGAGCAGGAAGGCGAGCAGCGCCAACTGCAGGTTGATCAAAGCCGCCGGCAACACATCGCCCAGCGACGCCAGGAAAAAGTCGGGTTTGAAGGTCATCGGGCCAACGCGGTGCAGGCGGCGGGGGATCGGGCCGGATCAGAACGACCCGGGCGGCAGGTAGCCGTCGTCCGGAATCTCCATGCGAAAGCCGAACCACTTGTCCTGCAGGGCGTACAAACGGCCGTCGTCGCGCATGGCGCGGATCACGCCGGAGAGGAAATCGCGCAGGTCCAGGTCGTCGGGGCGGGTCACCCAGGCCATATAGGTGTAGTTCACGCCGCTCTCGACCGGTGCGACCAGTTCGAAGACTTCCGGCCGTTCCTTGACCAGCACCGCCAGGTTGGGCAGCGACTGCACCACGGCGTCGATTTCGCCGGTCGCCAGGGCGACGTAGGTGTCGGTGTAGGCGGTGTAGAGCTTCAGGTCGGCCAAGCCGGACCCGCCGGCGGCCTTCAGCTCTCCGTCGAGCGTGCGCGCGATCGGCTCGGCCGAGGAGGCGAGCTGGGTGCCGAGCACCTTGCCGTTCATGTCCGCAACGCTGCCGATCGAGGCGTCGCCGCGCCGCTTCATCAGGTAGGGCTGGCCGTTGGCGATCGGCAGGGTGTAGGCGTAGCGCTTGGCGCGTTCCTCGTTGATGGAGACCGTTGTGGCCACGAAGTCGAACTTGCCGGCCAGCACGCCAGGCAGGATACCCTGCCAGGGCAGGTCGAGCTGCTCCAGCTCGACCCCCAGCGCGGCGACCACTTCGGTCAGAATGTCCTTGCCGTAGCCGACGATTTCGCCGTCTTCGACGAATTCGAACGGCGGAAAGGCGGCCTCGGTGCCGACCGTGACGACGCCGCTTGCGCGGATGTGCTCCAGCGTGGTTTCCGCCGCGGCCGGGCGGACGCCGAAGCTGACCGCCGCCACGGCAACCAGGGCCAAAAGGCTTGCACGGCCAAGAGTATCCGGCTTCATGGGTTTCTCCGTTGGTGTCAGGGGGATGGGGGCGCGCCGCGGGGCGCATCGAAGTAATCGGCACGGACGGCGGCACCGATCAGGTTGACGATGATGCGGCCGGCAGTGATGGCCGTGATCTGGTTGACGTCGCGCGACGGCGTGATCTCGACGATGTCGAGACCGAGCACGCGGCCCTTGCCGACCAGGCCGTGGATCAGCCGGCGCGTCTGGTGGAAGGTCAGCCCGCCGGGGGCGGGGCCTTCGACCGCCGGCATGACCGACGGATCCAGGCCGTCGGCATCGATGGTGATGTAATAGCGCCCACCATCGGGAATGCGCGCGAGCACGGCATCGACGCCGATGTCATGCAGCTCGAAAGCCGGGATGATGGTGGCGCCGTAGGCCATGGCGGCCTCGTGCTCCTCGGTGCGGGCCGAGCCTTGGGCGCGGATGCCGATCTGGAAGATGTCGGTGATGTGGTCCATCTCCGACGCGCGCCGAATCGGGCTGGACAGACCGTCGGTGACGCCGTTCACGTCGTGCCGCCAATCGATATGCGCATCGATATGGATCAGCGTGACCGGACCATGGTCGGACAAAGCGCGGAAGATCGGAATTGGAATGCCGTGGTCGCCGCCGATGGTGACCGGCATGGCGCCGGCCGCCAGAATCTTGCGCACCGCCTGTTCGGCGCGGGCGTAATGCCCGCCGCCGGGGGTGTGGATGTCGTAGGGCACATTGCCCACATCCACCACCTTGAGCGCGCGGTTGTCGTAGATCGGCCCGCCGACGTCGTAGTCATGGCGTTCCAGGCCGCGGCAGATTCGGTTGGTGATGCGGCGCACGGCATCGGGCGCATGGATCTGGTCGTTGGCGATGGCGTCGGGCGTGTAGGCGCTGCCGTGGGGTAGGCCCAGGATGGCGACATGGGCATCCAGCTTGTCGAGATCCGTGTGCAGCGGCGAATACAGAAACGTCTGATCCACGGTGGATGGCGGAACGGTCAGTGGTGTGGACAGGACACCCTCCTACAGCCTTGATGGCCTGCATGAATTGACGGCAATTGCCGGGTCAGGTCGCCCAATTTGTAAGCAAAACCACCCGACAGCCTCAAAAAGCATCAATCGAGGCACGATAATCCGTGCAAAGCGTGGTGAATAAGCTAGAGTCCTTGCACGCTTGCTTGCAGAAAACGCACGATGCCCGGCCCAGCCCTCTCCATCCCGCCACTGTCGGATCGCGATCTTCGACTTCTGCAAACCTTCCGTGCCGTGGCCGATGCCGGCGGCTTGACGGCCGCCGAACGCGGTCTGGGCGTGGAGCGCACGACGATCAGCCGGCGGGTCAAGCTTTTGGAAGAACGGCTGGGCGGCCCGCTGTGCCAGCGCGGACCACAGGGTTTCGAACTGACGGAATTCGGCCGGGCGGCGCTGGCGGCGGCCGATGATCTGGCCGACGCCATGGCCAATGCGCGCAACCGGCTGGCCGCCGCGCGCGGCTCGATCACCGGCGAGTTGCGCCTGGGCGTCGCCGACACCTGCCTCACCAACCCGGAAGCGCGCATCGCCGAAACCCTGGACGGCATCGCCCGCCGCGCGCCCTACGTGGTCCTGCATGTGGCCGTGGACGCGCCGTCGCGCCTGATCGAGGCGTTGGGTGCGCGCCGGTTCCACGCGGTGATCTCCGGCCATGTGCCGGGCAATGTCCGGCTCGAGGTCACCCCGTTGTTCGACGAATGGTTCCGGCTGTTCGTCGCCGCGCGCGCACCCTTGCCGCCGCCGCATGTCAGCGAGCTGCGCGGACTGGGCTACGGCGCCGTGCTGCGCGGCGCCGAACGGTCACCGGCCGGCCTGGCCGTGGCCCGGCTCGGCCTCGACCACCAGGCCAGCGCCTCGGGGCTGGAGGCGGTGGCGACCCTGATCGCCACCGGCCGCTATGTCGGCCACCTACC
Organism: Azospirillaceae bacterium; assembly: GCA_028281465.1. Taxonomy (GTDB): domain Bacteria; phylum Pseudomonadota; class Alphaproteobacteria; order Azospirillales; family Azospirillaceae; genus JANQJV01. The sequence continues at coordinate 9,958 of JANQJV010000186.1, read as the reverse complement.
CACCCATCTACCGCACGGTCTGGCGCGCGGGCACCGGTTCGCCGAAGTGCGGGGCGCCGAAACCTTCGCGTTGCGCACCGAGTTCATGCTGATCACCGAGCGCGATCGTCCGATCGGCGCCGTCCTCGACGTTCTGCGCTCCGCGGCCATCGAGGCGCACACCACGACGCGACCGCTGCCCGGCGAACGCGGCGGCTGCGATCCGAGCCGCACGACGAGGACCGGAGGTGGTGCCGGTTCCAGCGTCGCCGGGCCGACCCACGAAAACCAACTCGGCCGGCCCGCCCGCCCGGACTGATCATCCGCCCCGAAACGACCGCGGTCTCGGCACGGCACCGACCAGACAGTCGGTTTCGACCATGACGCCGTTGCCGATCTCGCGGCCGAGGCGCCGCACCATCCATTTGCCGCCTCGCCGTGCCATACCAACGGCCCGAAACAAGGACCGGCCCTCGGGCCGCTCTGTTTCGGAGCGCCGGCACCCTTGCCGGCTGGACCGCCGGCTTCCAGCCGGCCCGGACCACGCCCAGCCGCCGGCCGCCAAGATGGCGGCGGTCCAGCCGACAGGGATGCCGGCGCTCCTCGTTCAGCGCCGAAACCGAACCTGTCATCAATGCGGGCCATGGGTCAGGAGCGCGCCCGAGAACAGCGGCGACAGCGTTTGCGCATCGTCAATCGTGGTGCAGAATCTTGACGATGATATCAGCGGCCCGAGACAATGACCGGTCGTCGAGCTGCCCTGTTTCGGAGCGCCGGCATCCGTGCCGGCGCTCCTCGTTCAGCGCCGAAACCGAACGTGGCATCAATGCGGGCCATGGGTATGGGACAGACGATTACTTTCACTGCATAAGGGAACTTATGGAAAATATGTTTTGCGAGTTCGCGGTGGTCATCGAACGGTCCGGATGTGGCACACCGTGGCCAAGCTCCTCCGGTACCCAAAGTCCAAACCGGCGCCTGGTACCTAAAGTCCAACCCGCGTCGGTGACCGCGACCATGGGCTGGTACCCAAAGTCCAAACCTTGTGGTTCGGCGCGTGCCAATCGCCACCGATCCCGACACCACCATGGCGACCGGCTCGATTCGGCACAAGTTATCCACAGACTTGCCGGGTTATCCCTTGGACTCGCGGTACCGGCCGCCGAACCGCTTGGACTTTGGGTACGTCAGGGTTTGGACTGTGGGTGCGACGGTTTGGACTTTCGGTGCGCGACTCGGTTTATCCCCTGGACTTTGGGTACCAAACAAATAGTACGTCTACTAGCTCTCAAATTGATTGGCGCACCCAAAGTCCAAATTGACAGGATACGCCATATGTGGCTTTGCTGGCTGCGAATAACACGAGATGAGCCATGCAATCCGATATCTTCGATAACATCATCGACTTCGGTTCCGAAGCATCCCGTTTACAAGCCAAGAACAAGACCGAGCGGCGACTGGTCGATATGCGGGCGCAAATCCTTGGCGATGAAGATAATGTGCTCAGCCTGACATATTCCGGTTTCTGTCTGGTCGCCCTGCCACACCGGGCACTTCCGGTAGGCGACAAATGGGAGCGGCATGGCCACCGGATTTCTTTGGTGGTGCAACCCGGGGTCATGCGGGTGGGTCGACAGACCATCGATCTCGGGGTGCCCTATGGGTCACGGGCGCGGATGATCCTGTTGTATCTGCAGACCCGGGCCTTGCAGACCGGTGAACGGATCGTGGAATTGGGCCGGTCGATGAACGACTGGCTGTCGCGCATGGGTCTGAGCATCGGCGGCAAGACCTACGCCGCCATCCGCGACCAGTCGAACCGCATTTCGGCCTGCCGCCTGTCGTTTTACTGGGACGACGAGCAAGGCGCCAAAGGATTCTACCAGGACTCCATCGTCCGACGCGGCGTGCAATTCCAAAACCTGTCATCCGATCCAAACCAGCCGCCGCTGTTCCGCGAAGAGGTGGAGCTGTCGGAGAGTTTCTTCGATGCCCTCAAGGCCCATCCGGTGCCGTTGCAGGAAACGGCCGTGCGCGAATTGTCCAACCGCTCCATGTCGCTGGACCTGTATTTCTGGCTGGCCTATCGGCTACACACCCTGCGCTCCGCCATCTTCGTGCCGTTCAATGCTCTGTTCGAACAGTTCGGTGCCGGCTTCCATGCCGAGAAAAAGTTTCGCCAGAGCTTCAAGGAAGCACTCAAATTCGCATTGGCCGTCTATCCGGACGCAAAAGTGTCCATCGAGGCGGCCGGCGTTCGCCTGTACCCGAGCCGGCCGCCAGTGGAATTCAAGGGCAGTCGGTCACGTCACCTAATCGGCTAAGCTCCCTTCCACGGCCTGTTGCCGCCGTGCCTGCACGGCACCACGGCGTTGCCACAACGCGGCAGCACCGGCAAGAGCGACCCCGACCAGATCGGTCAGCCAAGCCCCTTCAATCATCAAAAGACCGGCCGCCAATACGGCCAACCGTGGCACTGCCGACAAAGCCCCCAGGAACCAGGCCTGAGCCGCGGCGCTCAGGAAATAGATGCCGACGGATGCCGTGATCACAACCACGAGAATCTCGACCGCACTGCCCTGCATGAGCAAAGCCGGATTGTAAAAGAACATAAACGGTACCACAAAGGCAGCGATGCCGAGCTTGAATGAGGTACCCGCGGTCTGGAACGGGTCCGAGCCGGCAATGCCCGCCCCGGCATAGGCGGCCAATGCGACAGGCGGCGTGATCGCCGAAACCACGGCGAAATAGAACACGAAGAAGTGGGCGATCAGCGGATCGATACCGAGCAGAATCAAACCTGGGGCTACCACCGAGGCAGCAACGGCGTAAGCAGCCGTGGTCGGCATGCCCATGCCGAGCAGAATGGCGATAGCCATGGCGAAGAACAGGGCGAGCACCTGGCTCTGTTCGGCCACGTTCAGCAGCATGGCGGAGAACCGACCACCAACACCGGTGAGGGCGATGACGCCAACGATGATACCGGCACAGGCACAGACAGCAACCATCTGCAAGGCCAGTTTCGCCGCCGTCGCAAGCGCACCCAAGGCCCGACGCAGGCCCATGGGATGCGTGGTGAACCAGCTAACCAAAATGGTCGAGGCTAGCGCGACGCTACCGGCCCGGATCACCGAATAGCCGAGAAACAGGGCACCGATGAGCAGGGCCACAGGCAGGAACAGGTAGGCCTGCCAGAGCATGGCACGCAAGGATGGCAGATCATCGCCGCGCATCCCAGTCAGCCCGGTTTTGGCCGCTTCCAGATCCACCATGAGGTAAACGGACAAGAAATACAGCAGCGCAGGAATGATCGCCGCGATGACCAGCTCCGTGTAGGGAATACCGGTCAGTTCGGCCATGATGAACGCCCCTGCCCCCATGATCGGCGGCATGATCTGACCGCCGGTGGAGGCCACGGCTTCGACGGCTGCGGCGGTGCGTGGGTGGTAGCCGACCCGCTTCATCAAGGGGATGGTCAAACTGCCAGTGGCGACCACATTCCCGGCCGAGGTGCCATTGATGGTGCCCATCAGGCCGCTGGCAAAGACGGCCACCTTGGCCGGCCCACCGCGCGCCCGGCCAGCGACAGCGAACGAAAAGTTGAAGAAATACTCGCCAACCCGTGTGGCGTTTAAAAATGCGGCAAAGGCGAGGAACAGGATGATGTAGGTGCTGGAGACTGCGGTGGTCGTGCCCAAGATGCCGTTATCGGTGTAGATATAAGTGAAGAAACGTCCGGCCGAATAGCCGCTGTGATAGAGGAACCCGGGCAACCAGGGTCCTAGGAACGCGTAGGCGACGAAAAGCCCTGAGATGATCACCAAGGCCAAGCCGGTCACTCGCCGGGTCAGCTCCAGAATCAGCAACAGTCCGACGACGGCGACCGCCAGATCTGCCTCGGTCGCGAACACACCGGCACGGAAACGCCATTGCTGCAGGTTGAGCAGCAGATATCCAGCCACGGCAATTGCCAGGGCGGCCAAGAGCACGTCGGCCCAAAACAGCTTGTGGGCCCGGCTCGGCATCAACCAAGCACCGGCCAAAGCGGCCGCGGTGGCCACGTAAAGGCTCTGCGGCAGATAAGACAACGAGGTCGGCCCGGCGCCGGTTTGGGCACTCCAGAGCGCATGGGCGAGCGTACCTAAACTCCAAACACCGGCCGCCAAACCGACGCCGGCCGTCAGGCGTTCAAGCCAGCGGCGCCAAGCCGGCATGGCCACGCCGTCGGGTCGGAAATCCGCACCGGCCGTCAGGGAGAAACCGATGACGAGGGCACCCGCGATATGCAGGATGCGGTAGGTCCACGTCTCCAATGGGATCACGTTCAACGTGATCAGATGAAAACCAGTATAAGCGACGCACAGCCAGAACAGCACGAGCCCGGTCAAGCCACCGGCCTCGCGCTGCCGTCCCGGCAGGGTTTCCTCGGCGGGCACGGCTGTCGCGGCTGATTGGGGCTTGGTCGGTTCCATCATCGCACACCTTCTGTGGCCAACCGCTGGGGTCCCGGCCAACGTGGACCGGAACCCCGACTCAACACGAAATCGCGATCGAATGGGGCAATCAGTTCGCCGCTTCCGCCGGAATCAATTCGGTCGGAATCTCCAGTCCCTGTTCCTGGAAATAACGCACCGCACCGGCATGGAACGGAAGGAACGCATTGTAAATGATGTTCTCCGCCAGTGTTTCCTTGGCCGCCTTGTGCACTTGCAACATACGATCGTGGTTCTCCATCACGGTCTTGACCACTTCGTAGACCAGGCTCTCCGGCACATCGGCACTGGAAATGGCGAAGTTCCACATGGACAGGGTTGGCAGGTCCGCATCCAGGGTGGAGTAGGTCGCTGCCGGAATGTCGAAGGCGCTGACCGACGGAAAGGCGGCCACCAGCGTGTCTATGTCGTCCGGCGTGAAGGCGAAGATGCTGGCCGCCTGCTGCGCTTCGAATTGGCTGAACACGGGAATCGGGATGCCTGCGGCGAAGGCGAAGGCGTCGATCAAGCCGTCCTGCAATTGGCCGGTCAGATCGGCAGCACCGCCATGGCGCGCCTCGGAGTCGACGCCGAGTGTGCTGAAGAAACGCGGGTACATGGTGGCCGCCGTGCCGGTGGCCGGGCCAAAGCCGACAGTCTTGCCAGCCAGGTCACGCATGGTGCCAACGCCAGCCCCGGCTGGCGCGATGCCGTGGAACGAGGTCTGGTACATCGGGAAGATGGCGCGCACCTTGTCGTGTTTCAGCCCCGGGGCCAGGCTGGACTCGCCGGTCCAGGCGTCGTACGCCGGGCCCATGGTGACTTGGCCGAACTGCATCTGACCGGTCTGCACCAGTGTGGCGTTCTGCACCGGACCGCCAGTCACTTCGGCACCGGCATTGATGCCGACCACGTCCTGGACCAGATTGGCCCACCCCGAGCCGTAAACGAAGTAAGTGCCGCCCTGACTGGCAGTGCCGACAATGATCGACCCGGGCCAGTCACTGCGATCCTGGGCGTGCAAGGGCGCCGGCGCCGATACTCCGACGGCGGCGACGACTGCGCCCATGGCGACCAGGGAGCCTCTCAAACGCATGTCTTAATCCTCCTCAATGGTTTGGCGCGGATGCATCCGCGCATGGTTTCTCGTTGCGGGACCGGACACCGTGCCAGCCCAGCGGCCCACATGACGAGTTTTGCAGAGATCTCAACTCAGGTATAGGCACATTTCATTGCACAGTTTCGTTATCGTGTATCCGATTCCGGACTCCTGCGACGCAATTTCGCAAGTGCAAAAAGAAAAACCCTTTGTTTAAAGTGAATTTTTGTCCGAGTTTCCGATCCTGTCAGACTTGACAGTAGAGAAAATTTGGAGATTTGCCATAAGGATTGATCATAAACAGAACGGATGGCGCCGTTCTAACTGGTTGACCCCAATCGCGGTGAGGTTGTCATGAAAGTCGGCGATATTTTGCAAGACAAGGGGTTCGAAAGCTTTGTCGTTTCACCAGAGGACTCCTTGGAGTGGACGGTCAAGGCGATGCGCCGGCATCGCGTCGGGTCCATGATGGTGCTCGACCGCACTGGTACTTTGGTCGGCATTCTGACGGAACGTGACGTTATCGGCGCCGTCGTCACCCATGGCCGGATCGGTTTGCGCCTGCCGGCCGAAGATATCATGACCCGGCACGTGATCACCTGCACGCCGGATCAGTCGGTTGAGACGGTCCATGCCCTCATGGAGCGGCACGGTGTCCGCCACCTGCCAGTGATGGATGGGGACCGCGTGATCGGGTTGGTGAGCGTGCGCGACACGCTGCGCACGCTGATGGCGCGGACGTCGACCGAAGCCACGGTCTTGCTGGACCGGGCCCGCTGCCGGCCGGCGCCCCCGCCGCAAGCCCTGGCGGCGTAACTCGGTCTGTAACGTGGGGGCGGGTTCGCCCCCAGGATGGACCAGGCATCATTCCAGTGTACTCTCAGGCCATTATTCTTGCAGGCAGGCAATCAGAGCGATCGCATTGCGGCGCATGAGGGCCTGATACAGATCCGGACCACCGTCCAGATCGGCTCCGAGTGGATCGAGCGTACCGCGGCGAATCCGGGTGCCTTCGGTCAGCGTTTCCACCAGCCGCGGGTCGAACTGCGGTTCGTCGAACAGACAGACGACGGTGCCGTTTGCCAGGTCATCCCGCACCGCCTGGACGCGGGCCGCACCCGGCGGGCGTTCCGGGCTCACCGTCACGACACCGGCCACCGTCAGATCGAAGCGATCCGCCAAGTGAGCGTAGGCATCGTGGAACACCATGAACGGTTGATCCGTGACCGGTGCCAATTGGGCCGCCAACTCCTCCGTCAAAGCATCGAGAGCGATGATCAGCTTCGCCCGGTTGCGCTGGTAGGTCTCGGCGTGGGCCGGATCGACCGCGACCAACGTCTCGGCAATGACGCCGACCATGGCCTCGGCCAACACCGGATCCAGCCAAATGTGCGGATCCACATCGCCATGGGCATGATCGTGATCATGGTCGTGTCCATGGTCTTCGTCGTACGCCGCGTCGACCGGTTCACCGCCAGGTTCGGTCTCGGCGTGGTGAGTGCCGTGGCCGTCATGATGATCGGGGGCGGTCGCGACCACGTCCATCAACGTGACGGATCGGGCATCCGCAGCCAACGCGTCGATCACACCCTCCAGGAACGTCTCCAATTCCGGTCCGACCCAGAAGACCACGTCGGCGTCTTGCAGCGCCACGGCGTCGGAGGGACGTAAGGAATGGGCATGCGGCGAGCCGCTGCCGCGCACAATCAGATGCGGCTCGCCCACCCCTTCCATGACCCCGGCGACCAGGGAATGGATCGGTTTGATCGAGGCCACGACATTGGCCGGTTCGGCGGCAAGGGTCTGGATTGGGCTGGCCAGTGCCAGGCCGATGGCGACCGCGCCGGCGGCCTTGTGTATTTTGCGCATGCGACATGTCTCCTGCGGACGAACAGAACATGATTGATCGTTATGGTATAACATTACTATACTTTTGACGACAAGGTCACGCTGGCGCCGATCGGGCGCTGTGCGGTAACGGTGGGGAGACGCAAGAGGGAGAGTCGATCCGGGATGGAGGCTGCCCGTTTGACCCGCAACCAGAAGGCGGTGTTCGAAGTGCTCAGCGCTGCCGGCGCGCCGCTGACCGCCTATGCCCTGCTCGATGCCCTGCGCGACCACGGTTTTCGGGCGCCGTTGCAGGTTTATCGCGCCTTGGACAAGTTGATCGCCGCTGGACTGATCCATCGCATCGAAAGTCTGAACGCCTTCGTTGCCTGCGCCTCTCCGTTGTGCCACGGCCGTGGGGCGGCGGTGTTCATGCTATGCGACGCCTGCGGCACGGTTGAGGAGTTCAGCGACGCCGCCGTGGCCACCTGCCTGGACCGCGTGTGCGCGTCCCGCGGCTTTTCCAGCACCAAACGCACAGTCGAACTGCACGGCCGCTGCGCCACCTGCTGCGGCGTGACCGAACACTGACCTGGATCCAGGCCGTGTCGCGGCCGTGGCGGTTTTCGATGCTGCAGCGCATTGGGATGAACCGTGAATCGCCCTGGCGCCTGGCCGCATCCAGACCGAAAAGGGCGTTGGTGGGGCTGCCGGACCGGGGGCATCAAACCCAGCGCCGGCGGCATGATCGTCCACCAAGATTCGGCGTTCATCAACCTCAAGACGATCCTGACGCGGTCCTCCAGGCCGGCTCCTCCTTCGGCGCTGGTGCTGTCGCCACCCGTTTAAGCCGGCCGTCCAATGGATGTGGGATTTCCAGCCAGCAACAACGGAGCCCATTTCGGCAAAGCTCAGACGCCCTCTTGCACAAAGGAATCGAATGCCCCGTGACGAGTCTGATGGGACGTTGATCGAGGGTGCCCGACCCCTGGCTTGGGGTTTGGCAACCGCTCGGCCCCCCGTCTCGCCGGCTGCCACTTGGATGTTTCCGCGCGAGGCATCGGGTGTGTCAAGGCGCGCTGCCGTTAGGTGAACAGCGCCATCCTCATGGCTTAACCGTTTGAAGGACCGCGAAGCCTTCAAAGTGAGGGCCCCCTAAATACATGCCGTGGGTTGCCTGGCCGGCACCTTTATGCGCGTCCCGAAACGCCTGACTGTTCGTCCAAGCGTGGAAAGCCTCTTCGCTCGCCCAGATGGTGTGTGAGGCATAGAGCGTGTGATCGTCCTGCTGTGGTCCGCGCAGCAGATGAAACTCAATGAACCCCGGTTCCTTGGCCAAATGCACCTCACGATTGAGCCAAACGGATTCGAACGCTTCTTCTTTGCCGCGAACGACGCGGAACCGGTTCATGGCGATGTACATGCGCTCCTCTCCTGCTGTATCGGACGACGTGCTGTCCCCGGAATCCTTTGGGACAGAGCCGGTTGCCCGGACGTTCACGCCCGCCGAACCATGTCACACTACCGTCGGAGATGCGAGTGGTTCTCAACTGAAGGATGATGACCCGTCCCGTCCCGTCCGTCACCTGGGTGTCAGAAAACACTGGGGTGTCAGAAAACACTGGACGAGACATGTTATGCGAGTCATTCTCATTTGCAACTGAAGAACCGGACTGGCTGGAGTGGGCATGTCAATGTCGGAGTCATCGGTGGCGCCAATGGCAAACCTGTCGTATGGCCAACGGCTTGTGGTGTGGACGGCCCGGTGTTGGGTGCACGGATACATGAACCGCTGTCCGGTGTTTCAACTTCTCCACGATATCTATCTGGACGTGGGTGCACCGGAGGCCGTTGCAGAGGTCGACGCCTTTTTCTCGACGCTGGCAACCAGTGGTCGAGCCCGGCTTTCCTTCGGTGACCCTGGGTGCCGCTGCGAAACATGTCGGTCTGTCGGCGAGTGTGAGGCCAAGTTGGTCACCTGTCTGGCCTCTCTGCAGAAAGGTTGCCACACTCGGGCAACGGGAATTCTGGACCGTTGGTTGCCAGCGACGGCTGCACAAACCGCCTTGATACCGGCGCGCCGATGGTCGATTGCGCTGTTTGCCCAGAATCTCCTGCTCGAGACCATTCCTCGCGGCTTCCACGACGATGGCCCGGCTGGATTATGCGGGACGCAGGAGATCGCCGGCCGGAGCGTTCACTGAACCCGGACGCCGCCCCCGTTCGGCAGGTACCCAAGCGCATCGATTCCAGCGGAAACTGATCGCAGCGCGGGCTGGTTCACACGCCGGCCGTTGTTGGCACGTTTTCCAAGGGCGTTCTTGTAGTTCCGATTGACTTGAAGTAACGTCAATCGAAGATGAGAGTCATTCGCAAAATGGAGCGGTCCGCTGGATTGCCTGACTCTTCACTAAGCATGTGCCCGCCGGCGCAATCCAATGATGATCCGAGCTTTTGCGCAGCTCATGCTTCTCAGACAATGCTCTAGTCCCACACCGGTCTTTCGACCGACCCACCATGACCGAAACGGTGGCTTTTCGACGGCGTGCCCTCCTTTATAGCACGGTTGTCGGCATGAAGA
>JANQJV010000181.1 GCA_028281465.1 Azospirillaceae bacterium | reverse complement strand
GCCATTGTCGAGACGTTTGTTCTCGACAACGTTCCAATAGGTGTGCGTCTTGCCGTCTTTCTTTCTTTTGGTCTGCCGCAAAAACATAGCGGCTGTATTCTAGCCATGCCCCACAAAACCCGGAAGAGGGTAGGTCTTCACTACACGCGATTTGGCGAACTCACTCCATGCAAAATCAACGCGTTAGTAAGCTCCAACGACCCTAAAATCGGCATTTTAGAGCGCGAATCCGCGAAGTCGGGCTAACGAACGTGCTCCGAGGACATTGCTGTCCCCTGGCGCCAGTGGGGGTGATCGAGGCCTCCGGTGTCCAACTCATACGCGGGCTCATACGCGGGCTGTCCGCACCATAGGCGTTCCGACCTCGCTGCCGACGGCTCGCATCACATTATCACGCCCCAAGCGCCCATAGTTTCATCCAGGGCGGGTCGGCCGAAGGACGGTGTGGAACTCATACCAGGAAATCTCGGTGACCGGCCGGTTGGAATGCCCAATGTGTCCGATCCATGACCCCGGTGCCATCCAACGTTCCTCCTGTCGGAAGCGCCAGCCGGCCTCGCTCCAGTAGGCCAATTCCTCGTAGCCGCCGGCCTCGACGAAGGCCTGGAAACCCTGCACGGTCACAAGATATTTACCCAGTCGAACCCCGTCGTGCTCGGGGAGTTTGATCAATATGTCGCCTGTGAGCCGCGGGTCGCCGCCGCGGCCCAGGGCTTCGCCGGCGGCGATCCGGTCCGTGATCGGGACCTTGGTGCTGACTGCTGCCGTGAAGATTGGCATGATGCGGTCGCGCAGAGCCTGCAGGCGAGCGCCAATGTCCGGTCTTGGCCGATAGCTGTATGCTGCGCACCCTTCACCGGCCGATTACCGCCGAGCCGTTCGTTCCCGTCCATCATGGCCAGTGTCAGAGCTGCGAAGGCCTCCAGAGCAAACTCGTCATCGAAACCCGCGTTTCGCCGCAGCGGCGTGCGTGATGCAATCAGCCATCGGATCACCGCCCGATACAGGCGTACCCGGCCTTCCGGCAAGTCTCCCTCATTCCAACGGCCGGGCCCCGGCGGTCCTGTCCAGAAGGTCCAGCAGCCGGCTGCGGCTGTCGCCGCATTCCAGGTTCTTTTTCAAGACTTCGGCCAGTTCGGCCAATTTGAGGAACAGTGGCACGCGCGCCGACCGCGTCGGGTCGAGACCGAGATGGCGCTGCCGCCAGGGTTGTCCCTCTGGAGTGGTGTGTCCCAGGCGGTCGTGGGCCAGTGCGGTGGCGATCAATCTCAAGAACGTTGTCTTGCCGGCGCCTGGCTGGCCTTCGATCAACAGCCGGGGTGGCGGGAGACCATTGCGGCCAGGGTCCCGGCGCCGGCCCTTCCTTCGAGTGTGCCCCCGCGGCTGCGCAAGGTGGTGTAGAGCTGTTCAATCGGATAACGCGAGGCGTCCCGCGTCCGGCCGATGCCACTGCCGATGCCTCTGATCGTGATGTGGCCGGTGCGGTCGATCAGGGCTTCCAGCCAGGATGTGAGGTCGACAGCCTCGGGATCGTTGGTCGCGTCGGTCAATGGAAAACGGGCTGTGAGGGCCGTGATCAATGCGTCCACGCCCTGAAGAAACCGACTTTACATCCGCCAGGATTGCCGGCAGGTCTCCACCGCTCAGGCGGGCGGGCAGGAGCTTGACCGGTTCGCCCGACAATTGACGATGCCGGGTCGAATAGACTTCGCGGCAAATCCAGGCCGTGTCACGGCCGTCGGACGACAGGCAGAAAACCAGATGATTGGCGTTCGCCAGACCATCGTTCATCTTGGCGACAATCGAGTCCCCAACGCCGATCTCCCAAGCGTCGAACCACACGGTGTGACCCGCTGCCCGGACCGCTTCGGCCAAGCGCTCGGCCAGCGCTTCATCAGTACTACGGTAACTGATGAAGACTCCGGCCACATGGAAACCGCCCCGTTGATGGTCGCCGGTTGGACTCCGCATCACATCCATTGAATACGGCCACCGGGCTTCGTCAAGCCACAATTCCAAGCGGTTTTTGGCAACAACGGCCTGGCCCGGTCGGCTGCGCCGCGCGCATCATCGGCCTTTCGATTTGGCCAAGCGGAACGGTTTGCGCACGACCGGTACGGCCTGGATTGGCTGCACCGCCGGAGGTGCGCGCGGCGCACTGCGGCCCGGCGGCCGTCTCATCCGCGGTGGTGATTGGGCCGCGCTGCGACATCACGCCACCCAGAGATCCCGAAGCGTCAGGTCCGTGGCGTCGAACGGGCGGGGGCGTGCGATCTCATCGTCGGTGAACACGGCGTTGATCAGCCAGCCGTCCGGTGTGTGCCGCAAGACCTCCAGGGTCCGGTCGATCGGGTCGATCAGCCAGAGAAAGCCGACGCCGTGGTCGGCATAGATTTTCTGCTTCAACACTCGGTCACGACGGGCGCCCCGGGGCGACAGGATCTCGCAAGCCCAGTCGGGAACCGTGGTGACGGCTGCGACATCCGGAAATGTCGGGAGCGTTTCGCGGCGCCATCCCGCCAGATCGGGAACGACGACATGCGCGCCGAGATGGATTTCCGGTTCCGGCAATATCCACCAGCCGCCCGGGCCATGGCGGCCATGCCCATAGGGGTCGCCCAGGCTGCGACACAGCTCGAAGACCACGCGGGCATGCCGTGTCGCCGGCCGCGGGCTGGACCAAACCTCGCCGGCGAGAATCTCGCCGACCCGAGTTTCGGGCAGCGCCACCAGTTGAGCATAAAGTGCCGGATCAACCCCAGACAAGGCGCGCCTCCGCATTGACTTCAGTAAGCACGGCCGAGAGTTGTGCTACCTTAGGACCGTGCTGAAACCCGGGCAAGGCAAAGCGGGCCTGCGCGCATCCGTCGAAACGGGAGAGAAGGCCATGCCTGGCGTCGATCCTGGCTTGTACCGACAGTTGGAAACCCTGCCGGAAACCCAGGTCGGTGAGATTCTGGGTGGGGAGGTGTTTGCCAGTCCAAGGCCGGCGAGTCCCCACGTCAACGTCATCTTCGAGCTGGGTGGACTCTTGCGCGGTCCGTTTCGCCATGGTCTTGGCGGTCCGGGTGGTTGGTGGATTTTCCCGGAACCGGAGGTTCATTTGGGGGCGGAGGTTCTGGTCCCGGATCTGGCTGGGTGGCGGCGGGAGCGGCTGCCCGAGACGCCGCGGGTGGCCGCCTTCACGGTGGCCCCGGATTGGGTTTGTGAAGTGCTCTCGCCGCGCAGTGCCCGCCGCGATCAGGTGATCAAGCGGGCAATCTATGGCGAAAACAAGGTATCGTTTCTGTGGTTCATCGACCCGGTTCGGCATGTCCTCGAGGTGTTGACCCTGACGGACGAGGGGTGGCTTGTCGATGCCATCTTCACGGATGACGATGAGGCGCGTGCCAAACCCTTCGATGCCGTCGCATTGCCGCTCGCGACCCTTTGGATGGCGTGAGCTATACGGTTCCCAGCCGGAGCGTTTGTCATGTCCACTGTCGACCCCGCGTTGTACCGGCAACTGGAAGCGCTGCCGGAATGGATGACCGGTGAAATTCTTCGGGGGACGATCGTGAGCAGCCCCCGGCCGACACCGAGGCACGGACGCGTCATCGGCCGGTTGCAGCAAAAACTGCTCGGCCCCTTCGAAGACGGCGTGGACGGTCCGGGGGGGTGGTGGATTTTGCCGGAACCGGAGGTGCATCTCGGCAACGATGTGCTTGTCCCCGATGTTGCCGGTTGGCGCCGGGAGCGCTTGCCGATCTTCCCGGATGTGCCCGCGGTCTCCATGACCCCCGATTGGGTGTGCGAAGTGCTTTCGCCGCGCGGCGCCCGTCGCGACCAGGTCATCAAACGCGCCATCTACGGCGAGCGCCAGGTTCCGTTTCTCTGGTTCGTCGATCCCCTCCGCCGGACGCTCGAGGTCCTGACCTTGACCGACGCCGGTTGGCTGATCGACGCCATTTTCGCCGAAGACGATAGTGCCCGTGCCAGACCGTTCGAAGCGATCGATCTTCCGCTCAGCGATCTTTGGCCGGATTGACCGTGGCCAAGGTGCTCCACCGGCATGGGGCGATCCGACCCGACGCACCCGCCCATTCGCCACTTTGAACACCTGTTCAATTGTGTTAGGACATTAAGTATCACGGGGAGGAGCCATGCCGGAGGCGGTCCCGGCGGCGCGCGGCCGCGACGTGGCGGTGCGTGCCGTCGATCTGGAGAAACGGTTCGGACCGCTGGAGGTCCTCAAGGGCATCTCGTTCGAGGCGACGGAGGGCAGTGTGCTCTCCATCATCGGCGCCAGCGGTTCGGGCAAGAGCACGCTCTTGCGCTGTATGAATCTCTTGGAGCTGCCCAACCGGGGTGACCTGTTCATTGCCGGCGAAATCATCCATTTTGACCGCGGCCGCGACGGCCAGGCCACCGGCCTCGATCGTCGGCAGATTCAGCGTCTGCGCGCCAAGGTCACCATGGTGTTCCAACAGTTCAACCTGTGGCCGCACATGAGCGTGCTCGGCAATGTGATCGAGGCGCCGATGCAGGTGTTAGGCCTCAGCCGGCGCGAGGCGGTGGAGATCGCCGAAGCGTTCCTCGAGCGGGTCGGCCTGGCCGACAAGCGCCATGAATATCCCGCCTTCCTGTCCGGCGGGCAGCAGCAGCGCACGGCGATTGCCCGGGCGCTGGCCATGCAGCCACAGGTGCTGCTGTTCGATGAGCCGACCTCGGCGCTCGACCCGGAGCTGGTGGGCGAGGTGCTGGCCGTCGTCCGCGACCTGGCGGAAGACGGCCGCACCATGCTGCTGGTGACGCACGAGATGGGGTTTGCCCGCGATGTGTCCACGCATCTGATATTTTTGCATGCAGGCCGGATCGCGGAGACCGGGCCGCCGGGCCAGGTGTTCGGCAACCCGGAGAGCGAGCGTTGCCGGCAGTTCCTGTCGTCGGTGGCGTGAGTCTTGCTGAAGCCGGCCGAACCCATGTGGCGTGCCGGCCGGACCAAATTGGCACGCAGGTCCGCCCGCGGCGGAAATCCAAAGGAGGAAACGGTGATCCCCATGAAGACTGTCTTCGGCATGCTGGTCGGCGCGGTCGCGCTGGCCCCGGTCTTGGTGCACTCGCTTGCGGCGCAGGAGCTTAAGATCGGTTTCGCCGCCGAACCCTATCCGCCCTTCACCTTCAAAGGCGCCGACGGATCCTGGACCGGCTTCGAGCTGGAACTGGCCTATGCGATCTGTGCGGAAATGGAACAACCCTGCGCGGAAGTGCCGGTCGCTTGGAGC
This sequence comes from Azospirillaceae bacterium, assembly GCA_028281465.1. Classification (GTDB taxonomy): domain Bacteria; phylum Pseudomonadota; class Alphaproteobacteria; order Azospirillales; family Azospirillaceae; genus JANQJV01. The sequence goes on along the minus strand of JANQJV010000181.1, from coordinate 2,546 downwards.
GGCATCATCCCGGCGCTAAATGCCGGCAAGATCGACATGATCTTCGGCTCCATGTCGATCACGGCAGAACGTGACCGGGTCATCGATTTCTCCAAGCCGTACTACTATACCTCCGGCGCTTTCATCGCCGCGGAGTCCCTGGATCTGGCCGGTCTGGACGATCTCGGCGGCAAGATTCTCGGTGTGCAGGGCGCCACCACGCACGCCTCGTTCGCGCGCCAGGAGCTGCAGCCCAAGGGTGTGTCGGTGCAGATCTACGACCAGCAGGACCAGGCCAACCGCGACCTGGTGGCGGGGCGGGTCGATGTCATTCTGGCCGACGAAATCGCCATGACCGCCTTCGTCGAAAGCCCTGACGCGGCCGGCTATGCGATTAAGTTCAAGGCGCCCCGCCACCCGGCATTCGGCGACGGCGTGGGCGTGGGCCTGCGCGAGGGCGAACCGGATCTGCACGCCGCGGTCAACGCCGCGATCGATACTTTGATCGGAAACGGCGGCTGTGCGGCGTTGTCGAACAAGTATTTCGGCACCGACATCTGCGGCGGTTGAGGATCGGGACGCGGGACGGGTGGTTTCGGCCCGTCCCGCGCCGTTCTCCGTTGGCTGCCGGATTGACCCATGTACCAGTTCCAAAACGAAGGTTTGATCGACTGGGCCGGACCATTGCTGCAAGGGGCACTGGTCACCCTGGAGATCGCTGTGTTGGCTTATGCCATCGGGCTGTTGCTGGGACTGCTCGGGGCGCTGGCGAAGCTCAGCCGCGTGTGGCCGTTGCGGCTGGTGGCGGCCGGCTACACCACGGTGATCCGCGCCGTGCCGGAACTGCTGCTGATCATTCTGCTCTACTATGCCGGCAGCCAGGCGCTGAACGCCTTGCTGCGCAGTCTCGGCATGGACGGCGCCGTCGACATCAGCGGTTTCGTCGCGGCCATTGCCGTGCTTGCCGTCGTCCAGGGCGCCTATATGACCGAGGTGTTCCGCGGTGCCATTCTGGCCATCCCACGCGGGCAGTTGGAGGCGGCGCAGGCGTTTGGCATGCCGCCATGGCTGTGCTTCCGGCGCATCGTGCTGCCGGCCATGCTGCCCAATGCGCTGCCCGGCCTGTCCAACCTGTGGCTCATTCTCATCAAGGACACGGCCCTGGTCAGCGTGGTCGGCTTTGAGGAGCTGTTTTTCACCACGCAACAGGCGGCGGCCAGCACGCGGGCGTATTTCACCTTCTACGCCGCCGCGGGCGCGTTGTATCTCGCCATAACGCTGGCTTCGAACGTGTTGTTCCGGCGCGCCGAGGCCCTGGTGCGCCGCGGCCAGGCGACCGGGTGAGGGGGGAGCGGAACTGGTGGATTTCTCCTGGCTCGCCAACCCGTCCTACCTGGCCTATCTGTGGCAAGGCTTCGTCAACACGCTGATCCTGGTCGCCTTGTCCGGCACGGCCGGATTTGTTTTGGCCGTGGGCGTGGCCTTGGCGCAGATCGTCGGCCCGCGGCCTTTGAGGTGGCTGGCGCGCGGCTACACCACGGTGATCCGTGGCACGCCGCTCCTGGTGCAGTTGTTTTTCTTTTATGATGGGGTGGGGCGTCTGCTGCCGCTGATCCCGGGCGTGCGCGAGAGTTTCCTGTGGCCGGTGCTGCGCGATGCCTTTTTCTATGGCGTGCTCGCCTTCACCTTGAGCGTTGGCGCCTATGTCGGCGAGGTGCTGCGCGGCGCCTTGGCCAGCGTGCCGGTGGGTGAACTGTCGGCGGCACGCGCTTTCGGCCTGTCCGGCGTCCAGGTGCTGTGGCGCATCTGGCTGCCGCGCGCCATCCAGATCTGCCTGCCGACCTTGACCGGCGAAGTGATTCTGCTCCTGAAATCCGTTCCCCTGGTCTCGACCATCGCCGTGATGGACCTACTCAAAGCCGCTAACTTGGTGCGCGACGAAACCTTCCTCGTCTACGAGCCGCTGTTGCTGGTTGCCGGCATCTACCTGGCGCTGACCTTGGTGCTGACCACGGGCATGCGCGCGCTCGAGGTACGCTTCCCAGGCGTAAAGCCGGGGCGGGTGTGAGGCGGTGATCTCACGCCGGGGAAGAGGGGGAAGCGCGGAGAAGCCACTGAGGTGTGTGGTTTGGTGACAGCTTGGCCCACATGGGTCGCTCAAGGGTGGACGGATATATCGGCGTATGGGGTGGGTGTTGGGGCTGTCGGCCGGGAGCGCCAGCATCGTTGCCCGCTGGGGCCGGTGTTCTCGAGGCCCTCCATTGGCTCGTCAGCAATACGGGTCTTCGGCATCGTCCCTGTTCCGGCTGGTTTGCCGAACATTCTCCCAAACAGGTCTCCCTTTTGGGGGGGCATGGCGCTCATGTTGACAGTTGCGCGTCTAGCCCGACTTCGCGGATTCGCCCTCGAAAACGGTGATTTGGGGGTCGCTGGAGCCTACTAACGCCTTGATCTTGCGTGATGGGAGTTTGCCAAATCGCGTGTAGTGAAGACCAATCCCCTTTTCAAGAATCCGCCTCACGGTTAAAATACAGCGGTCAATTTCCCGCCGCCGATAGAAGGGAAGG
>JANQJV010000115.1 GCA_028281465.1 Azospirillaceae bacterium | reverse complement strand
CCGGCCGCTGGGCGGGGTCCGGGCCGGCTGGACGCCGGCGGTCCAGCCGGCAAGGAGGCCGGCGCTCCGAAACAGGGCGGCCCGAGGACCGGTCATTGTGTCGGGCCGTTGGTCTCATGCGGTGGGGTGTACCGCCCTGGTTCCGCGTCCGGTCGCGCGCGACGTTGATCGGTGGATGATCACACAGTCCCATTGTGGCCGGTGGCTGACACGCCGTGCCAATTCGAGGCGACTATCGGCCAGCACATAATGAGAATAAGAATCATTTTCATTTCAGCTTCAAGGGCGTATGATCCTGGTTCAGTTGGTTGTGACGGGCGGGTCTCCTGAACGGTGGGCCGCGGCAAAGAGCACAAGCGATAGAAAACTCCGGGGAGCGGTCCTGATGGCTTTCGACGGCGATTCCTTGCCGCGCACGGTTACCCAGCAACGTGTCGTCGCAGTTCGTCACTGGACGAAATCCTTGTTCTCCTTTCGGCTCAACCGTCCACGGAGCTTTCGGTTTCGAGCCGGCGAATTCGTCATGCTGGGATTGATGGATGGCGATAGACCTTTGCTGCGCGCCTATTCGGTTGCAAGCCCGACCTGGCATTCCGAGCTGGAATTCTATTCAATCAAGGTGCCGGACGGCCCGCTCACCTCAAGGCTCCAGGCTATCGAACCGAATGATCCTGTGCTCCTCGGTCGCAAGCCGACTGGTACTCTGGTGACCGATGCACTGAAGCCCGGAAAGCGCCTGTTCCTGCTTTCCACGGGCACGGGGATTGCCCCTTTCGCGAGCGTCGTTCGTGAGCCGGAGACCTACGAGAAGTTCGAGATCATCGTTCTGACCCACACCTGCCGGTATGTGGCCGACCTGGACTATGGGGCGAACCTGATCCGACTGCTCAAGGATGATCCGTTGATCGGAGACTTGGCCGTCGATGCCGTCACCTATTATCCGAGTGTCACCCGTGAATCGTTCGTGCGGCGCGGGCGAATAACCCATCTCATCGAAAGTGGCCGTTTCTTTGAAGAGTTGGAGATTGCCGATTTCGACGGCCGTCAGGATCGCGTGATGATTTGCGGGTCCATGGCGATGATCGCCGACACACGGGCACTTCTGGAGAAAGCCGGCCTAAGCGAGGGATCCAACGCCGCACCGGGCGACTACGTCGTCGAGAAAGCGTTCGCTGAATAGCCGTCGTTTCGAAACCCACGACCAGTCACCGAAACTCGACGCCAACCCTGTTTTAAGTAGAAACCCATTCTCTTGAGAAAACTGCATCAGTCTTTTGAATTCCACGCATCAATGCACGATTTGGCCGAATATCGGCAGTCTCCCTAGCCATTTCCGCTCCATGGCTGACGAGTTTTGGCGTGTTGACCACTGAGAGGAGGACAATGCTCATGTCACTGATCCTTGACCGCCGTAGCTTTCTTGTTGCTGGTACGGCTCTTACTCTTGTCAGCCCCGCTCATGGTGCTGGCACGACCCATGATATCCAGATGTTGAACCGGCATCCGGAAAACAGACGGATCACGATGGTGTTCCACCCGATCATCCAGGTGGTCCAGCCGGGAGACACCGTCCGCTTCGTGCCGACGAACCCCGGCCATAATTCGCAGACCATCGACGGCATGCTCCCGGTGGGCGCCCAGAGCTGGCGGAGCCGACTCAATCAGGAAGTCTCGGTCACGCTCACGATCCCTGGCTTCTACGGCTACAAATGTTTGCCGCACACCGCGATGGGTATGGTCGGTCTGATCATCGTTGAGGGAGACGGCATGATGGACAATCTGGCCGCGGCAAGAGCCGTGCGCCATCGCGGACGTGCAGGCAAGGCCTGGGACGAAATCTGGGCCCAGGCGGCGTCTGACGGATTGCTCGGATAGGGCAAACCAGCGTGAGCGGAAAATGCTCCACCAACCCGATTAGGGTTGAAGGGGATATCCTTGCAACACCGCGAGCGATTGCCTCATCAGTCATCATTGAGGCAATAGAATGCATACATATCTCTGATCATCGCCTCAAATCTCGGGATATTAATGGATGTTGCCACGTCTATTGTCCCGTTTTCACAATAATTTATTGACGTCATCCCTCTCTTGTCTTTGTCGACGGTCTCCACATCTATCACAGCCCTTCGGTAGTCGAACATCTCTGGGGCGAGCGCGGCGGCAACGGCAATGCTGTCATGGGGTACGCTGCCGCGCATTCCCCGATTTTCCTGGTAGAACCGGATGTACGGGGCGTGACTGTCCAGGAGGAAGGTCGCAACGCGCGATGGGTACTGCTTACCCATGCCCACCAGCGATGCCTCCGAAAGAAAGACCTGCTCGCAGATGTGCAGTGGGATGACGCGTAGAGGACAACCGCTCGAGAAGACACGGCGCGCCGCATCCGGGTCGCAAAACACGTTGAACTCTGCATGGGGCGTGATGTTGCCCTTCGCCTCCGCACCGCCGAGAAACACGATCTGTCGAATCTTCTCGGGCGACAACGAGTCGTTTTCAAGTGCAATGGCAATATTGGTCAGCGGACCTATGCATATTATGGTCATTTTTGCTTGATCTGATTCGATCAGATACTGGGAAAGGCTGCTTTCAGGATTTGATCTAATCTCGGTTGGCTCTACTTCTTCATCAATGTACCTGCGTTGTCCCTGGTCATCCAGCAAACCGCGGATGTTGCCAAGGCCATCTTCCCCATGGATTACCGTTGCCGTTTGGACACTGGCCAAGAGGGGTCGGTCGGTGCCCCGTAAAATCGGCGGCGCGAGTCCACCGGCGATGCGGCAAGTCAACCGAAGATTGGAAAGCACCTGTTCCAGGTTAACGTTTCCATGTACGGCACTCAGCGCCACAATCCGGTCCCGAATCGCCGACATCGCCAACAGGATCGCCATCGCATCATCGACACCGCCATCTGTATCGATGATGAACCATCCACTGTCCTCACGATCCATCGATGCAACGCTTTCGACGCCACTAAATTTTCTAGTCTACAGGTTCGTCCAGCCGCCGTCCACGACCCAGTCGGCGGCAATGACGGAGGCGGACCTATCCCGACTTCCGCAATTCGCGTGGTCGAAGAGGATCAAGTGGTTGATTTGATTAAGGCGCACACCCGACCAGCCAACACTCTAACAAGAAACTAAGCTTGGCGTGTCCAAATATAGTAGCAAAAGCAAACTTCGCTGCTATATATGCGCTCGGAAAACTGGACTGTTTCATCCCCG
>JANQJV010000114.1 GCA_028281465.1 Azospirillaceae bacterium | reverse complement strand
CGGCCGCTGGGCGTGGTCCGGGCCGGCTGGAAGCCGGCGGTCCAGCCGGCAAGGATGCCGGCGCTCCGAAACAGGGCGGCCCGAGGACCGGTCATTGTTTCGAGCCGTTGGTATGACTGGTCTGGGCCGACCGGAAACCGGCCGTCCAGCCGGCAGGGATGCCGGCGCTCCCGCAAAAGGGCGGTCTGCAGCCCCGCCTGCCCCCATCACGCAATGTAGTTGATGAGCTGTAGCTGTTGCGTGCGGGCGGTCACCGTGTAGGCGGCTTCCTGGGTGGTAATGGCGCTGCTCAGGCGGACGGACACATCCGTCTGGTCGATTCCTTCGATGTCGGCCAACTGGTTGGCCACAGCGAGCTTGGCATTGGTGTGCGCGTCGCGCGTGATCTCCATGGTACCCAGGTCCGAGGCGTTCTTGCCCGCCATGGCACGCAGGTCGTCCTTGGCGCCGATGAACAATTGCCGCGCGTCTTCGATGAATTCGTTGTAGTTGCCCGGCTGTTCCACGGCGGCGCGCGCATAGCGGAACGCCTGGATCAGCGTCTGGAAGGTCTCGTTGGTCGAGGCGATGCCGTAGTCGATCACCAAGCTGTCGTCGATGCGCACCTTGGCGGTATCCCAGGCCTTCTCGCTGGTGGCGTTAGGGGCCCAATCGTTGTCGTAGAACGGCAGATCGGGCTCGTTGACGATGCGTGGCGTGGTCAGCGAGGTGATGTCCGGCGGCAGAGTGGCCACGGTCAGGGTGTTGGACAGCTTCCCATCCACCACCGAGGGTTCGGCCGTGAACGCAACATCGTTGGTGGTACCGGTGAGCGTGATCAGACCAGTGCCGGCCGTCGCCGTGGCGGTGACCGGCAGTGGCGGCTGCGTGGCGTTTACCACTGTGGCCAATTGTGCCGCCACCGCGGTCACGCTGTTGATGCCATTGTTGTGGAAATCATCGTAGGTGATCGTGTACTCGACTTCGAATTCCTCATATACGGGACGCGTCCGTGGTGCGTTCGGATTGTCCATGTAGTACTTGGCATTGAACGGATCCAGAGGATCTCCGATGGAGACTTTCATCTTGTAGGTGTCGCCAATGTCAACGGCAGTGCCGGACAGCGTCGTCTCGGAGATCTGCACCTGGGTCGGCGACGCGGCTTGGGTCGCCACTGGCGTAGAGAACACGTCGACGAAGGTCGGTCCACCCAGCACCGACCCGTCCACGTCGAATGTGTCGTCGACGGTCTGTCCGCTCAGGGTGATGACGCCGTTCGCCGTGGTGACGGTGATCGGTAGAGCCGGTGAGGTGTTGATGACCTGGCTGGCCAGATTGCTGGCGATGGCGCTCAGGCTCGGCTCCAGGCCGGTGGTGACGTAGTTGTAGTTGTTGCCGTCGACGGTCAACTGGTAGAGGTCGCCGGCCCGGCCGACCGAACCGTCCAAGGTCACCCGAGTCACCTGCTTCTGCGCGGTTAGATCGCCAACCGGTTCCGTGCTGTAGCGCGACCCGGCGAACAGGAACCGATCACCCACCTTCTCGTTCAACAGGTTGCGGATCTCCGTCAGGTAAGTTTCGACCCGGGTCTTGGTCACCTCGGTTTCCGGCCAAGACACCTCGAAGCTGCTGGAGCTGGCGCTGATCAGGTTGTCGAAGGTCAGGTTGACGAGGGCGCCCTCGCCCGGACCGCCGGCGATCTCGAAGGTGTGGTTGAGGCCGTCCCCTGGCGGCACGGAGTCCAAGTTGAGCGTCGCCGTCGCCCGTCCACCCAGGCCATCGTGTAAAGTGATGTCATAGGTGCCACTGGCGGAAGCCGGAACCGCGGTCACCGTGTATTTGGCGTTGACACGAAACTCGGAGCGCTCCTCATTCACCGTGACCTGCATCTTGTCTGGATCATTGTCCACCGGCGGATCGATGCGCACCGGCCCTGGGTTAATCGGCATGAAGCTGGTGCTAGACATGTCACGGGCGATGTCGTCGAGCCGGTTCAGCACCAGATCGGCTGCCTTGACGCGCGCAGCCACGTTGTCGATGGCCGTAATGAAAGCCTGCCGATTGACCGCCTCGGTGCGCAGCTTGAGCAGGCGTTCGGCATCCGGCCCGAAGCCGCGCAGGTCGGTGGATTTCTTGCCCGAGGTGAGCTGGGCCGACAGCGTGTCAATGTTGTTCTGGCCGGCCGCGAGGGTACGGACGGTGTGAACATGGCGGGCATAACTCCCGAGCGGAACGACTGAAGTCATGACACGATGCTCTCCAGCGCATTGAACATGGTGTTGGTGACCTGGATCACGCGCGCCGACGCCGCGTAGGACGTTTGCAGCATTTGGAGCTGGGCGATTTCCTCATCCAGGTTGATGCCGACCTTGGACTGGAAACGGATTTCCAGAAGCTCCTTGGTCTCGGTGAAGCGGGCGGACTCCTCCTCCGCGACGCGGGCGGCGTCACTCCAGTAACCCATCGTGGCGGAAACGAAGTCGGTGTAGCTGGCGTTGGTGGCCTCCACACCATCGACACTGAACGTCCGCCCGGCGATGGTGACCGCTTCGGCAGCATCCTCGATGGCGGCCGCCTTCAGGCTTTTGGTGCCGTCCAACAAGGACGGGTTGACCTGGACGTCGAAGCGGTTGGTGCCGACGAAAAAGCCGCTGTTCAACTCCCCGGTTTCCACCGGCGAGGCGTTGTCGTAGGCATCGGCAAAGCTGGTCGGCTGGCCGGTCTGGGTCGGACCCGTGAAGGCTTCGACCACGGCATCGAGCTGGCTGCGCAGCTTGCGGATGACCTCCTGATGCCCGATCTTGCTGGGGGGCTGCGGCGGGGACTCCTGGGAACCGTCGCGCACCATGTCGAGCAACGCTCCGATCTTGCCTTCGGAGAAATGCACATCAATGTCGCGGTCCTGCGCCGTCACCATGCGCACGGCATTGGCCCCATCGTAGCTGAACTGTGCCGGCTCGCTGTCCAGCAACAACAGGCCGTCGGAGGTGAAGACCGTCAGCTCACCGTTCGGTTGTTCCAAGGTGCGGGCGCCGATGAGCCGATTGAGGTCGCGCACCATGGCGTCCCGTTGGTCGCGCATCTCGTTACCCACGGCACCTTCGTTGCCATGCGCGACGATTTCGGTGTTCAGCCGGTCGATCTCCCCTAACATCCGGTTCAACTCATCGACCGATTTGCCGATGTCGGTGCGGATATCGGTGTCGATCTGCTCGACGCTGTTGGCAGTGCGCTGCACTTCGCGCGCCACCCGTTCGCCGAGCTGGATGACCTGGAGCTGAGCCGTATTGCTCTCCGGCGTGGTCTGTAAGCTACGCCAGGCCTCGGCGAATTGCTGCATGGCCACCTGTAGCGGCGGTTCGCCAAATGCGGTGCCGAGCGCCTCACCCACCCGCGACAGATAGGCGTTGCGCGTGCTGCCGCCGGCATCGGACGCGATCGCCTGGTTGAGCTGCGCCTGTAGCGCATTGTCGGTTCGGCGCTGGAACGACACGCCGACGATGGCGCCGGAGGGCCCGGTTTGCCGGGCCACGCTGTGGCGCGTGCGCGTCGGGTCGTCGGCCCGTGCCACATTATCCGAGACCAGCTTGAGATCGGTCTGAATGGCACGGAGACCGGCTGTCGCGCTGTTGATCGCTGAGAACAATCCGGTCATGGATCGAGAACCTTTCCGGTTCGGTCAAACCAAGGCTGCCGAACCGACGCCGCTTTCGACGCCGGGCCCGGTCACCCCAGATCCCTTACCGCTTGAGGTTGAGGGCCTCCTGCAGCATCTCGTCGGAGGTGGTCACGATCCGCGAGTTGGCTGTGTAGGTCCGCTGGGTGACGATCAGCTTGGTGAATTCGTCGGCGATATCGACGTTGGATTGTTCCAAGCTGTTCGGCACGAGCTGGCCGGTACCGTTCTGGGTCGGCAGAAACGGGCCATTGGGTTCGCCGGAGTTCGCCGTCTGGCTGAACACACCGCCGTTCTCTCGCTGCAGGGCATTAGGGTTGTTGAAGAGGGTCAGAGGTACTTTGGCGACCACGCGGCTCCGACCGTTGTCGAAATTCACGAGCACATCGCCGTTGTCATTGATTTCAACGTTCTTGAACTGACCGCGCGGGCTGCCATTTTGTTGCACCGCGCTCACGTTCACGGTTTCACCCGCGAATTGGGTCACACCCTGAGCACGCTGGAAAGCACCGAGATTGAGCGAAATCTCCTGCGGGCCGGCCCCGAAGTCCACGGTGAAGCGCACGTTAGCCGGGTCGCCGGCATTGGTCTGGGTTGGCGCCACGGCCGTGCCTCCGGGGCCAACGATGCCGATCTGCCGGATCGTGCCCGCCGGCACCTGTACGCCGGTCGGCGAGTTTCCGCCGAACTGCAAGCGCACGTGGCCTGGCGTGGTCCCGGCCGAGGTGGCCGTCGTCACGTCGAAGGCGACGTCGTCTTGGGTCGACGTAACCGTCAGCGTGCCGCCGTTGACCGTGGCCGAGATCGGCAGGCCGGCCCCGTTGATCTGGGTTGCCAGGGTTGTCGCAATGTCGGCGATGGTCAACTCATTCCCTGTGGTGCCATTGAGACCGTTCTGATTCTGTGGCAGTTGAAAAAGCTGGTTGAAGCTTTGAATGCTCGGCTGCGTCACGGTGAATGAATCATCCGCGAATTTGGCCGTCAGCGTGATCCCACCGCTACCGCCGGCCTGAGCGGACGCGGTCACCGACGACCCGAAGTCGTTGTTGATCTTGGACACAAGATCGGAGATGACACCGTCGACATTGATCAGGGTGTCCACATTGTCGTCGGTGATCAGCGTGGAATAGGTCGTACCGTCGACCACGATCCGATACTCCTGGCCCGCGGTGAGCGTGGCCGCAGCGTCGAAGGTGGCGGTCGAGACCTGTTGCACGGAGGTCGCCGCCGCCACCGAGGTCGTGGCGGAGAAGTTTGCCTGGGTCGGACTGCGCACGGTGATCTGGAAGTTCGCACCGATATCGCCCACGCCACCGGACAACGAGATGGTCTGCGATTGCTGAATGCCGGTCACATTGGTGGGCAGGCGTACCGAGGACACCGTATTGGGCGCCAGGCTGCCGTTGCTCACGGCGCTGCCCAACGTGAAACTGGCGGCGGCCGTAGCGGTTTTTCCGGTCAATATGATGGAGGGGCCGGAGGTGGTGGCGACCACGGTGGAGGTCGGATCGGCATTGATCTGATCGGCCAAGGTTTGCGCCACGCCGTTGACGTTGCGCAGATTGCTGAAGTTTCCGGTGGTTGCCGTCAAGGAGAAGACTTGGGCGACACCAGTGGCATCCGGTATGATCGAGACCGTGAAGCTGTCACCCACGTCGAGGCCGGTCTCCGAGAACGTCAACTGGGTGATCTGGGCCTGACCGGCGGCGGCCGACGACACCGTGGCCGAAATCGGCACCGAATTGGTGGTCTTGGTGGCATCGGTGATCTGCGTGGAGGACGAGAACCCGGTGCCGGCGTTGTTGGCGGTCAGCACCAATTCGCCACCCGAGACAGTGGTGGCCTGCACGCCCGGCGACGGCACCGAGGAATTGATTTGCGCGGCCAACGCATCGGCCACACCGTCGAAATTGACGAGGGTGCCGACGTTGTCGGCGGTGATCGATTGCGAGAAGGCGGTACCGTTGACGTTAACCGTATAGGTCTCGCCGACCTGGATATTGTTGGCGGCGGTACCGAACGTGATGGTGTCGACCTGTTTGCGGGCCGGACGACCTTGTGTCACGGCCCCTTCGTTGGCCACTGGCTGCTGACCATCGAAACCCGGCCCGAGTGGCGATGTGCCGGCGAGGCTGCTCGGTGCTTCGACGATCAGGCGCCAGTCGTCCTGGGCCTGCTGGCGCCATTTCAAGGTCAGCTCCTGGGGTCGGCCCAGATCGTCGAAGACATTGATGGTGGTGCTGGGAGCCGGTTCGCCGAGTTTGGGCGTCGCCGGCAGGTTCGCAAACAGGTCGATCTCGCTGGTCGGCACCGGCCGATCCAGTGTATTGGCGATCTGGATCGGCTGAATCGCGCCGAAGGTGTTCACCTCACCCGTGTCCGGGTCTTCGACGAAGCCGTTGAGGCGAAAGCCATTCGAGTTGGTGAGAAAGCGCTCCTCGTCCAGCTCCCAATCGCCGACACGGGTGTAGAACAGGTCGGCCTGGCCAGCGGCATCCTCGGTCGGCACGGTCACCGTGAAGAAACCCTGACCCTGGATCGCCAGATTGGTTGCGCTCTGCACCTGCGTCAGGCCGCCTTGGATGCCGTTCTGGAATTGCGCCTTGGCGATGACGCCGCCCGGCGCATGCAGTCGGCTGGAAGACTGCAGCACAAGCGTCTCGAACGCGGAGTCGACACGTTTGTAACCGACGGTCTGGGAGTTGGCGATGTTGTCGGCGATATGGCCAAGTGCCCGCGACTGAGCAGTGAGCCCCAGAACACCAGTGGACAAAGAGCCGAAGATACTCATGTCGAAGGCCCCCTTGAATAGGCATGGTCAATAGAGTTGGCAGCACCAAAGCAAGCCTCGGGCCAGAGGATTGGGTTGGGATCCGCGGGTTTTTCTGGGTAACAATTGCCCGGCTGGCGCGGCGTGGAGACGAAGTTGCCGATGTGCGTGGAGAGATTTTCCGGTCATGGGACCGCATCCGCTCTGGACCAGCCCCGGTCGCACCGCGGGAGACACTGATGAACCGGAAGCAACGCCGGGGCCTCGGCCGCAAGCCGGCGTCGGCCCGTGCCGGAGCAGCTCCAGCAGCAGGCGGCGACCACCCTGCGCAGTGGCTGGTGGCGGCCGTGGCGGAACACCAGGCGGGACGCATCGAGGCGGCGATCGCCTTGTACGACCGGGTTCTGGCACGCACGCCTGACCATAGCGACGCCCTGCACCTAAAGGGCGTCGCCGTTTACCAGAGTGGCGATCTGAACCAGGCCGAGACGCTCATCGCGCGTGCGATCGCACACCGAGGCGACCAAGCCGAGTACTATTCCAATCTGGGTTTGGTGCAGCAGGCCAAAGGCTCATTGTTCGAGGCGGCAGCGCTCTACACCAAGGCGCTGCAGCTCAAACCGGAGTATCCGGAAGCACGCATCAATCTGGGTGTGGTTTGCCAAGCAAGCGGCCGCTTGGCCGAAGCGGAGCAGCATTATCGTCAGGCGCTGACCCTCTCGCCGGGTACGGCCGTCACCTATTTCAATCTGGCCACGGTGGTCACGGCGCTCGGCCGGTCGGCCGAGGCGATCGCACTGTACCGGCAGTGCCTGGCAGAGCAGCCCGACCATGCCGAAGCGCTCAACAATCTGGGCAATGTGCTCCAGCAGCACGGCCGCAGCGATGAGGCCATGGACTGTTACCAGAGGGCCCTGGCGCTGCGGCCCGATCATGCCGATACGCTCAACAACATCGGTCTGTGGCACCAAGCCAGACGCAATTTCCCGATGGCACTGGATTGTCTGCAGCGGGCCATTGCCATCAACCCGGCTTATGCCGACGCGTACAACAACCTGGGCACGGTGCTGCAGGACCTCAATGACTTCGTGCGCGCCGAGGCCTTCCATCGCCATGCCATCAGTCTGGACCCGCGCCTAGCCAAGGCCTACAATAACCTGGGTAACGCCCTGCAGTCGACCGACCGGCTGGAAGAGTCGGTTGCGGCCTACCGAGAATCCCTGAGCCTGCAAACCTTCAGCCCCCAAGCCTGGAGCAATCTGGGTAACGCCCTGCGTCTGCTCGATCGCATGGACGATGCCGAGAGGGCATTGCGCACGGCCGTGCGACAGGATCCCAGGTTCGCCCCAGCCCAGAACAACCTCGGCTTTGTCCTCCAGGTGCGCGGCGACCACACCGAGGCCGAGGCGTGCTACCGGCGGGCCTTGGAGATCCAACCGGATTACGCCGAAGCACTCGGTAATCTGGGCTTGCTGCGGGCGCAGATGGGGTGCAGCGAAGACGCTGAAGTCTACTACCAGAAGGCGCTGGCCATCGATCCGCGCCTTCCGCTGATGAACTTCAATCGGGCGCTCTTGCACCTGGAGCAAGGCCATCTCCAAACCGGCTGGGACGGCTATCGTTGGCGCTTCGCCGCCAAACGGGCCCGACCAGACCGGCGCTTTGCGGTGCCGGAATGGGGCGGTGAACCGCTGCAGGAATCGGGATCCGACACGGCCTTGCTGGTGTGGCGCGAGCAGGGCATTGGCGACGAACTCATGTTCGCGACGGCTTACGGTGAGTTGTCGGTCGGGGGCGCCGGCAGACCATGCGTCGCGATCGAATGTGACACGCGCTTGGAAGGTCTGCTCGCACGCTCGTTCCCGGACGGGCGGTTCCGGCGCGAGCCACCGGAATACAACCAAGGTGGCTATTGCGCCGATACTTGGTTCAACCGGCACGCACCGGCCGGTACGGTGGCGGCCCTGCATCGGCCCCAGTTGTCGTCGTTTCCGTTGACAGCCGGCTGGTTGCGGCCGGATGCCGAGCGCATGGCCATGTGGCGAGACCGCCTGGCTGCCCTCGGCCCTGGCCTTACCGTCGGCATCTGCTGGCGCAGCGGTTATGTGACGACCGATCGCCGCGGTGCCTATGCCGCCATCGAAGATTGGGCGCCGATCCTGACAATTCCGGGGGTACACTTCGTGTGCTTGCAGTACGACGAGTGCGGTGAGGAATTGGCGGCCGTGGCCGAGCAGCTCGGCGTCTCGGTGACGCGCTGGGCCGACACGGATCTGAAGACCGATCTGGAGGCAGCGGCGGCGTTGACCGCCGGATTGAATCTGGTCGTCACGGCCGCCACGTCGGTTGGTGAAATGGCAGGCGCCCTGGGCGTGCCGGTCTGGCGCCTGTGCAGCTATGCCGATTGGACCCGGCTCGGCACCAGCGTACGGCCATGGTTTCCGTCCATGAGACAATTTTCCTTTGACAAGGGCAACCGTTCAAAGACCGACGCCATCCGTGAAGCGGCGCGGGCGCTCCGTCGGCTGTTGCCGCCGACGCCAGCGCCAACGGCCTCCTCCGACCCGAACCCTGCGGTCTATGCCTGGGGGCCCGGCAACGGCGAGCTGATCGTGACCGTGCTCCAGCCGGAGTCAGTTTGCTCATGAGAAGGCGTTTTCAGCGTTTGCCTCCTGCGGTCGGACCACCCCGGCCCGGTCTACGCCACCTGCCATCCAGGTGATGATCCTGGCCATCAAGTTCGGCTGCGCGACGGCGGGATCGAGGGTGATGTCTCGGCCGTGGCTGTGAAAAACGACCAGGGTCGGGCCGATCCGCTGAAGAATGGCGGCCAAACCCGCCACTTGTGGCGACGAGGTCGACAACCAGCGCGGCACGAAACGGCGCGCCAAATCGTCCAGGTAATACCAACGGCCCGAAACACTGACCGGTCCTCGGGCCGCCCTGTTTCGGAGCGCCGGCCTCCTTGCCGGCTGGACCGCCGGCTTCCAGCCGGCCCGGAC
>JANQJV010000102.1 GCA_028281465.1 Azospirillaceae bacterium | reverse complement strand
TTGGTTAGAGCGCCGGCCTGTCACGCCGGAGGCCGCGGGTTCAAGTCCCGTCACTCGCGCCATCCCCCTCAAAAACAAAGCAAACCTTAGATTCTCCCTGGCAAGGTTGTCAGGGCGGTTCCGTTCCATATTATCTTTGCCGCTTCAAACGGCTGGCCTATAGTCCGCCGGCATTCGCGACCGATCTTCGTGCTCCGGTCGTTCGGGGTTTGGAGACCGGGACGGCGCTCTTGTGTTGGCACCGTTTTCTGCCGGTCCGACCGTCTCAGGGGGGGCCATGTTCAGCCCAATCATCGCAGACTACTTGCCGATTCTGGTGTTCGCCGCGATCGCCCTGGTCATCTCCGGGGGAGCCGTGCTCGCGTCCTACATCGTGGCCGACCAGAAACCGGATAGCGAAAAGGTCTCGCCGTACGAGTGCGGGTTCGAGGCGTTTGAAGATACGCGGCGGAAATTCGATGTCCGTTTCTATCTGGTATCGATCCTGTTCATCATTTTCGACCTGGAAGTCGCGTTCCTGTTCCCATGGGCGGTGTCATTGGGAGCGATTGGCCTGTTCGGGTTTTGGTCGATGATGGTGTTCCTCGCGGTGTTGACCATCGGTTTCGTCTACGAATGGCGTAAAGGGGCGTTGGAATGGGATTAGAGTCGAAGACGCCATCCATCGCGTCGACGGCCATGTCGGTGCCCGCATCCGGGGCGGACCAGGCTGCGTTGTTCAAGGCGGTGACCGGCGAGTTGCAGGAAAAGGGGTTCCTGGTGACCAAGCTGGACGCCGTGTTGGATTGGGCGCGCACTGGTTCTCTTTGGCCCATGACCTTCGGTCTCGCCTGTTGTGCGGTGGAGATGATCCACTCCTACATGAGCCGGTACGATCTCGACCGCTTCGGCATCATCCCGCGGGCCACGCCGCGCCAGGCGGACGTGATGATCGTGGCCGGCACCTTGACCAACAAAATGGCGCCAGCGTTGCGCAAGGTGTACGACCAGATGCCGGAACCGCGCTGGGTCATCTCCATGGGAAGCTGTGCCAACGGCGGCGGGTACTATCACTACTCCTATTCGGTGGTGCGCGGTTGCGACCGCGTCGTTCCGGTCGATATCTATGTACCCGGTTGTCCGCCCACGGCGGAGGCGTTGGTTTACGGCATCATGCAGCTCCAGAACAAAATCCGCCGCGGCAACCGGCTGGTCCGGGTATGATGGCGCGGAGGGTTTCATGATCAGTCAGGCTCTCGCCGATTTGCGCGACTACTTGAGTCAGGCGCTGGCGGCGGACGTGACGGCCGCCGAGCTCGTCAACGACGAGCTGACCATCCGCGTGCAGCGCCAGGCGATCGTCAAGGTGTTGACGTTTCTGCGTGACGACCCGCCATGTCAGTTCGGCATGCTGGTCGACCTGTGCGGGGTCGATTGGCCGGACCGCGAAAACCGGTTCGACATCGTCTATCATCTGCTCAGCCTCGAGCAGAACCAGCGTCTGCGCGTCAAGGTTGCCGCCGACGAGGAAAGCGTGGTGCCGTCGGTGGCGAGCGTGTTCAGTTGTGCCGGTTGGTTCGAGCGCGAATGTTGGGACCTGTTCGGCATCTATTTCGCCGACCACCCCGACCTGCGTCGTCTGCTCACAGACTACGGCTTCGACGGCCATCCCCTACGGAAGGACTTCCCGCTGACCGGCTTCGTTGAGGTACGCTACGACGATGAGGAAAAACGGGTGGTGTATGAGCCGGTCAAGCTGACCCAGGAGTTCCGCAGCTTCGACTTTCTCAGTCCCTGGGAGGGGATGACCAAGGTCATGCTTCCCGGCGATGAAAAGGCCCGTGGGCCTTTGACCGGGAGCGATGTGGCATGACAGCCGAGATCGGCACGGCTGCCGGGAAGAACCTGATCAAGCCCTATACCATGAACTTTGGTCCGCAACACCCGGCGGCGCACGGTGTTCTGCGGCTGGTCATGGAGATGGACGGTGAGGTCGTGGAGCGCTGCGACCCGCACATCGGCCTCCTGCACCGCGGCACGGAAAAGCTGATCGAATACAAGACCTATGTTCAGGCGGTGCCGTATTTCGACCGGTTGGACTACGTGTCACCCATGTGCCAAGAGCATGCCTTTGCCCTTGGCGTGGAAAAACTGCTCGGCATCCAAGCCCCGCGGCGTGGGCAGTTCATTCGCGTTTTGTTCGCAGAGATTTCGCGCATTCTCAATCACCTGCTCTCCATCACGACCGGCGCTTTGGACGTCGGTGCGATCACGCCGTCGTTGTGGGCGTTCGAACAACGCGAAATCCTGATGGAGTTCCATGAGCGGGTGTGCGGAGCCCGGCTACATGCCAATTACTTCCGGCCGGGCGGTGTGCACCAGGACATGCCAGCGGGATTGGCCGACGACATTTGGGCGTTCACCGAGCGCTTTCCGGCCTTCCTGGACGACATCGACGAGCTGTTGACCGGCAACCGCATTTTCAAGCAGCGTACCGTCGACATCGGCATCGCGACCGACCAACAGGCCCTGGACTGGGGTTTCACCGGTCCCATGCTACGCGCCTCCACCATTGCTTGGGACTTGCGCAAGGCGCAGCCCTACGATGTCTACGGCGAGATGGATTTTGACATTCCGGTCGGTAAGACCGGTGACTGTTATGCCCGGTATCTGGTGCGCATGGAGGAGATACGACAATCGTTGCGCATCGTCCGGCAATGCCTGGAGTCCATGCCCGATGGGCCGGTCAAGGTACAGGACCGCAAGGTGGCACCACCGCCGCGCGCCGAAATGAAGCGGTCCATGGAAGCACTGATCCACCACTTCAAGCTTTACACCGAGGGGTATCATGTGCCGGCCGGTGAGACCTATGCGGCGGTGGAAGCCCCCAAGGGCGAGTTCGCTGTTTACCTGATCGCCGATGGCTCCAACAAACCCTACCGATGCAAGATTCGGGCGCCCGGCTTCGCCCATTTGCAGGCGCTCAACGCCTTGTCTCAGGGGCACATGCTGGCTGACGCGGTGGCCATCATCGGTTCGATGGACATCGTCTTCGGGGAGATCGACCGATGACGCTCGGAGCCGCGACTGACGTCGAACAACCACGCGACTTCGCCTTCACCTCGGACAACCTGGCCCTGGCGCAGCGTATCATTGCCAAGTATCCGCCTGGCCGGCAGGCTAGCGCCGTGTTGCCGCTGCTCGACCTGGCACAGCGTCAGCACGACAACTGGCTGCCACGCGCTGCCATGGATGCCGTGGCGCAACTGCTCGACATGCCACGCATCCGCGTCTACGAGGTTGCCACCTTCTACAGTATGTTCAACCGGGCGCCGAGCGGCCGGCACCGGGTGCAGGTGTGCACCACCACACCCTGTTGGCTGCGGGGCTCCGACGCTATCGTGGCGGCGTGCGAGCGCACACTGGGCATCCGCATGGGTGAGACCACGGCTGACGGTGAATTCACGCTGAGCGAGGTGGAGTGCCTGGGCGCTTGCGTGAATGCGCCGGTGGTTCAGATCGGCGACGACTACTACGAAGACCTGGATGCGGCGCGTCTGGAGGCGCTGTTGGACGCGATCGGCCGTGGCGAAGCGCCACTGGCCGGTTCGCAGATCGGCCGTCGCGGGTCCTGTGCCGTGACCGGACCGACAACGCTTCAGGCGCTCCCGTTCGATCCGTTGGCTCAGGAAACGGAACCGCAAACAGTCCAAGCGGAACCATCCGCCGATACGGCGATCCCGTTGGTACCTGCAGCCGCTCCGGTTGCCGCTGTTGTGGCACCGGGGAGCGGGGCCCCGGCCGGTACCGAGGCGGCGGAGAAGGTCGGCGCCGAGCCGACCAAGGCTGAGGCGAAGCCGGCGGCGCGCAAGCCACGCAGCAAGATGGCACAGGCGGATGCGCCGGTGGCAGAGGTCGGTGTGGAAACGGCCGCGGCCAAGCCGAAGAAGACCGGGACGGGTAAGGCACGCGCCAAGTCCAAGCCGGCCCAGGAATCCTAACGCAGGGTGCAAGGTTTCAGCATGTTGCACGATCGCGACCGTATCTTCACTAACCTGTATGGCTTCCATGGGTCCGACTTGGCATCGGCGCGCATCCGCGGCGATTGGGACGGCACCGCCTCCCTGCTGGCCATGGGGCGTGACCGGATCATCGAAGAGGTCAAGGATTCAGGATTGCGCGGGCGCGGTGGGGCCGGTTTCTCGACTGGCCTGAAGTGGTCGTTCATGCCCAAAGCGGACAAGACGGACGGCGGACCCGTGTACCTGGTGGTCAACGCCGATGAAGGCGAGCCTGGCACCTGCAAGGACCGCGACATTCTCCGCAATGACCCGCACAAGCTGATCGAGGGATGCCTGGTGGCGAGCTTCGCCATTGGTGCTACCGACTGCTACATCTATATCCGCGGTGAGTTCTACAATGAAGGCTCGGCGGTACAACGTGCCATCGACGAAGCCACCGACGCGGGTTTGATTGGTAAGAACGCCTGCGGCAGTGGCTATGATCTCAACATCTACCTGCACCGCGGCGCCGGCGCCTATATCTGCGGCGAAGAGACCGCGCTGATCGAAAGCCTGGAGGGCAAGAAGGGTCAGCCGCGTAACAAGCCGCCGTTTCCGGCCCAGGCCGGCCTCTATGCCCGGCCGACCACGGTCAACAACGTTGAGACCATCGCTGTCGTCCCGACCATCCTGCGCCGTGGCGGTCGGTGGTTCAGCGAGCTGGGCCGACCGAAGAACTCGGGAACCAAGGTCTTTTGCATCTCCGGCCACGTCAATGCGCCGTGCAACGTGGAAGAGGAGATGGGCATCCCCTTGCGCACGCTGATCGAAAAACATGCGGGCGGTGTGCGTGGCGGCTGGAACAATCTCCTGGCGGTCATCCCGGGCGGATCATCGACGCCACTCCTGCCGCGCGACATCTGCAACGACGTGTTGATGGACTTCGACAGCCTGCGCGAAGTCAAATCGGGTTTGGGCACCGCCGCGGTGATCGTCATGGACACCTCCACCGATTTGGTCAGGGCGATCGCCCGGTTGTCGAAGTTTTACTGGCATGAGAGTTGTGGCCAGTGTACCCCGTGCCGCGAAGGTACCGGATGGTTGATGCGGGTGATGGCCCGTCTGGCCGGCGGCCAGGCGCGGGTTGAAGAAATCGACATGTTGCTCGAGGTCACGGGCCAGATCGAAGGCCATACGATCTGCGCCCACGGCGACGCCGCGGCGTGGCCGGTGCAGGGCCTGATCCGCCATTTCCGACCCGAATTGGAACGCCGCTGCCTGGACCACAAGGCGGCCATGCGTATGGCCGCGGAGTGATGGCGGAAAGGACCCGATCATGCCGAAGCTGACCATCGACGGGATCGAGATCGAAGTCGATCCGGGCACGTCGATCCTGCAGGCGTGCGAGATGCTCGGTATCGAGATTCCGCGTTTCTGCTATCACGACCGGCTGTCGGTGCCGGCCAACTGCCGCATGTGCCTGGTGGAGATGGAGCGCTCGCCCAAGCCGGTGGCAAGCTGCGCCATGCCGTGCGGCGAGGGCATGGTGGTGCGCACCCAGTCGGAGAAGGCGCTCAAAGCCCGCCACGCCACCATGGAATTCCTGCTGCTCAATCACCCGCTGGACTGCCCGATCTGCGATCAGGGCGGCGAATGCGATCTGCAGGATCAGGCCATGGCCTACGGTTTTGACCGCGGCCGCTATCGGGAGACCAAGCGCGCGGTCAAGGACAAGGACGTCGGGCCGTTGATCAAGACGATCATGACCCGCTGTATCCACTGCACGCGCTGCATCCGCTTTTCCGATGAGATTGCCGGCGTGTCGGTGTTGGGGGGGATCGGCCGCGGCGAACACACCGAGGTCGGCCCTTATATCGAACAGGCGATCCAGTCCGAGCTGTCCGGCAACCTGATCGACGTGTGCCCGGTCGGCGCGCTGACCTCCAAGCCCTATGCCTTCACGGCGCGGCCGTGGGAGCTGCGCAAGACGGAATCCGTGGATGTGCTGGATGCGGTCGGCAGCAACATCCGCGTCGACACGCGCGGTGCGGAGGTGATGCGCATCCTGCCGCGGCTGAACGAGGACGTGAACGAGGAGTGGATTTCCGACAAGACCCGTTTTTCCTATGACGGTTTGCGCCGGCGGCGCCTCGACCGCTGCTATGTGCGCCGCGACGGCAAGCTGGTGCCGGTGTCCTGGGACGAGGCGTTCGCCGCCGTGGCTGACCGGCTGACCGGCGTCTCCGGCGACCGCATCGCGGCGCTTGCCGGCGATCTGGCCGATGCCGAGAGCCAGTTGGCGCTGAAGGACCTGATGACGGCGCTGGCGTCGCCGCACCTGGATTGCCGGCAGGACGGCGCCCGTTTCGATGCCTCGGCGCGCGCCGGGTATCTGTTCAATACCACCATCGCCGGCATCGAGCAGGCCGATGCGGTGCTGCTGATCGGCACCAATCCGCGTTTCGAAGCGGCGCTCGTCAACGCCCGGCTGCGCAAGCGCTGGCTGCGCGGTGGCTTGACGGTGGCGGCGATCGGCCCGGCGCTCGATCTGACCTACCCGGTCGCCCATCTCGGCGCCGGCACCCAGACCCTGCAGGATGTGGCCGACGGCAAGCATTCCTTTGCTGAAACGCTGCGGGCGGCCCGGGGCCCCATGCTCATTCTGGGCATGGGCGCGCTGGCCCGGTCCGACGGCGCTGCGGTGCAAGCTCTGGCCCGGCGGATCGCCGACAGCGTCGGCCTGGTGCGCGATGGGTGGAACGGCTTCAACGTGCTGCACACCGCAGCCGGCCGGGTGGCCGGGCTCGAACTGGGTCTGCTGCCGGGCGCGGGCGGACGCGATCGCGACGCCATTCTGGACGGCTGCGCCGCCGGCCATCTGGACGTGGTGTATCTGCTGGGCGCCGACGAAATTCCGGGCGACCGCTTCGGCGACGCGTTCGTCATCTACCAAGGCAGCCACGGCGACCGCGGTGCACACCGGGCCGATGTCATCTTCCCGGCCGCGGCCTACACCGAGAAGCACGCTCTGTACCTCAACACCGAAGGCCGGCCGCAGCTCACCCGGCCGGCAACCTTTCCACCCGGCGAAGCGCGCGACGACTGGAAGATCCTGCGCGCCTTGTCCGAACGGCTGGGCAAGCCGCTTGCCTACAACACCCAGGGCGAACTGCGTCGGCGGTTGGCCGCGGTCAACCCGGCGTTCGGCCGGATCGATCAGGTGACGCCGGCGCGTTGGCAGGCGTTCGGTGCTGCCGGCGCGCTCGACCCGGCACCGTTCGCGCTGCCGATCCAGACGTTCCATCAGACCGACCCGATCACCCGGGCCTCGGACACCATGGCCGCCTGTGCCGATGAGTTGTTCCGGTCGGCCGAGACGATCGCCACGGGAAGGACGGGCACCGATGGCTGAGTTCTGGACGGGCGTCGCCCTGCCGCTGGTGCTGATCGTCGCCCATATCCTCGCCATCGTGGTGCCGTTGCTGGGGGCCGTGGCCTATCTCACCTATGCCGAGCGCAAGGTGATGGGGGCGATGCAGCTACGCCAGGGGCCGATGCTGGTGGGACCGTTCGGCCTGTTGCAGCCGGTGGCCGACGGGCTGAAGCTGCTCGGCAAGGAGACGATCATCCCGGCCGGGGCGAACCGGGTCGTGTTCATCCTGGCGCCGATCCTGACCTTTTTCCTCAGCCTGGTTGCCTGGGCGGTGATCCCGGTGAACGCTGGCTGGGCGCTGGCGGACATCAATGTCGGCGTGCTCTACCTGTTTGCGATTTCCTCGCTCGGCGTCTACGGCATCATCATGGCCGGCTGGGCGTCCAATTCGCGCTACGCTTTTCTGGGCGCCATGCGTTCGGCGGCACAGATGGTCTCCTACGAGGTTTCGCTCGGGTTGGTGATCATCACCGTGCTGTTGTGCGTCGGTTCGCTCAACCTGACCGACGTGGTCATGGCGCAGCAGTCGGTCTGGTTCATCCTGCCGCATCTACCCATGTTCGTGATCTTCTTCACCTCCGCCCTGGCCGAGACCAGCCGCACGCCGTTCGACCTGCCGGAAGGCGAATCCGAATTGGTCGGCGGCTATTTCACCGAATACTCGGGCATGACCTTCGCGCTGTTCATGCTCGGCGAGTACGCCAACATCATCTTGATGAGCGCATTCACGGTGATCCTGTTCCTGGGCGGCTGGCTGCCGCCGTTCGATGTGGCGCCGTTCACTTGGATTCCCGGGCCGATCTGGTTCGCTCTGAAGCTGGCGCTCATGCTGTTCTGTTTTATCTGGATGCGCGCGACCCTGCCGCGCTTCCGCTATGACCAGCTCATGCGCTTGGGCTGGAAGGTGTTTCTGCCGGCCTCGCTCTTGTGGGTGGTGCTGACCGCCGGTGTTCTGGTCACCTTCGGTTGGCTGCCCGAATGAGGATCGCCATGGCAGCGCCGACGACCCCGTTTCCACCGACGCGGCAGAGGATGTGACGATGGGATACCTGGACCGTACCGCGCGCAGCCTGTTTCTGAGCGAGCTGCTGTCCGGCCTGGGCATGACCTTGCGCTACATGTTCAAGCCCAAGGTGACGCTCAATTACCCGAACGAGAAGGGGCCGCTCAGCCCACGCTTCCGCGGCGAGCATGCCTTGCGCCGGTATCCCAATGGGGAAGAGCGCTGCATCGCCTGCAAGCTGTGCGAGGCGGTATGCCCGGCGCTCGCCATCACCATCGAGGCGGAGCCGCGCGACGACGGCAGCCGGCGCACCACGCGCTACGATATCGACATGACCAAATGCATCTACTGTGGTTTGTGCCAGGAGGCCTGCCCGGTCGATGCCATCGTGCAAGGACCGAATTTCGAGTTCTCCACCGAAACCCGGGAAGAACTCTTCTACAACAAGGACAAGCTGCTGGCCAACGGCGACCGGTGGGAAGCGCAGATCGCGGCCAATCTGGCTGCCGATGCGCCGTACCGCTGACCCGCAAGCCCGCCGCCCCACCCTGACGAATGTGCCGTCCATGGCCCGTGCGGGCCAGGGATGGATTGTGCGCGGACCCAGCCGGACAGGCATGCCATGATCTTCGAGTCCCTGGTCTTCTACCTGTTTTCGACCATTCTGCTGGTCTGCGGCGTCATGGTCATCACCATGCGCAACCCGGTTCACTCGGTCCTGTTTCTGGTGGTCGGTTTCTTCCAGGCGGCCGGGCTGTTCATCCTCATGGGCGCCGAGTTCCTGGCGCTGATCCTGGTGATCGTCTATGTCGGCGCTGTGTCGGTGCTGTTCCTGTTCGTGGTCATGATGTTGGATGTGGACTTCGCCACGCTGCGCCGCGGTTTCTTCGCCTATCTGCCGGCCGGCATGCTGGTCGGCGCGGTGCTGCTGACCGAACTGGTGGTGATTGCCGGCAGTTGGGTCGTGCTGCCCGAGGCCAGCGGCAATGTGGCCTTGGCGATCCCGCCGGCGAGCGAGATGACCAACACCGAGGCGCTGGGGCGCGTGCTGTACACCGAATACGTGTACTTGTTCCAGGCCTCCGGCGTGGTGTTGCTGATCGCCATGATCGGCGCCATCGTGCTGACCCTGCGCACCCGGGACGGCGTGCGCCGGCAAAGCGTGCCCGAGCAGTTTGCCCGCGATCCCAAAGAGGTCGTCGAAGTGCGCAAGGTGCCGGCGCGGGGAGGGCTTTCGTGATGGCGGCGGTTGGTCTCGGGCACTACCTGGTGGTGGCGGCGATCCTGTTCACGCTCGGCGTGATCGGCATTTTCCTCAACCGCAAGAACGTCATCGTCATCCTGATGTCGATCGAGCTGATGCTGCTCGCCGTCAACATCAACCTGGTGGCGTTCTCCGTGTTCCTGGGCGACCTGGTCGGCCAGGTGTTCTCCCTGCTCATCCTCACCGTCGCTGCCGCCGAAGCGGCCATCGGCCTGGCTATCCTGGTGGTGTATTTCCGCAACCGCGGCACCATCGCGGTGCAGGACATCAACGTGATGCGGGGGTGAGGGAATGCCGGGATCGCTTGAGACCGCATTGGTCTTCATCCTGTTCATCGTCCCTGGATTCATTGCATCCCGGTTGATCAGGACGCTGGTGCCCGGTTCTCTGCGCGCGGACCCACAAACAATCCTATTAGCGCTGGTTCTGAGCCTGATCATACACGTCATGGCGCTCGGTTGGACGGTTCAGGTCATTGATGACCCTCTCCTCAAGTTCTTCCGGAGCCTTGTGGATGGAAATTCTGATAGCATTGCAGTATCGATTGCTGCCGTTTCTTGGCTGGTCTTTGTTGTTCTTCTGTTACCCCTTGCGTTAGCCGTGGTGATATCGCTGGCGTGGCGCGGGGCGTTATTGCAGAAGCCACTTGATGTTCTGGGTCTGTCGATGATCCAGATGACGCCGCAGGCGTGGGATTGGTTCTTCCTTTCCCAAACGAGGGGCTGTTGGGTTGTTGCGGAGCTGAGTGATGGGACACTGATCGGCGGCGGGCCGTACGGTGAAAAATCCTTTGCTTCAGTTTCGCCACATAAACCTGATCTGTTCTTGGAACGGCGTGTTGACGTCAACGAAAGACACGAGCTTGGTCAAGACATACCGACTACGGCTGGTGTTTGGATACGCGGTGAGAATGTTCGCTCCCATCACTCTTATAGGGCGGAAACAGAGGAGTCATAAGATGGCGTGGGAGCGAAAAATCGACCTCCGCAAGATTCGCCTGGGTGAGGGCGTGCAGCCTCTCTCTGGCCCCGGTCCAAATCCGAATCCGATGAAACGGTTGTTACCCGACACTGTTGAGAGGACAAGGGCCACGGATGTCAGCGCTCAGGCGTCCCAAGCTGACGGCATCGGTGGTCAGAACCACTTGGATGAACGAGATGCCAGTTAACCAGGAACCGCAACCTATGCAGCCGGTTCCGGGTCCAGACCCTTGGGGCGTGACACAGCCACCATCGGGTCCCGGTCCAAAGCCTAGTCCTTCCTCTCCCCCAGTGCCTCCCGTGCAGACGTAACAGACAACGCGATCGGGTCGATCAACGGGAAGCCGAACGATGAAATTCGAACGAAAGATTGATCTCAGAAAGATCCGTGTTGGGGAAGGTGTTCAGCCGCTGTCGGGGCCTGGCCCAAAACCAGCACCAAAGGTGCAAGGATCAAGTGGAAAGGCTCGGAAGTCGATTAGTGAAACCCATAGAAGGGATGGTCTGATATCAGACGCAGCCAAAAAATACTCTGGAGTCTAGTCGTTATGTCCAGTTGCCCACAACCCGTTCCTCAATCGCCACCCGTGCAGCCGCTGGAAAAGGGTGGTCAACCAACCTCAGGCCCAGGTCCCCGTCCGGTGCCCGGACCTCCCCGGAAGAAGTAACAGGCAATCGCCATGGAATCCGCCATCGTCTTCTTGCCGCTGATTGCGGCGTTCGTGGCCGGCGCGTTCGGGCGCTGGATCGGTGACCGCGGCGCGCAGGTGATCACCAGCGGCGCCATGGTGGTGGCGGCGGTCCTGTCGCTGATCCTGTTCATCCAGGTCGGGCTGCACCACGCGCCGCGTACGGTGGAGCTGTTCACCTGGATCGACAGCGGCACCTTCGAGGTGTCCTGGGCCCTGCGCGTCGATGCGCTGACGGTGGTCATGCTGCTCATGGTCACCACCGTGTCGGCCTGCGTGCACATCTATTCCATTGGCTACATGGCGCATGACCCGCACATCCCGCGGTTCATGGCCTATCTCAGCCTGTTCACCTTCTTCATGCTGGCCCTGGTCACGGCCGACAACTTTGTGCAGCTCTATTTCGGCTGGGAAGGCGTTGGGCTGTGTTCGTACCTCCTGATCAACTTCTGGTATGAGCGCCCGAGCGCCAACACCGCCGCCATCAAGGCGTTCCTGGTCAACCGGGTCGGCGACTTCGGCTTCGGGTTGGGCATCATGGCGGTCTACCTGCTGTTCGGCTCGGTCGAGTTCGAGACCGTGTTCGCCCAAGTGCCGGAGGTGGCCGGCACCACGCTCACCTTCCTGGGCGCGGAGATGGACGCGCTCACCGTCGCCTGCCTGCTCCTGTTCCTGGGCGCCATGGGCAAATCGGCGCAACTCGGCCTGCACACCTGGCTGCCCGATGCCATGGAAGGGCCGACGCCCGTGTCGGCGCTGATCCACGCTGCCACCATGGTGACGGCCGGCGTGTTCATGCTCGCGCGCCTGTCGCCGCTGTTCGAGTATGCGCCGGCAGCGCTCGACGTGGTTGCCTTCGTCGGTGCCTCCACCGCCTTCGTTGCCGCGACCATCGGCATGACCCAGTTCGACATCAAGCGGGTGATCGCCTATTCCACCATGAGCCAGCTCGGCTACATGGTGTTCGCCTGCGGCGTGTCGGCTTACAGCGCCGGCATGTTCCACCTGTTCACCCACGGCTTCTTCAAGGCGCTGTTGTTCCTGGGCGCCGGCTCGGTGATCCACGCCATGTCGGACGAACAGGACATGCGGCGCATGGGCGGCATCTGGCGGTTGATCCCGGCGACCTACGTCCTGATGTGGATCGGTAGCCTGGCGCTGGCCGGCCTGCCGTTCTTCGCTGGTTTCTATTCCAAGGACATCATCCTGGAGGCGGCCTTCGCGGCGCACACGCCGATCGGGCAATACGCGTTCTGGCTCGGCCTGGCCGCAGCGGTGATGACGGCCTTCTACTCCTGGCGGCTGTTGTTTCTGACCTTCCACGGCACACCGCGCGCCGACGAGCGGGTGATGGCGCATGTGCACGAGTCTCCACTGGTCATGCTGGTGCCCTTGGGCATCCTGGCGTTCGGCGCCGTGTTCACCGGTTGGCTGTTCTACGACCTGTACGTCGGCCACGACGCGCATCACTTCTGGGCCGACGCCATCTTCGTGCGCGCTGGCCACGACACGGTCGAGGCGGCACACCATGTCCCGGTGATCGTCAAACTTCTACCACTGGTCTTTGCGGCGGGCGGCATTGCGTTGGCCTACTACTGTTACATGGCCAGGCCGGACATGCCGGCACTGGTGGCGGCCCGTGCCAGGCCGCTCGACCGGCTGTTCGCCAACAAGTGGTACTTCGACGAGCTCTACGATGCCGCCTTCGTGCGTCCAGCGCGGCTGCTCGGCGTCGTGTTTTGGAAGACCGGCGACGGCCGGGTGATCGACGGCTTCGGCCCGGACGGTTTGGCGGCGTCGACGCGGCGGTTGGCGCAGCGCGTCGCGGCGCTGCAGTCCGGCTACATGTTCCACTATGCCTTCGCCATGGTGGTCGGCGTGGTCGCCATCGTCCTCTGGTTCGCGGTGCGGTATTGACGTCTCGCTCGGGGAGCTTCAACCCATGGTCGGCTGGCCCATCCTGTCGCTGACAACCTTCGTGCCGCTGATCGGGGCGGTCTTCATCTTTCTGATCCGCGGCGAGCGTGACGTGGTCATCCAGAACGCCCGCAATGTGGCGTTGTGGACGTCGTTGGTCACCTTTCTCGTGTCGGTGTTCATCTATGTGAATTTCGACCCCACCGTCGCCGGCTTCCAGATGGTCGAGAAGGGCGATTGGATCCCCGGTCTCGGCGTGTCCTACCACATGGGCGTCGACGGCATTTCCATGTGGTTCGTGCTGTTGTCCACCTTGCTGACACCCTTGTGCATCCTGGCGTCTTGGGACGTGGTGCGCGAACGGGTCAAGGAGTACATGATCGCCTTCCTGGTCTTGGAGACCATGATGGTCGGCATGTTCTGTGCGCTCGACCTGGTTTTGTTCTACCTGTTCTTCGAAGGTGTGCTGATCCCGATGTTCCTGATCATCGGCGTCTGGGGCGGGCCGCGGCGGGTCTACGCCGCCTTCAAGTTCTTCTTGTATACGCTGCTTGGCTCGGTGCTCATGCTGGTGGCCGTGCTGGCGGTGTATTGGGTCGGCGGGACCACCGACATCCCGCGCATCATCGATACGGTGGCTTTCCCGGCCGGCATGCAAACCTGGCTATGGCTCGCCTTTTTCGCCTCCTTCGCGGTGAAGGTGCCCATGTGGCCGGTGCACACCTGGCTGCCCGATGCCCACGTCGAGGCGCCCACGGCCGGTTCGGTCATACTGGCCGGCGTGTTGCTGAAAATGGGCGGCTACGGCTTCCTGCGCTTTTCCATCCCCATGTTCCCGGAAGCGACTGCCGACTTGGCTCCCTTGGTGTTCGCGCTCAGCGTCGTGGCGATCATCTACACCTCGCTCGTGGCACTCGCCCAGGAGGATATGAAGAAGCTGATCGCCTATTCCTCGGTGGCGCATATGGGGTTCGTGACCATTGGCATGTTCACCCTGACCACCCAGGGCGTGGAAGGCTCGATCTTCCAGATGCTGTCGCACGGCATCGTCTCGGCGGCCCTGTTTCTGTGCGTCGGTGTCTTGTACGACCGGGTCCACAGCCGCGAGATCGCCCGCTACGGCGGCCTGGTGCATGTCATGCCGGCGTTCGCCGTCGTGTTCATGGTCATGACTCTGGCTGCCGTCGGCCTGCCTGGTCTGAGTGGCTTCGTCGGCGAATTCCTGACTCTGGTTGGTGCGTTCCAGGTCAACACTTGGGTGGCCACCCTGGCCACCACCGGCATCATTTTGGGTGCGGCCTACATGTTCTGGCTGTATCGCCGTGTCATCTTCGGCAAGCTGGTCAAGGCGGAGTTGCGGTCATTGCCTGATCTGACGCCGCGCGAATTTCTGGTGTTCGCGCCGCTCGTGGTGCTGGTGTTCTGGATGGGCGTCTATCCGGCCACCTTCTTGGAGCCGATGGCGGCGTCGGTGGCCAAGCTGATCGGCGACTATGAGAGTGCCCTGGCGGCGGCCCGGTCGGTCGCCGTGGCGGCGCAGTGACGGCCCCAGTGCCGGAAGGACAGCCTGTTATGACCGAATTCCCCGCTTTGCTGCCGGCCGCGCCGGAGATTTTCCTCGTCTGTGCGGCCTTGGGCCTGCTCCTGTTCGGGGTGATGCGCGGCGACGGGTCGACCCACCTGGTCGGCCAGATCAGCGTGCTCGTTCTCGTCTTCACGCTGATCCTGGTGATCGGCCATGGTGACGGCCGCGAGGTCACCTTCAGCGGGCAATTCGTCATGGACCCGTTCGGCCGGCTGATGAAAAGCCTGGTGTTGGTGGCCGCCACCCTCACTCTGATCATGTCGCTCGGCTACCTGGAGCGCGAAAAGCTGCGGCGTTTCGAGTACCCGATTCTCATCTTGCTGGCGACGCTCGGCATGCTGATGATGATCTCGGCCAACGACCTGATCGCTCTGTATGTCGGGTTGGAGGTGCAAAGCCTGTCTCTGTATGTGCTGGCGGCGATCCGGCGCGACCATGGCCGCTCGTCCGAGGCCGGGTTGAAATACTTCGTGCTCGGTGCTTTGTCGTCCGGTCTGCTGCTCTACGGCGCCTCGCTGGTGTATGGCTTTGCCGGCTCGACCAATTTCGAGCGCATCGCCGCCGGCCTGGACACGGGGTTCTATGGCCTTCTGGCCGCCGATGTGTCGCATGCTTTTGGCATCGTCGTCGGCATGGTGTTCGTGCTCGCGGGCCTGGCCTTCAAGGTCTCCGCCGTGCCGTTCCACATGTGGACGCCGGATGTGTATGAAGGGGCGCCGACGCCGGTGACGGCGTTCTTCTCCGCCGTGCCCAAGGTGGCTGCCATGGCGCTTCTGGTGCGTGTGACCATGGAGCCGTTCGGCGGTCTGGTGCCGCAATGGCAGCAGGTCCTGATGGCGCTGGCGGTCGGGTCTATGGTGCTGGGCGCCTTTGCCGCCATCAACCAGACCAACATCAAACGCCTCATGGCCTATAGCTCGATCGGCCATGTCGGCTATGCCCTGACCGGGCTGGCCGCCGGCACCGAGCAAGGGGCCGAGGGGGTGATGATCTATCTGGCGATCTACCTGGTCATGACCGTCGGCACCTTTGCCGTCATCCTGTGCATGCGCCAGCAGGGCCGCATGGTCGAGGACATCGAACAGTTGTCCGGCCTGGCGCGGACGCATCCGATGATGGCCCTGGTCATGGCAGCGTTCATGTTCTCCCTGGCCGGTATTCCACCGCTGGCGGGCTTTTTCGGCAAGCTATATGTGTTTTTGGCCGCCGTTGAAGCCGGGTTGTATGGTTTGGCGGTGATTGGTGTCCTGGCGAGCGTGGTGGCGGCATTCTACTATCTGCGCATCGTCAAACTCATGTATTTCGACGATGTCCTGGAAACCCTGGACCGACAGACCGATGACAAGATGACCGCTGTGCTGGCGGCGACCGGTCTGTTCACCATCGGCTTCTTCGCCTTTCCGGCCCCCGTTGTTGAGGCGGCATCCGCGGCTGCGGCGGCTTTGGTCGGCGGATGACCGGTCGACCGGTCGGCTCTCCGTCGCTGATCCGTTACGACAGCGTTGCCAGCACCAACGATGAGGCCCGCGCTCTGCTCGATCAGGGAGCGGCCGATGGTACCTGGGTCTGGGCTCGCCGCCAGGAGGCTGGGCGCGGTCGGCGCGGCCGGAATTGGACGTCGCCCGAAGGCAATCTGTACGCTTCCGTATTGCTGCGGCCGGACCGGCCGATGGTTATCGCTCCGCAGCTCTCCTTCGTTGCCGTCCTGGCCGTGGCGGATCTGGTCGACGCGCTGCTGCCATCGGGCCGGGCGCCGTGCCGGGTGAAATGGCCCAACGACGTGCTGATCGACGGGGCAAAACTCTCCGGAATTCTCCTCGAGGCGGGCGGCGACGGGGCGGCCGCGGCTGTCTGGGTCGTCGTGGGCATGGGCGTCAACCTGCGCCATGCCCCGACCGGCACCCGGCAGCCAGCGGCCTCGTTGGCCGGGCTGGGCGCCACCGACCTGGAGCCGGCGGCGGCATTGCGACGCTTGATGGCGACCTTCACGCACTGGTATTCGGTCTGGCTGACGGAGGGCTTCGCGCCGGTGCGGACCGGGTGGCTGAGCCGGGCCTGTGGCATGGGCGAGACGATCACGGTGCAGATCGGCACGGAGCGGATCGAGGGACGACTGGACACGCTGGACGCAGACGGGGCGCTGGTCGTGAGTCCGCTGGACGGCAGCGGGCCGCGCCGCATCACCGCCGGTGACGTGTTCTTCAACGGTGCCGGCACGGCACGGGGGGCTTGAGGCATGCTGCTGGTCATCGATGCGGGTAACACCAATGTGGTGTTCGCGCTGTTCGACGGTGCAACCATGCGTGGGCAATGGCGGTGTGCCACCGACTCCCGGCGCACCGGCGACGAATACGCGGTCTGGCTCACCAATCTCATGACCTTGCGTGGTCTCGATCCGTGCGGCGTGACGGCGGCCGTGATGGCCAGCGTGGTGCCGGGGGCGACCTTCAACCTCAAGACCCTGTGCCGGGACCATTTCGGCTGCACACCCTTGGTTGTGGGCGAACCCGGTGTCAGTTTGGGCGCCCAGGCTCGGGTGACGCGGCCGGACGAGGTGGGCGCCGATCGGCTGGTCAATGCGGTCGGCGCATCGGATCGGTTTCCGCCGCCGCTGATCGTGATCGATTTCGGTACGGCGACCACCTTTGACGTGGTCGACGAGACCGGCAACTACATCGGCGGCGTCATTGCGCCGGGCATCAACCTGTCGCTGGAGGCGCTGCATCGGGCGGCGGCCAAGCTGCCGCGCGTCGATGTCGCCAAGCCGCCTGTGGTGATCGGCCGCACCACCGTGGAATGCATGCAAGCGGGCGTGTTCTGGGGCTATGTGGGATTGATCGAAGGCATCGTGTCGCGCATCAAGGCCGAGTACCGGCGGCCGATGACAGTGCTCGGCACCGGCGGTCTCGCCGGTCTGTTCGCGGAGGCCACGGGGGCGATCGACCACGTCGAGCCGGACGTGACGTTGCATGGACTATGGCTGATTCACCAACGCAACATGGAGGCGTGAGGCTGTGCCGCATGGCGTCGATTTCCTGAGCTCGGACGCACTCTACTTCATCCCTCTGGGCGGCGCCGGCGAAGTCGGCATGAATCTCTACCTCTATGGCTATGGCGGCAAGTGGCTGATCGTCGATCTGGGCATCACCTTCGCCGACGGCAGCCTGCCCGGTGTCGAGATCGTTCTGCCCGATCCGGCCTTCATCGCCGAGCGCCGGCGTGACTTGGTCGGGATCGTCGTCACCCATGCGCATGAAGATCATCTTGGGGCCATCCCCTATCTGTGGTCGGAGCTGCGCTGTCCAATCTATGCCACGCCGTTCGCCGCCTCGGTGCTGCGCGCCAAGCTCACCGAGCGCAGCAGCGGCCACCGCCCGCCCGTGCACGAAGTGCCACAGTCCGGCCGGTTCCAGATCGCCCCGTTTGACTTGGAACTGATCACCATCACCCACTCGATTCCGGAACCCAACTGCCTGGTGGTGCGCACACCGCATGGTGCCGTGCTGCACACCGGCGACTGGAAGATCGACCCGGCCCCGGTGGTCGGGGCGACCACCGACGAGGCGGCGCTGCGCAGCCTGGGCAGTGACGGTGTGCTCGCCCTGGTCGGCGATTCCACCAACGCGTTGGAACCCGGCCGCTCGGGCTCTGAGGCCGACCTGCAGCAAAGCCTGGTTAGGCTGTTCGGGCGGTTTCCGCAGCGCATCGCCGTGACCTGTTTCGCCTCCAACGTCGCCCGGCTCAAGAGCGTCGCCGTGGCTGCCGAAGCGCACGACCGGCGCGTCGCCCTGGTCGGCCGCTCGTTGTGGCGCATCTACGAGGCTGCCCGCGAGAATGGCTATCTGACCGATATCCCGGAGTTCCTGAACGACGGCGATGCCGGCTACCTGCCGCGCGACAAGGTGGTGCTGATCTGCACCGGCAGCCAGGGCGAGAAGCGCTCGGCGCTGGCGCGCATCGCCGCCGACGACCACAACGAGATCGTACTTGAACGCGGCGACACCGTTATTTTTTCCAGCCGGGAGATTCCGGGCAATGAAAAGGCGATCGCCGAGGTGCAGAACATGCTGGTGCGCCGGGGCATCGATGTGGTGACGGCAGCCGATGCTTTCGTGCATGTGTCCGGCCACCCGGCGCGCGACGAGTTGGTGCAGATGTACCAATGGGTGCGCCCGCAGGTGGCGGTGCCGATCCACGGTGAGCAACGCCACCTGTTGGCCCATGCCCGTCTGGCGGAGTCCTGCCAGGTGCCGGCCACGGTGGTGCCCGGCAACGGCGATGTGATCCGTTTGGCCCCCGGTCCGGCGCAGACCGTCGGTACGGTGCCGGTGGGCCGGCTTGCCATGGACGGCAAACGCCTGGTGCCGGTCGGGCAGGGCGCCATTCGCGGCCGCCAGCGCATCATGCTGAACGGGGCCGTCGTGGTTACCCTGGTGATGGGTGCCACCGGCGAGCTGGTGGCCGCCCCCAAACTGGCCACGCTAGGGCTGCTCGACGAACAGACTGATGGCGACATCGCGCTCGATTTGGTGGACACCGTGCGCGAGGCGGTGGGCAACATGGCACGCCCGGCCCGCCTGGACGATGAACTGGTGCGCCATGCCGTGACCATTGCCGTGCGGCGTTTCTTCAAGTCCAATCACGGCAAGAAACCGGTAACCGAGGTGCATCTGGTCCGGTTATAGAGAGCCGGCGGGCGCACGAGCGAGGAGGGGAGGATGGAAACCCTGGAAGCGGTGGGCGCCTGGTTTCTGGCCGCCGGCATCACCCCGGCCCGCGTCGTGGCCTGCCTCGGCCTGGGCTTTTTCTTCTATGGCGTCATCCACACCCGGCAGTTTTCCAGCGCCTTGATCCTGGGCCTGTCGCTGGTGTCGCCGGCAACCCGATCCTATCGCCAAGGCCTGTTGGCGCGGCGCATCCTCACCACCGCCCGGCGCGACGAGATCCTCACCATCGAACTGGTCAATTTCGCCACCAACCTGGGCCTTCTGGTCATCTTCACCGGAAGTCTCTTGGGGTTGCAGCTTCTGGAGGTGAAAACTGGGTTGCGCGACACGTTGTCGATCGGCTTTCCCAATGCCAGCGGGTTTCTCCTGGAGATCGCCGACGACTTCGGGCGGCTGTTCAAATTGGGCAGTTCGCTCGCCGTCGCCTTCCTGCTCTACAAGATTTTCGAGGATGCGGCCGTGATTCGCACGGCCATGAACGTGCGCTACCGTGGCCGGCCCTATCTCAAGGAGCACAGGGCGCGCTTCCATCCATTCGGCCGTGCGGTGCTGCCGCGCTACTGGATTCTTCTGTTCGGTCTGATTTTGCTCGGCGGTTTGCTGTTGCTCCGGTAACCATGGCGCCGGGATACTCGGAAACCCCACTGGCCGGTCGGCCGAACCGCCGGCCCCTGCATGACTCGGGAGGACGCATGATCGGCAAGCTCAACCATGTCGCCATCGCCGTGCCGGACCTGACGGCGGCGACGGCTTTGTACCGCAGCACGCTGGGCGCCCAGGTCTCCGATCCGGTGGACCAGCCGGATCACGGCGTGACCACCGTGTTCGTCGAGCTGCCCAACACCAAGATCGAGTTCCTGCATCCGCTCGGCGACGACTCGCCGATCGCCAAGTTCCTGGAGAAGAACCCGGGCGGCGGCATCCATCACATCTGCTACGAGGTCGACGACATCCTGGCCGCCCGCGACCGGCTGAAGGCTGATGGGGCCCGGGTGCTGGGCGACGGCGAACCCAAGATCGGGGCACACCACAAGCCGGTGTTGTTTCTGCACCCGAAGGATTTTCTGGGCACTTTGGTGGAACTCGAACAGGCGTAACGGAGCGGATGCGGGCACATGGGCCTGGTCAGCGGGATCGTCGTCTATATTCTGATCTGGTGGGTGGTCCTTTTCGCCGTCTTGCCTTGGGGCAACCGGTCTGACGACGAGTCCGCCGTGCCCGGAGCCATGCGGGGCGCGCCAGCGCAGCCGCGCATGGCTCTGAAGGCTCTGGTAACGACCGGCGTCGCCGCGGTGCTTTGGCTGGTCGCGTATGTCCTGATTGAGTCCGGTTGGATTTCCTTCCGTGCCATGGCCCCGGATATCTGACACCAGAGAGCTGATCACTGCCTCGTGCCAAGACCGCGGGGATAGACACACGGGGGTTTGCGGTCCGGTGTGGCTATAAGGGGGGTGGTGCGGCTTTCTGCCCGCGAGGGGCTCTGGGGCCGTAGCCGGGCACCACCCATCCACCTGATGTCCAGTCGTATGGGTCTGATGGTCCGGACCCCGCCGCTCTGCGTTGTGCCCTTAGCGTGCACCAGAGTGTTTCGCCTGCATCGATCTCCCGACACCAAGGGTGGCGGAGCGGCACGCCCCGCGAGGACAACCCCGCGAGGACAAGGGCAGTGATGTTCGCTTTGGCGAACCCGGCATCGGTCCAATGGGCGATGGGGTATGGCGGCCCAGATGGAACGCCCGATGGCGTATCGGTGGCGACCGCCGTTTGGACTATGCTGAGCCAACCCAGAATGCTGGCAGCGGTTCGCCAGGCAGAGGCGATCAACATACCTACAAACACTGACCGCGCTGACCTGGGGTTTCTGGCCGATATCAAACTGGAATATTGCAGTATCGAAAAGGAGCTCACGTAGTACCCTTGCGATCAAGGAGCCCTTCAGAGGACAAGGGTGTAGCTGCCGGTGATTTGTAATTACAAATTACAAGAAGGATGTCTTGTATGTAATTGGATTGTATAGCCCTGGAGTTGGTCAAGACCCACACACGACGCCCAGATCAAATTCCAGGTGGGTACTGTGAATGCGTATCTGGGCAGAGTCTACTGTCCAGCTTTTGCCGCAGATATTAATCGGCACTTGTCAATCTCGTCCGAGTGCTCTACTTGCTACTGAGTAGAATGAGTGTGGGCGGGGCATGCTGGAATGGCAATAAATGAACTCAATGAGTTTTCTATTAATCGGAAAGATGCGCCAGACAGCATTCTCATCGTCGATGACGACCCAACGATCCGTTTGTATCTGCGTACCCTGCTGGGGACCGTGGTGACTGATGTGCGAGAGGCAGCAACCGGGCGCATCGCTCTTGCCGTTGTGTCCCATGCGCCGCCGGAAGTGATTCTGCTCGATCATCAGCTTCCCGATATGGATGGTCTTGACATTCTCAAGCGGCTGCGTGCCGTCGGATACGCCGGGGCGATCGTGGTCGTGACCGGACATGAGGATCCCGCGCTCATGCTCCGGTATTGGCGGGCTGGCGCCGATGACTTCATTCCTAAAGGGCCGACCATGGATCGTGCCACGGTGACCGATGCTCTGTGTCGGGTGACATACCGAGTCCGGCATGTTCGAGAGTTGTTCCAGGCACGCCAGCGCGCCCAAGAGGCGCACGAACGCCTGGTGGATGCGCTGAATGCACTGGATGATGGGATCGCTTTCTTTCGTCGACCCATCAATGGTGAGCGCAGAATCGAGCTGTCAAACAGAAAGTTCGATGAAATATATCGTCACATGACAATGACTCCTTGGCGGGCCGATCCACCAGCCGGGCCATGCAATGCCGCGCTTGATAGGCTCTGTGAGCCACTACCCGATGTCGAGCTGCGTACGATGCCGGGGGGCAGGACCATCCGAGTGACCGAGCGGCCAGCCGGCGACGGTGGCGTGATCCACATTTCCACCGACGTCACTGAGCTGGTTGCCGCCAGGGATGCTGCCGAATCAGCAAGCCGGGCCAAGTCACGCTTCGTCGGGATGGTCAGTCACGAGCTGCGGACGCCACTATCCGTCATCCTTGGCCTTCTGGAGATGATGCAGGATGAAAACCATTTCCCGCCACAGGATCGGGCTGTCCAATGGTGCCGCCAATGTTTCCAATCGGCCGAGCAGCTCCGCTTTCTGGTTGATGATTTGCTCGACATCACGCGCATCGAGGCGGGACAACTCAGATTGCAGTGCAACCCGACGAGCCCAATCAGCCTGATTACCGATCTGATCACGCAGATGGCGCCACAGGCGCATGCCAAGGGGCTTGGTTTGCGCTTCGAGCCACCGAGACGTCAGGCCGACCTTGACGTGAGCGCGGATGCCCGGCGACTGCGCCAAGTGCTCTGGAACCTGATCGGGAATGCTGTCAAATTCACGAGTTCCGGTGAGATCGTGGTTGGCGTCCAGCGAAACGGCTCCGACGTTGAGCTTTGGGTGCGCGACACGGGACCTGGCATCGCACCGGCGGATCAGTCACGCATCTTCCAGTTGTTCGAGCGCGTTGATCAAGCCAGCGACCCTGTCGACGGTGTCGGACTGGGACTACCCATCACGCTCCGCTTGGTCGAGGCCCATGGTGGCCGGCTCGCACTGGAAAGCGTTGCGGGCCGGGGCACCACCTTCCGCATTCTGCTGCCCGGCGTTCGGCATTCCTTGGATCGACTATGAGACCAATAACCGAACACGGCAATGGGGCGGTTTTGGTGGTCGACGACAATCTCGGCATCCGCACCATGCTCGAAAGCCGACTGGAGCAGCTTGGTCTGAACCCGCTTGCGGTCGCGTCGGGTGAGGAGGCGTTGCAGGTTTTGACCGAACTCGGACCGCCCGGTGTCGATCTGGTGCTTCTTGATCAGGAAATGCCTGGCTGCTCGGGAATCGAGGTTCTGGAACGTCTGCGGGCCCGCGATCCTCACCTTCCGGTCATCATGTTGACCGCGCATGGCTCGGCGGCCTTGGCAACCGAATTCATGCGAGTTCGTCCCGATGGCGGGCCGGGTGGCACGGATTTCCTTGAAAAACCGATCCCGAGAGAGCCGCTCTTCGGGACCGTCATTCGCGCCGCCATCAAACAGGGCCAGTTGGCGCGGCGTGCCGCCACCGCGGAAGCAGAGGCCAGCCGGCTGAACGAATCGCGTGCCAACGATCTGCAGAATTTCCTCAACTCGCTACCTTATCCAGCCGTGCAGTTGGATGGCAGCGGCCGGGTCACGATGGCCAACCGCGCCTATGCGGAGCCGCTGTTTCGGGGGCATACGGATATCGACTGTGATTACCTGGACATCTGTCTGCACCAGGGACCCGGCCCGATCGCCGTGGATGGTATCCGCGCCGTTTTGGCCGGAACCTCGAAAGACTTCTCCTGCCGCTATATCCATTGGACCGGCTCGCAGCGGCGCTGGTTTCGGCTTCGCGCCAATGCGGTGTTCGGCCGGAACACCGGTGCCATCGTTGCGCATTTTGACATTACGGTGGAGGTGGAAACACAAGAACGGTTGAATACGCTCGCCAACCACTTGCCCGCCGCTGCAGTCCTATTCAGAGAGCAGGATGGCGAGCTACGCATCACGTTTGCTCGAGGCGCTTCCCTGGAGCAACCCAATCTCTCTCCAGAAAGAGTGGAAGGTCGAATGGTCCGCGAGGTCTTTCCCGATCCGGCTGACCACGTTCGGATGGAGCGGGCCTACCGGCAGGCGCTTGCGGGTGAACGGTTCGAATACGAACATCGCTATGGCGAGCGAGTCTTCCGCGTGCACATGCAGCCAGTATACGACGATACGGGAAATATTTTTGAAGGCCTGTGCGTTACGACGGATATTACCAAGTTGAAAATGGCAGAGGAGGAAGCACAAAAAAACGCGCGTTTCGCAGAGCGTGTCATTTCCACGTCCAATGGAATTTGCATCTTCGACATACGCAAACAGAAGCACGTCTTCACCAACAGGGAGTTCGAACGGCTTATTGGTTGGACAAAGGACGATCTCAATACACTGTCGGCCAGCGAGCTATGGTACCTCATCCATCCCGATGACTGGAACAATGTGAGCCGTCATATTGAATTTCTCTCAGAGACCGAAGACGGCACCGTCGTAGGGTTTGAATTTCGCATCCGGCACCAGCTCGGAGGGTGGCGCTGGCTCTCGACTCGCGACATGATCTTCGACCGCGACCAAGACGGGGCCATGATCCGCTTCATTAGAACCGTCGTCGATATCACTGAACGCAAGCAGAATGAAGCGGAGCGGGAAACGCTGATGCGGCAGATGGTTGGCCTGCTTGACAATTTGAGTGAAGGATCATTATTCATAGACAATAGTTGTACTATTATAAAGGCCAATCCAGCGGCGCATGACTTGTTTGGATTCCTGCCGGGTCAGTTGGTAGGGGTCGGTGCTCAGGTGGCCATACCGAACCTATCAAGGGAAAGATTGGCGCAAATCAATCCGCTTTGTGCCAATACGGCGGGATGTTCACAGAAGGTCGCTTGTCTTGGGCGTCGCACTGACGGTAAGGAGTTTCCAATCACCATGACGCTGACGTCGATCGACGACGAAGGAGTAAAGCTGGTGATGGCTTTGGTGTCTGATGCCACGGCGGAACAAGCCCGCTTGGAGGCTGAAGCACGGGCCAAAGTGGCTGAAGAGTCTCGACAGGTTGGCGAAGCTCTTGTTCTTAATGTGATGCATCAAATCGGTAATTATCTGCAAGGATTGCTCGTCTCAATCCGCGTGTCGGAGAAGCGATATCGACTTGGGGATGCAAACGTGGTTGGTGCGATTCAAGACACAATCGGGATTGCAAAAACCATGTCTGATTCTTTTGAGAGAATGCAAGATATGATGCGCATTAAAGCTGGCCGAAAACCTCTTGATTCGGCACGGTGCATTGTAAAATCAATTTTTATTGAGGCGATTGATGATGCATCATTTCTATCTGCTGACCGTGATATTGTGATATCTCACGATCATTCTGATGATGTGATGTATGTCGACCACGGGCTGATGATGGAGGTGATGCATAATCTTATCAGCAATGCAATGAAGTTTTGCAACAAAGGGGATCATGTGACATTGAGTGCGAACAAGGCGAGCGAGTGTGACGCCATTGAGCTGCGCATTGCTGACACTGGCCCGGGTGTTCCTGACGACGAAAAAGCTCGGATATTCACACCACTCTATCGAGGGCACGCGGTGCGCGATGGCCAGGTTCCAGGGTCCGGCGTGGGGTTGGCCATCGTGAGGCAGATCATCAAGTTGCATGGTGGCGATATCTGGGTAGAAGACAATAATGAAAACAAATCGAAGTCAAATCCGCGCGGAGGATCAGTTTTCCTTATCCGAATTCCTACCCCTAAAAGCAATGATGGGGCGAGTGGAGAGAGCCAATGACGCAGGTTTCCTCGGACCGAAAACCGATCGTACTTCTGGTCGAGGATGCGCCGGACCAGCGGGCCGGCACGGCTGAGATTTTGGAAGAGGAGTTCGATGTCCGACAGGCTGCCAGCGCCGAGGATGGTTTAAAATTGGCCAATGAGCTGGGATTCCGACTTGACATTGCAGTCGTCGATCGAATGATGCCAAGTCCGGGAATGCAAGGCGATAATCTGGCGCTGATCCTGGCTGAAAGAGGGTGCAGAGTCATCATTCTTTCGGCGAAAAAGGGTTCAGATCACCGCAAGGCGCTGCTCGGACCGGCGATCGCTTACCTCGAAAAACCCATGGATCCGGATGAATTGGTTCGCCATTTGCGGATCGCGGCCCGCCTCCGTTTTGCGGACGAGGTTGCCGAACGCATGGCTGCCCTGGCTGTTGCGATGCAGCACACGACCGGGACATTCGGGAACGGATTCACAGCCAGCCATTACATCGTGATCGATGAGATACCACCCTCTCAGCGGCCCTTTGTCGAAACCCTGTGTTTGGCGGCGCGAGATCTGAAAAGCGCGCTGCATCAGCTCGACATTTATTGCCGCTTGCGCCTGGAGCGGTTCAACCCAGCGATGGAGTACGTGCGCGTTGCCGACCATTTGACCATGCGTCGCCGACAGGTGTCATCGATTCTGACCAGTCGTCAGATCACGCTCACCGAGGACCTGTGCGATCGGCCGTTCATTGCCGACAGCACGCTCGTCGACCTGATCCTTAATGCCATGATCCGGCACGCCCTGGGAGCGGCGCGGCGTAACACGGAGATTTTGGTCACCTTCACGAACGAGCTCGTGATGACCGTGCAGTACGAAGGCCAAGGATTCGAGCCGGATGAGTTGCAGCGGCTCTTCGAGCCGGGACCGCCGGATCCTTACCGCCATGGCGAACGCGATTTCGGTCTCGATTGGGTCAATGCCGCCATGGCGGCACGCATCCTTGGTGCCCATCTCACGGCCGATTCCGACGGGCGTGAGAGCGGCGCCACTTTCAGTGCAGCGTTTCCGGACCGGAGCGTTGCAAGCGATCTCTTGGCCAATGCGCGTGTTGGCATCTACTATGACTCCTCGAATGCGATGGAACCGGGGAAAGGGCTACCGGAAACCGGTTGGCGTGCGGAAACAAGCACGGGGACGAACCCCCATTAGACCTTCTCTAGTCCCACACCGGCCTTTCGACCGACCCACCATGACCGAAACGGTGACTTATCGACGGCGTGCCCTCCTTTATAGC
This sequence comes from Azospirillaceae bacterium, assembly GCA_028281465.1. Lineage (GTDB taxonomy): Bacteria > Pseudomonadota > Alphaproteobacteria > Azospirillales > Azospirillaceae > JANQJV01. The sequence goes on along the minus strand of JANQJV010000102.1, from coordinate 85 downwards.
ACGGTTGTCGGCATGAAGATCGGTCGTTCATTGGTGCCGCGAAGCCCGTGCTCTAGACCCCGCAAAACCCCGGCGAGCACCTCAC
>JANQJV010000101.1 GCA_028281465.1 Azospirillaceae bacterium | reverse complement strand
CTCGCCGGGGTTTTGCGGGGTCTAGAGCACGGGCTTCGCGGCGCCAATGAACGACCGATCTTCATGCCGACAACCGTGCTATAAAGGAGGGCACGCCGTCGAAAAGCCACCGTTTCGGTCATGGTGGGTCGGTCGAAAGGCCGATGTGGGACTAGAGCGTTGCGGCCATCAGCGGGATGGTGTGGCGACGATCAACAGGCCCGGCACCGGGTGGCCGGATTCTTGGCGCAGGGTGTCGGCGTGGTGCGCCAGGACTGTGAGGCCAGCGGCACCGAGAGCCGTGATCACCGTATCGGTCCTGTGTTGGTACCGGCCGGTGGCCTGCAGGCGAACCGAACCGCCACCGTCCAACCGCTCCAGGGAAAACAACAGCCGGCCGTTGCGGCGCAGGGCGGTGGCTGCGGCCGTCAGAATCGGGCCGAGTGCGCCAAAATAGCACAACACATCGGCGGCCAGGATGATGTCGAAGCCATCGGACGTTCCGGCCAAGAAGCTGGTCAATTCCGCTTCGTGCAGAGCGTCATAAAGGCCGCGGGTCCGGGCCTGGGCGAGCATGCCGGGCGACAGATCGACACCGCTCAGATGTCGGGCGTACGGGCGCAGAAATCCGGCGCACAGGCCCGTGCCGCAGCCGGCGTCGAGCACATCGGCACTCCCGGTGGCCGGCGGCCAGTGCAAAGCCAAAAGGTCGCGCAACTGGGCGGGGGCGCGGTAGTCCAGGTCTGTCAGCCGAGCCTCGAACTCGGCGGCGAAATGGTTGAATGTCTCGCGCACATAGGTGTCGTTGGCCCGCGCCGGCATGGCGGTGACGTCCAGCGATCCGGCCACGTGCTGCGCCACCGCGCCATCCGGTGTCAAGGCTAGCCACTCCGTGACCACGGTTCGGCTGGCCTTGGCATCGGCTTCGTGCACCAAATAGGCGACGGCGGCCAGGTTGTGGGGGACGACGGTGTGGACCGGGTTCAGGCGCAGCGCGGCCAGGTAGGCGGCGGCGGCCTCAACGACGCGATTCAGGTCGCGCAGCACATTGCCGAGCGCATTGTGTCCGTCGGCGTGGGTTGGGTTGAGGCGAAGTGCGGCGTTGAGTGCGGTGAGTGCTTCGTGCGGGCGCCGTCTCCGGCGCAACGCCAAAGCCAGGTTATAGTGTACGCTGTGGTGGTCGAGGCCGTGTGCCAGGGCGCGGCGGTACGAGTCGATGGCTTCGTCGGACCGGTCCTGCGCCATCAGAACATTGCCGAGATTGTTGTGTGCTTCAGCATGGCTGGGCACAGCAGCCAGAATCGCGCCATACAGCGCGGCCGCTTGGTCCAGGGCGCCGGCAGCAGCAGCGGCGTTGGCACGCGCCAAGCCAAGGTCAGCATCCTGTCCGGTATCCGGCCGGCCGGCACCCGCCGGCCCATTCGCGGCCCGCGTCATCGCTGGTTGCCGCGGCGGCGTACGCGCGCCAGGCGGCATGCCGCCGCCGAGACCGTTGACCTGCCGTAACCACTGTGCCATATGCCGCAGCAATATGCCTGCGGCCGCCGCGGTACGCTCGGGCGTGACCGGTTGAGGAGATTGGGTGAATGGCCGTTCTGTTTCCCCGCACTGCTGCTGCCGCCGTCGTTGCAGGGACGGTCTGCTTGGCTGGCGTTGCCTTGCCAGTGACGGGGCAGACTGTCGAGGATCCGGTCGGTACCTGGCTGAACGATCCGAACAACGGCTGCAAGATCTGGAACGGCTATCCTGAACCGGGCGAGAGCGCCACATGGGACGGGCCGTGCGAAGACGGTTTTGCCAGCGGCGAAGGCACCGTGCAGTGGTATGAGGATGGCGAGGACAACGGTCGCTACATCGGCGAGCGCCGACGCGGCCGGGCCCATGGCTATGGAATCAACCTGTGGGCTAACGGCGACCGCTATGAAGGCTATTGGCAGGACGATCTGCAGCATGGGCAGGGCACTTACACCTGGTCCGACGGCAGCGGCTACCAGGGTGAATGGTTCGAAGGCAAGAAACATGGCCGGGCAACCTTCATCTGGCCGAACGGATCGCGCTTCGAGGGCACGTACAGGGATAACAAACCGTTTGGTGGCGTGTTCATCAAGCCGGACGGCACGCGCTACATCGCCCAGGTGTACGACCAGACCGTGCATCCGGGTCCGCGTCTGTTCACACCAGAAGAGCGCACCCATGTGCGCACCATAGGCTCGAAAATCTGCCATCCGGGCAGCATGTTCTTTGGCATCATCGACACCACGATTGTCGGTTTCGTCGAAAACGTGCAGGAAGACCGGGTGCAGATCAGGATTGCCCGCACTGGCCTGCCGTTCCAATCCTACCAGGAGATCACGCTTGGGCAGAACACTGTGATCTGGGACGACGCCGATAACTGGGAACCGTGCCGGCCGGCCGAAACGCTGTTCTAATCCTCACAAAACCCGGGCCGACACACCATTTCAGATCGGGAGGACGCACGGTCGGTCGGTGTCATTAAGGGAATCTTAACGTTTGCGGCGCAGGGGTTAGTGTGGTGTCATTGGTGCCGATCAACCCTGGCCGATACGTGGCACGATTTTTGCTTCAGGTGTCAACACCCGTTCTGATCGGATGTCGGTCGTCCGCGGACGGGCACACAACGACGGGTGAAGGTCATGGTGGATGTCACGACAGGCGCCGGTGGGTCGAGCGTGCTTGGGCAGTTTGCCGACATCCAGCGCAAGATTAACGAGCAGATCAACCAGAAGGCCAAAGAAAAGGAAGAACTGGAGAAGAACGACAACCTGAAGGGTCCCAGCGGTGATGTGATGGAGTATGAAAAATCCGTCAACAAATCGTCCAGTGACCTCAAGTTCTTCGCCACGGACGTCGGCTTGCTGGTTGCGGATACCACGCGCCTCAACGTTATTTCCAGCATGGCGGAAGGCGATAACACGGATTACTTCAAGTTCCGTGTCACGGGTGAGGGCGACGCCTATCTCGGCAGCGTCGGTGGCGAGGACTTTCGCATCCAATTGATCTCCAATTCGGGTACGGTGGTGGCCGACAGCGATCCAGAGTCCGGGTCTGCCTTCGAGCGCTATGGTGAACTGACCGGCGGCAAGCTGTCGTTGTCGTCCGGCGAATATCATCTCAAGGTGACGCGCGGCGAGGATGCGCCGAAAGACAAATTGAACTATGCCCTGCAATTGCGCATGGGCGATTACAAGCAGGACTACGACAGCATCGTGCAGCAACCGGCGCCAGGGGATGATCCCTTCGCCCCCACGGCCGGTTCCCTGGAGCTGCAGTCCATGCTGACCAGTGGTAGCTCGTTCCTCACGAATTACCAGTTCGGTCGCAGTGGGAGCGACAAGCTCATGGGCGCCGTGTTCGATGGGATATTTTAGGGCTACGCCCGTCCGTCTCCAACCCCATGGCATCATCGATCTATTTGATCCGTCTGGATGGGACACCGACCATTGGGACCGGTCACGTCATGCGATGCCTTGCCATGGCCGAGGCGTTGGCGGCGCGCGGCATTGCGCCGGTCTTTGCGAGCGTTGCTCTGACCACCGCGTTGCGCGACCGCATCGGGCGAAGCGGTGCCGTCGACCGGCTGCTGGAAGCGCCGCCCCGCGTTGCCGCGGATGGACCTGGCAGCCGGGCGGACGCCGCTTGGACGGCGGATTTGGTGCAGGAGCTGGATGCACCGCTTCTTCTGATCGACGGCCTCGATTTTGGGCCCGCGTACTTCGACCGTGTCGCCAAAGCGGGGGCCCGACTTGCGGCCTTCGATGATCTGGCACGCGGACCGCGGCTGCCGGTGCATCTTGTGATCAACCCGTCGCCCGCGGCCGATCCCACGCGTTACGCCGATCTGGCCCCGGCGGCTCGGCATCTGCTTGGACCGCGCTATCTGCCGCTACGCACCGAGTTTGTCACGGCCGCGGCGACCGGCGTTGTGCCTTTGGCGGCGCGCCGGCGCGTGCTGCTCAGTTTCGGCGGTTCGGACGTGCTGGGATTAACCCTGCCGGTGCTGGAGCGGTTGGTCACCGCGTTGCCCGCCGCCGTTGGCATCGACGTCGTGGTCGGCGGCAGTCATCCCGGCAAGGCCGAGATTGCCGCGCAGGCCCGGGTTTGGCACCCGCGTGTGGTGGTGCATGTGGATACCGACCGCATCGCCGCCCTCATGACCACGGCCGGTCTGGCGGTGTCGGCGGCCGGCGGCACCGCCGGGGAGCTGGCGGCCATGCAGGTGCCGACCATTCTGGTGGTGACGGCGGACAACCAACGTCCCGGTGCCTGGGCCGCTCGTCAAGCCGGGTTGGCCGATGGGATCGACGCCGAGGCGGGCGAGGGAGGGCCGGCAGAGATTGCCGGGTTGGCGGCGCGCCGGTGGCAAGATTTGCCGGGTCGACAGGCCCGTGCCGACCGCCTGCATGGCGTGGTTGACGTCCATGGTGCCAGCCGAATCGCCGACGCTTTATGTGATTTGGCCACGATGGTCGCGGCGTGACCCGACCCTACCCTTGGATGGGAAAGCGTGTGAGACTGCTGTGCCGTGTCCAGTGAAACACTCATGCCCGACTCTGTTTTGATCGGTCTCGACTGGGGCACCAGCAACCGGCGTGCGTATCGGTTCGGCGCCGATGGCGGAATCCTCGAGAAACGGGCCGATGCCGGCGGTATCCTGGCCGTGCCGGCGAACGGCTGGGCGGACTCGCTTGCCGGATTGGTGGGCGACTGGCTGACGGCGGCGCCCGATGCGCCGGTTCTCCTGTCGGGCATGGTCGGCAGCCGGCAAGGCTGGGCGGAAGCGCCGTATCTGGCCTGTCCCGCCGGCCCGGCGGCGTTGGCCGGCGCGCTCTGGCCCGTGCCGATGCCGGACGGCCGGCGTCTGGCCATCGTGCCCGGTTTGACCTGTGTGGACGTCGACGGCGTTCCCGACGTGATGCGCGGCGAAGAGACCGAGATTCTGGGCAGTTTCGACCCTTCGCAGGCGGAGGCCATGGTCGTGCTGCCAGGTACGCACAGCAAATGGGTGGCGATGCATGGCGGCCTGGTGACCGGGTTCGCCACGTTTCTGACCGGCGAATTATATGCGGCCGTGCGCGGCCATACCATTCTGGGTCGGCTGATGCCGGCGGCCGACGCGGCCGGGACCGGAGACGAGATTGGGGATCCGGTGGCCTTCGCGCTCGGCGTGCAGCGGGCGCTCGACGGCGAGGGTCGCCTGTTGCATCGGCTGTTCAGCGTGCGTACGGAAGGATTGTTCGATCATCTGGCCTCCGCGTCCTTGCCGGATTACCTGGCTGGCCTGTTGATCGGTGCTGAGGTGTCGGAAGCGTGCAAGTCCGGGCCGGTGCGGGCTGGGACCGCGGTGACGGTGGTGGCCGGCACGGCGTTGCGGGCGCGCTACGCCGCCGCACTGGAACTCGTGGGTCTCTGCCCCCGCATCGCCGCGCCCGATGGCGCTGCCCGCGGCCTCTGGCGCATCGCCGCGGCGGCGGGGTTCACAGGCACGCCCGGTACAGGTCCCGTACCGTGTCGGGGGTGAGCGGAATCGGGTTGCCGCCGGCCGTCGGGTCTTCGACGGCCATGGCGACCAAGGTCTCGAGGCGGTCGACGCCGACCCCCAGCGCGCCCAGTGTCTGCGGGATGCCCAGGCTGGCGCGCAATTCCATGATCCATCCGACGAAACCTTCGAAGCCGCCGGCAAGGCCAAGATAGGCCGCCGCGGTGGCCACCTTTGGCTCGATGGCCGGGCGGTTGAAGCGCAGAACGGCCGGCATGACCACGGCGTTGGTGGTGCCGTGGTGCCGGTCGTACAATGCGCCCACAGGATGTGACAGGGCATGCATGGCGCCCAGGCCCTTCTGGAACGCCACCGCTCCCATGGCTGCCGCACTCATCATGTCGGCCCGCGCGTCGATGTCGGTGCCGTCGCGGTAGGCGCGCAGCAGGGCGCCGTGCACCAGCCGCAGGCCCTCCAGCGCAATGCCTTGGCCCATCGGGTGGTAGGACGGGCTGCAGTAGGCCTCCAGACAATGCGACAGCGCATCCATGCCCGTGCCGGCGGTCACCCGGGGCGGCAGGCTCACGGTCAGTGCCGGGTCCATGATCACCGCCGCCGGCAACACCTTAGGGTGGAAAATGATCGTCTTCACGCGGGTTGCCGCGTTGGTGACCACCCCGGCGCGCCCGACCTCCGAGCCGGTACCCGCCGTGGTCGGCACGGCGACGCTGGGGAAGATCGCCGCCGCATCGGCGCGTTTCCACCAATCGCCGATGTCCTCGAAATCCCACACCGGACGGGTTTGGCGTGCCATGAAGGCCACCAGCTTGCCCACGTCGAGTGCCGAGCCGCCACCGACGGCGACGACGCCGTCATGCCCGCCGGCCACGAATGCGGCCACGCCGGCTTCCAGGTTGTGGCCGGTCGGGTTGGGATCGACCTCGGCGAACAGGCCCGGCCCCAGCCCGGCCGTATCGAGTTGATCCAGCATGGCGGTGATCAGAGGCAACTCCGCCAGGCCACGGTCGGTGACCAGCAGCGGTCTGGCGATGCCGGCTTCAGCGCAGACGTCGGACAGTTCGGCGATGCGGCCGACGCCGAAGCGGATGGCCGTGGGGAAGGACCAGTTGGCAGCCGAAACCATGCCGTCACCCCCTCTTGTCAGATGGCCTTCTTCAGATGATAGGACTTGGGCCGGGTCAGTGCCTGGTAGCCCAGCACCGACAGCGCGGCACCGCGGCCGGTGTGTTTGCAGCCGGTCCAGCACAGGCCCGGGTCCAGGTAGTCGCAGCGGTTCATGAACACCGTTCCGGTCTCCAGTCGGGCCCCAAGCCGGGCAGCCCGCTCGGCATCGCGAGTCCATAGCGAAGCGGTCAGGCCGAACGGGCTGTCGTTCATCAGCCGGACCGCCGTATCGTCGTCCGCCACCTTCATGATGCCGACCACCGGCCCGAAGCTCTCGTCGCGCATCACCGCCATGCCGTGGGTCACGTTGACCAGGATTTGCGGCGAAACATAGGCACCGCCATCGTCTTCCGGGAACCGTTTGACCAGGGCTTGCGCCCCGGCGGCCACTGCGGCGTCGATCTGGGTGCGCACGACGGTGGCGAACCGGCGGTGTGCCATGGGACCGAGCGTGGTCGCCGGGTCGAGCGGATTACCCAGGCGCAGTGCCTGTGCTGTCCCCGCGGCCTTTTCGACGAAAGAGTCATACATTGATTCAACAACATAGATACGTTCGATGCCGCAGCAACACTGGCCGGCATTATACAACGCGCCGTCCATCAGGCCGTCGACGGCCGCGTCCAGATCGGCATCCTCCATGACATAGCCGGGATCCTTGCCGCCCAGCTCCAGGCCCAGGCCGGTGAAGGTGCCAGCCGCGGCGCGCTCGATCGCCTTGCCCCCAGCGACCGAGCCGGTGAAGTTGACGAAGCCAAAGGCCCCGCTGGCGATCAGCCGCTCGGTGGTGTCGTGGTCGAGGAACAGCGCCTGAAACACCGCCGCGGGAACACCGGCGGCGCGGAACGCCGCCACCATGCGCTCGCCGACCAGCAGGGTCTGGGTGGCGGGCTTCAGCACCACGGCGTTGCCGGCAATCAGCCCGGGTGCCACCGTATTAATGGCGGTGAGATAGGGGTAGTTCCACGGCGCGATGACGAGGACCACCCCATGCGGCTCGCGCTGAATGCGCCGTTCGAAATGCGTGCCGTGTTCCACCACCAGCGGTGCCAGCGCCGTTTCGGCGATGTCGGCCATGTGGGATGCGCGTTCAGACACACCGCCGAACTCGCCGCCGTAGCGCACCGGCCGTCCCATCATGCGCGCCAGCTCGGGCACGATCTCGGCATTGGCCTCGCCCAGCCGGGCGACACCGGCGCGCACCAGTGCCACCCGTTCGGCCAGTGGGCGGGCCACCCAATCCGTCTGGGCCGCACGGGCACGGTCCAGGGCGGCGCGCGCCTCGGTTAGGGACACGGTCGACCGTTCGGCAACCACGCTGCCGTCGATCGGCGATACGCAGGTCAACTGGGTCATGGCTCAGGCCCTCTCGAAGCCGCGGGCCACTTCGTAGTCGGTCACCGTGCGGTCGAAGTCTTCCTGCTCCCATGTGGCTGCGCGAACATAGTGGTCGACCACGGCATCGCCCAGGGCGGCGCGCAGCATGGCGGACTCGCGCAAGGCGGTGGTGGCGTCACGCAGGGTGGGCGGGATGCGCCGGATATCGGTTGCCTTGTAGGCATCGCCGGTGAACTCGGGCTCCAGGTCGTAACGCCCTTCGATACCGGCGAGGCCGGCGGCGATCTGCGTGGCGATGGCCAAATAAGGATTGAGGTCGGAGCCACCGACCCGGCATTCGATGCGCACGGCCGGGCCATCCGACGCGCAGATGCGGTAGCCGGCGGTGCGGTTGTCCTGCGACCACACCGCCTTGGTTGGCGCGAAGGTGGCTTCGGTGAAGCGTTTGTAGGAATTGACATAAGGCGCCAGGAACCAGGTGATCTCGCCGGCATGGGCAAGCAGGCCGGCCAGGTAGTGGCGCATCAGCGCCGACATGCCGTGGCTGCCGGCCGGGTCGAAGAAGGCCGGGGTGCCGTCGCGCACCAGAGACTGGTGGATGTGGCACGACGATCCGGCGGCCTGGTGCCTCCATTTCGCCATGAAGGTGACCGCCCGACCCTGCGCCCAGGCGATCTCCTTGATCGCATTCTTGATGACCGCATGGTTGTCGGCCATGGTCAGGGCATCGGCGTAGCGGACGTTGATCTCCGCCTGGCCCGGGTCGGCCTCGCCCTTGGAGTTCTCCACCGGGATACCGGCGCTCTGCAGACCCGTGCGCACGGCACGCATCACCGCTTCTTCCTTGGTGGTCTGGAAGATGTGGTAGTCCTCGTTGTATGGGCTGATCGGCGTCATGCCGCGGTAACCGCGGTCGCGCATCTCGTCGTAGCTCTCGCGGAACAGGAAGAACTCCAGCTCGGTACCGACCATGGCAGTCAAGCCGTGGGCAGCAAGCCGGGCCACCTGGGCCTTAAGTACGGCGCGCGGCGCGTGCGGCACCTCGGCATGGCCATGATGGTCGAGCACGTCGCATTGCACGAGCGCCGTACCCTCCAGCCACGGGACCAGCCGCAGCGTCGACAGGTCGGGCTTCATGACATAATCGCCATAGCCCTTGGCCCAGCTCGTGGCGCCGTAGCCTTCCACCGTGAACATTTCCATGTCGGTGGCGATCAGGTAATTGCAGCCGTGGGTCTCCTGCCAAGCGTGTTCGACGAAAAATTCCGCCTGGAAACGCTTGCCCATCAGCCGGCCCTGCATGTCGGTTTGGGCGGCGATCACGGTGTCGATCTCGCGATTGGCGACCCGGGCCTTTAGCTCTTCGAACGACAGGTTTCCAGGCATGGGAGTCTCGTGGTGGTTAAAGGGGGGGCCCGTATCCGCCCCTCTGCTTTTGAGAGAGGGGGAGGGGTGAGGGTTTCTCCGCTTGGCTCAACCGTCAACGGCATGCCGGCAGCGCCTCACCCGGCTGCCGCGCAGCCACCCTCTCACAGCGGAGGGGGTGGCTGCGACGTGTGCCAAGGGACATCAGGTGTAGCGGTACGGCCGGCCGGCGCGTTCCATGGCGGCGTTATAGTCCTTGAGGATTTGCACCACCTTGGCCTTGGTTTCGGATTCCGCGGCGATCTCGTCCCAGAACTCGCGCGCCGCCGCTTCCACGGTGGCCCATTCCTCGTCCGGGATCGAGGTGAGCTGCATCTTGGTGCCGTCGACGCGCAGCTTGGCCTCACCGCCCCAGTACCAATGCTGACGGTAGTAGTGCGAGCTGTCCATGCACAGCTTGAACAGTTCCTTCAGGTGGTCGGGCAGGTCGTTCCAGCGGTCCATATTGGCGAAGTAGGAGCCGCACCAGGCGCCGGAGATGTTGTTCGTGAGGAAGTAGTCGGTCACGTCGGCCCAGCCGACCGTGTAGTCTTCGGTGATGCCGGACCAAGCGATACCGTCCAGCTCGCCGGTCTGCACGGCGATCTCGATGTCTTCCCACGGCAGGGTGACCGGCACGACGCCGAAACGGGTGAGGAAGCGGCCCGCGGTGGGGAAGGTGAAGACGCGTTTGCCGCGCAGGTCGGCCAGGCTGGTGATGGGTTCCTTGGTGGCGAAGTGGCACGGGTCCCAGGCGCCGGCGGAAAGCCATTTGACGCCGACCTTGTCGTATTCCGCCTCCCAGATCTCGGCCAGGCCCCATTGGTGGAACAGAACCGGCACATCGAGTGAATACCGGCAGGCGAACGGGAAGTAGCCGCCGAACACAGTGACCTCCGTGGGCGAGGCCATGGAATCATCGTCGGACTGCACGGCGTCAATAGTGCCGCGCTGCAGGGCGCGGAACAGCTCGCCGGTCGGCACGAGCTGGTCGGCGAAATACAGCTCGATCTCCATCTCGCCGCGAGCGACGCGGTTGAAGGCGTCGATGGAGGGTTTGATCACATGTTCGGCCAGGGCCGGCCCGGCATAGGTCTGCAGTCGCCAGCGGATCGGCGCCTGTGCCTTGATGGACGGGGCGGCGAGTGCGCTGGCGGCGGCGGCGACCCCGACGGTGCCGGTGCGGGTCAGAAAACTCCGTCTGGTGCTCATGGGGCGTCTCTTCGCTTGGGTTGGGAAGTCTATGGCCCTGCCCAGCCGGCGGCATGGAGCCGGTCACCGGCCGTACACCAGGCCGGGCAGCCAGAGGGCGATGTTCGGGAAGGCGATGACGAGGCCAAGGGCGACCAGCATCACCAGGACGAAGGGCAGAATGGAGCGGTAGATGTCGCCGAGCGAGATGTCCGGCGGCGCCATGGCGCGCATGAGAAAGAGGTTGTAGCCGAATGGCGGAGTCATGTAGGCGATCTGGCAGGTGATGGTGTACAGCACGCCGTACCAGATGAGGTCGAAGCCGAGGGCCTTGACCAGCGGCACGTACAGCGGAGCGACGATCACCAGCATGGCGGTGTCGTCGAGGAAGGTGCCAAGCAGGAGGTAGGAGAGCTGCATCAGGATCAGCACCTCCCAAGGTCCCAGGTCGAGCCGGCCGATGAAGAAGCCTTCGATGGCACGTACGGCACCCAGCCCATCGAACACGGCGCCGAAGCACAACGCGGCCAGAATGATCCACATGAACATGCATGAGATCGCCAGGGTCTGGCGGACGGAGGTTTCGAACACCTGCCGTGTCAACCGGCCGCGCAGAAGGGCGGCGGCGAGCGCGGCGAGCGCGCCGATGGCCGAGCTTTCCACCAGGCTGGTCCAGCCGTTCAGGAACGGCACCATCATGGCGGCGAAAATGCCCACGGGCAGCACGCCGGCAAGCAGCAGCCGGTATTTCTCGGAGCGCGGCACGGCGCGCTCGTCCGCCGGCAGGGCCGGCCCGAGATGGGGTTGCAGCCGGCAGCGGACGGCAATGTAGAGCACGAACAGGCCGGCCATCATCAGGCCGGGCAAGACGCCGGCGAGCCAGAGCTGGCCGACCGGCTGGCGTGCGATCATGGCGTACAGCACCAGCACGACCGAGGGCGGCACCAAGATACCGAGCGAGCTGCCGGCTTGGATGACGCCAGTGACCATCTGTTTGTCGTAGCCGCGGCGCAGCAGCTCGGGCAGAGCGATGGTGGCGCCGATCGCCATGCCGGCAACCGACAGCCCATTCATGGCCGAGATCAGCACCATGAGACCGATGGTGCCGATGGCCAGCCCGCCGTTGATGGGACCCATCCAGACATGGAACATGCGATACAGGTCGTCGGCCAGCCGTGATTCCGACAGGATATAGCCCATGAAGATGAACATCGGCAACGTCAGCAGTGGGTACCACTTCATCAGCTTCATGGCGGCGGAAAACGCCAGGTCGGAGCCACCGGGGCCCCACAACGCCAAGGCCGCCACGACAGCCACGAAGCCAATGGCGGCAAACACCCGCTGCCCGGTCATGAGCATGAGCATCATGGACGCGAACATGATGAGCGCGATCAGTTCATAGGACATCAGAGCTCGACCCCGCGCAGCGTGGCGATGTCGCGGATCAACATGGCGGTGGCCTGCAGGATCATTAGGACCACCGCGGCGCACATGACGATCTTGATCGGCGCCATGGGGGGCCGCCACGCCGACGAGCTGCGTTCGCCGTATTCCAGCGCATACGCCGCGCTTTCCAGCCCGCCGTACAGCAGCACGCCCAGGTAGAATAGCAGGGCCAGCACGGTGAAGGCGTCGAACCACGCCTTCCGGCGCGTCGACCAGGCGCCGTACAGCAGATCCATGCGCACGTTGGACCCAAGCTGTAGGGAGTACGGACCGCCCAACATATAGTAGGCAACCATGGTAAACTGCGCCATTTCCAAAGTCCACAGCGATGGTAGAAAGAATGTCTTGGACACCGAGGACCACAGCAGGATTGCCATCATGACGAACAGGAGATACATGGCAATCCGCCCGACGCGGGAGGTCACCGCCTCGACAACGCGGACATAGCCGATGAGAAACGCGGGCATGGGGCCCCTTTCAAGACGGAGCGGGGGCGGGCGGACCGAACACCAGAGGGCAATACTTTTAAATCGAAACGATTGGCCATGGGAGTGCGGCCTGTCAACCGAATTCGCGATCGTCGGGCGGCGTCCCCAGTCACGGCTCATGACCGGGAAATGGCCCGCGATGGTGCGGAACGAAGGTGATTTGGCCGCAGATGGCCGCAGATGAACGCAGATGGTTTTTGGATGCCGGGGCCACCTGCGCAGACCCGACGCGCCGCAGGCAATAAGGTTTTCTTGCGCTTCGCGCCTCTGCAGGCAGGCGGTGCCCTATCTGCGTTCATCTGTGTCCATCTGCGGCCCAAAACAATCA
>JANQJV010000096.1 GCA_028281465.1 Azospirillaceae bacterium | reverse complement strand
CCGGGCCGGCTGGAAGCCGGCGGTCCAGCCGGCAAGGATGCCGGCGCTCCGAAACAGGGCGGCCCGAGGACCGGTCAGTGTTTCGGGCCGTTGGTATGACAGAGAAGAATTGACGGATGCCGACAACTGTACTTTACATCCGTCAATCTAACCCATAGGGTGTCCCGGTGCCTCGGACCTCGCCCAACCGGCAACCGTAAGTGTCACTCTCCACTACGAGGTGTTTATGATACCGTCCCTATCGTGTGTCTGTCATCTGCCAAGGACGGAATTATTGCATCACACGCTGAGTCTCGGCGTTAACAGGCCAATGGGTCAAACTGATCTATGCTCAGCCTCGTGAGCCGTCAGACTCCGCGAAATGCGCCAGTATCACTCGTATTTTCTCTCTTGCATGTGAGGATTCTCCTGGAATCTCTTTCGAGAACAAGGCATGTCAATTTGCCTGAAAAATAGGCACCAGTGTCTATGTTTATTCGGTTGGGGCGGAACTCTGGTTCATCAGTCACTGTATGACCGTGAACAATCACTTTCTGGTAAATTTCATCGCAGTCCAAAAATTCATTGCGTATCCATCGCAGATCCTTTGCTGATTGCATGTGTAGCGGTAGCTCTGGCCGAATTCCAGCATGCGCGAAGTAGTAGTCGCCAAGCGTGAAGCTGTCTCTAAGCCCATTCAGAAAGGCCAAATGTTCCTCTGGTACTACTGTGCGAAAGCGATTTGCGCATTCCGCTATTTTGGCATTGGTCAGTACGCCCGGCGGGACCGGAACGCCATAGCTCATAAGCGTTGCCATTCCACCAAACTGCAACCAAGCGGCGGAATTTTTTCCCCCATCAAGGAAATCCAACATCGCTTCTTCATGATTTCCGCACAAGTATACAACCGTGAATCGGGACGGAGCCTCATTGAGCAGCAGGTCGATGACGGCATAACTGTGGTCGCCGCGATCGACATAATCTCCCAGATAAATGATCCAGCACCGATCGACATCCCCAATATCGTCACAGAAGATCATTTCAAGCATGCTTTCGAGCAGGTCCACGCGACCATGGATGTCACCAATCGCATAAACCCGATCGCCGTCCGCCAGTCGAGCATCCGCCAGGGATACACCCCATGTCGTGGATCGTCTCGTGAAAAGGGATCGAAATGTCGTCAGCATAAATCGGTTACCAGTTCTCTGTCGCAAATCAGTATCGCGGGCCAGATCGGTCCGTACTGGACTTGCTTGGGTCATGGACCGCGGCGATCAAATCGGCGTCGCCGGGGGCTCGAAGAAGGCCTGATACCACAGAACGAAGGCGAGCAGGAACCAGACGCGGTGATGCTTCACATCGGCTCCCGACCGAAACTGGGCGACGATTCTGGCCACCTCGCTCGTCTCCAGGCAGCCGGTTCCTGCGATCGCCGCTGGGCTGAGCCCGTCTTCAACCAAAGGTGACAGGTCCTTTAGCAGCCAAGCGCGCAAGGGGACGACGAAGCCCTGTTTGGGCCGATCGATCAACGATCGATCGATTTTATCGTAGAGCAATGAACGCAGAAGATGTTTGTTGCCAAGTGCGCCGATCTTAAGCCCTGTCGGCAGGGACAAGGCAAATTCTGCGAGCCGATGGTCCAGGAGTGGGACGCGGGCTTCTATGCCGGCGGCCATGGTCACCCGGTCTACCTTGGGTAGCATGCTGCCCGGGAGAGAGACCGCGAGATCGTGCCGCATGAGCCGTGCTGCCTCATCGGCGATGGCGGGGTCGAGCACCGGGTGGGACGGTGTGTAATGCCCTGTTAACCGTTCGATCTGGTCGGGCAGGAAGGTGGACCGGCTGGTGTCGAACAATCGGGCGAGCGACGGGTTGCGAAGAAGACAGAGAATTTTCTCCGAACGGTCACGGGTGGCCGAGAGGCGCCCGGCGGAAGCCAGGCGCAAGGTGCCGGCGAGCACGGACGCTGGCAACCCCTGTGCCCCGCGCGCCACCGCTGCACGAAGAAGGACTGGCAGGCGATGCCAGCGGGCCATGGCCCGGGGCAGGTTGGCATATTCCCGATAACCGCCAAACAGTTCGTCTCCACCATCGGCGCCCAGGGCGACTTTGACGCTTTTTCGGGCTTCCAGGCTGAGTAGGTGGAGCGGCAGACCGGACGTATTGGCGAAGGGTTCGTCATAGAGCCTGCCCCACGACGGCACGGCGTCGCGGAGGGCTTCGGGAGTGATGGTGATTTCGGTGTGATCCGTGCCCAGATACGAGGCGACGGCACGCGCAAAGTGGGACTCATCGACGCTCCGGTCAGAAAACCCGATGGTGAAGGTCTTCGGCTGCTGGGTGGATTGTTTCGCCACGAACGCCGTGACAAGCGACGAATCGATTCCGCCGGACAAAAAAATCCCAACCGGCACGTCGGCCAAGAGACAGGCCCCGCACGCCTCGGCCAATAGGGCGTCCAAATGCTCACGGGCCTCCCCTTCGCTGCCGGCAAAAGGTGTGGTGTGGTCTTCGGGTCGCCAATAGGTGGAAACCCGTGGCTCGGACCCATCGAGACGGAACTGTAGGATCGTTGCGGGGGGAAGCTTACGGGCACCGGTCAAGATCGTGTGGGGCGGAGTGATGTACCCGTATTGGAGAAATTCGTTGAGTGCAGCCGGGTCGATGGATCGTGGGAGCGCGGGAAAAGCCGCCAGGCCACGGAGCTCGGAGGCAAAAAGAAAGGCCCCTTCAGCCTGGAAATAATACAGGGGCTTGATTCCGAACCGGTCGGTACACAGCGTCAGGTGTCGTTCAACGCGGTCCCAAATGGCGAATGCGAACATGCCGACGAATCGGTTGACCGCTGCCGTTCCCCATTCGGCGAACGCCTCGAGCAGCACTTCCGTATCGGATTGGGACCGGAATCGGTAGCCACGTGCCTCAAGGTCTCGCCTTATCTGCCAGAAATTGAAAATCGCGCCATTGTAGGTCAGACCATAGCGTCCATTTGCCGATTCCATTGGCTGGTCGCCGGCGCTGCTCAGGTCGAAGATCGACAACCGCCGATGGCCCAGGGCGATAGGATCGCCAGACGCCTGCCAAACGCCCATCCCATCCGGTCCGCGGTGCCGCAAGGCGTTGAGCGCCCGGCGCAGATCGCGGTCAAGATCGGCTGGCGACGAGGTACTCGAGGCTATTCCCGCAATGCCGCACAAAGTCTTCCTCTCCATCGTGTGACCAATGTGCGCAACAACAGCCAGGCAAACACCGAGTTCGACACGAAATAGCGTCGCGCCATGCGCCGGGGCTCTTGAATCAGTCGGTAGAACCATTCAAGACCGCAGCGCTGCATCCAGAGTGGTGCCCGGGTGGTGACCCCAGCCACGATGTCCAGAGTCCCGCCAATTCCCATCGCGAAGCGGACCCCCAAGCTTTCGTGCCAACGGGCAATGAACTCTTCTTTGTTCGGAGAACTCATGGCGACAAACAGCATCATGGCGTCGGATCGGCGAATATCATCAACCACCTTTTGTTCTTCGTCGGCGCTGAAGTAGCCATGATGGCTGCCTTTGATCCGAAGATCAGGATAGCGGCGCACGAGGACGGTGATCGCG
This sequence comes from Azospirillaceae bacterium, assembly GCA_028281465.1. Lineage (GTDB taxonomy): Bacteria > Pseudomonadota > Alphaproteobacteria > Azospirillales > Azospirillaceae > JANQJV01. Next base: position 20,245 of record JANQJV010000096.1, on the reverse strand, counting down.
CGATCCAAAGTGGCTTGTTTGCTACCGCACAAGTAGATGCCCCAACCCTCTCGTTCAGCGACGGCCAGGAGGCGAAAGAACAGGTCAATCCCGGCAACGCGCTCGCGCACCGGTATGCCGAGAAGGCGGGCGCCCCAGACCACTCCCATGCCGTCGGCATTGACAATGTCGGCACCGTGAACAGAGTTGCGCAGTGACGGATCACGCCGCATGTTCACGATCTTGGCGACATTAACGACAACATGGTGGACGAAATTACCGCCCAGGAGTCTGTGACGAATCTCCGCTACGGTTTCGTCCATACTCCAGGGATGAAACCGTGCCCCCAGCAGCTCAACCGGTCCGGGGCGGTCTGTCGTTTCAGTGGGCATCACTGACGATCAAGCTTGCCATCAACAAGGTGAAAAGCTGGCGTGATCTGTCCTTCTTTCCGACCTGATGGGTCTGCCAAATCTCACCTACGGCATCCTTGTCAAGGCCAATCCGATCCAATGTGGATTCGTGAAGAATAATAGGTTCCACTTTTTCTTTCCAGTCTTGCCGGATGTAAGACCCGAACGGAACTTGGAATCCCCGCTTCGGGCGGTCGATGATGCTGCGTGGCAGAACCTGTGTTGCCGCCAGGCGGTGTGCAATCTTCGTCCGGTTGATCGCGACGCGATGGGACAACGGCAGGGACTCGACAAAAGCAACCAGGTCGTCATCAAGAAACGGCACCCTGGCTTCGAGCGAAACCGCCATGCTGGTTTTGTCGCCGTAAATCAAAAGATCGTCCGACAAATTCATCCGGGTGTCCATTTTCATCATGGACGCCAGACCATCACTCGTCCGACCGCCGGCAAGCCACTGGATCCAGTACGCGATAGCGTCATCGGCGACTTGTGACTCGCTGCGTCCCGTCAACCGAAGTCTTTCCTCGGTGGTAAACAGCACATGCCCTTCCCGGAAACGATCGCCGAACCGGGCACACGCCATTGATCCAAGACCGCGTTCTAACACATCTGGCAGGGGTCGGTCCACCAGCCGGGCCCCGGCTTGGGCCGAAACCGCCAGAGATGCCCATGCCCCGGCCCACGGTAACCTGGAGCGTATGGCTTCGGCCTGGTAGCGGCGGTAGCCGCCCCAGGGCTCATCGGCACCTTGGCCGGTGAGAACCACCGTCACCTGTTCCCTGGCTTTCTCGACCAGCAGACTCATCGGCAATATGGAGGTGGTGCCGATCGGCTCCTCCACGGCTCGGGCCGTGCGGCCCACCGCAAGCCAAAGATCGTCCGGCGAGACTTGAAGGGGAACATGCCGAAGGCGGAGCGTGTCGGCTGTGTCGGCGGCGTCCGCCAGCTCGCATTCCGGGTAGTCCGATCCGAACCCAACCGTGAAGCAGGGCAATGTGTCCGTGTGGCGGCGCGCGAGCGCCGCGATCAACGCCGAATCGATTCCAGCAGACAGCAAGATGCCGACCGGCACATCGGCCATCAATTGGCGCTTGGTTGCCTGTTCGCACAGTTCGATGTAGGCCTGTGCCGCATCTTGCACCGATCCGACGAACTGGTGCCGCGGACGGTCGGCGCGAAAACAAACGGTCTCGACGGCATCATTTTCAATTGAATAGCGCAGATAGTGGCCCGGAGGTACCCGCGTCATGCCGGCAAACAGGGTGTGCGGTGATGGCACGAACCGCAGGGTCAGGAGCGCATCCAACCCTTTGGAATCGACCGTTGGCGGGCCGTCGGTCGTGAGCGCGCGGAGTTCCGACGCAACGGCCAACCCCTCGCCCGGTCGGTGCCGAACGTAGATGGGCTTGATGCCAAAGCTGTCGCGTGCCACCCAAAGCCTGCCACTGGCCGTTTCTAGGGCGGCAAACGCATACATGCCGACAAGGCGTTGCAAAGTCTCCGGCACCCCCCAAAGGGCAATCGCCTCGACCAGGGTTTCCGTATCGGAGTGGCCACGGAACAATCCCGGCAAGTCCCGGCGAATCTCCAGGTGGTTGTAGATTTCGCCATTGTAGGTCAGAAGCCACCGCCCGTTCCGGCTGGCCATTGGTTGCTGGCCGGCGGAACTGAGATCGACAATCGACAAGCGCGTGTGGCCAAGCTGGACCCTGTGGTTCGAATAGTCCCGGGTCTTCCATCCTCGGGAATCAGGGCCACGGTGGTGCAGAGCATCAAGGGTTTTTCGTTCGTCCAGCAATGGACGCAGTCGATAGACTTCAGCCGCGATCCCGCACATTCATTGCTCCGTTTCGTAGGCGCTGAGCCACGAGCCGTAAGTTGAAAAGCGGACATCGCCACACTGCGCAAGCGATTCCAACAGCGCCGACAAGGCAGCTTCTGCGCGGCGTGTGAAGTCCTTCGAGTGTCCGATCGCCACGATGGGGACGTTGCGGACGCCTTCGGATCTGGCCCAGACTTTGCGTTGGTCGACGACCGACATCAGATCGGATTCGTTCAGCCGACAGTAGTCGAGCATCGCCCACCGCGCCGTCAGAAGCTTCGACAACCGCGACGTGAGGCGCTCCCGGCGACTGTGCATGGAGCCGTAGGTGCCGATGCACCCGTCCGGGAAGGCCGGTCCGGCCGTCTTTTGCCGGATGATCCCGGTGATCCGCTTGCTCCAGGCAAATCGGCCGACGCTTATCGGGACTTCCATGAAAGTCCCCTGATCGGCAGGCCGCGTCACATCGCCGTTCACAGGCCAATGGGATCGCGGGGCGGGGCTTGCTCGGAAGTCGTACCAATCAAGCTGGGTCGCATTCCAGATTCCCGGAGCCACGCTGCTGTCAATCCGAATGCCCGCGCGGACCAGCGTTTCGACAAGGGTTGCCGATGGCTGGATGCACCAGCCGCCGGCCCGGAAGGCGGTTACGTCCGCCACCGCACCACCCTGGCGGCGCAGACGCCCCAGCCAGGAAAGACCGTCGTCGATGATTTCGACCATCTCGGACGGCGGCAAATCGGCGGTGCGGTAGCGACCGAGGTCCACTTGCCAACCCTTTTCGGTCAATCTGGCGCCGATCCATTGCGGATGCAGGTGCAATTGCAGGTCGTGGCCGCTGTTGGTCGCGTCCACCAATTGCCGTTCCACCACATTGGCTGCGGCCGCAGCAGGGGTATCGCCGCTTCGCCCCATGGCGAGAAACTCTGCCGTATCGACAAAAATCGTCATCGGCGCGCCGAAGCGTTGGCAAACGGCCAAGGCGCGCTGTGTCGGATCAACGACGCACGCCTTCGGGCTTCCGCCTCCACAGCCGAAAACCTCGTAGTCGACCGTTGTGATGAAATGAAAGACGATCGTCATCGCGGGGCCACCATGCGCTCCAGGCGGGCCGAATGATAGTGGAACGGTAAGATGCCCCACCGCAGGAACCCCCGTCCCCAGCGCCGGCCGAACACGTCGATGCGGCACCACCATGACTCGCCGCGGCGGAAACGGCCCTCGACGTGCTGCCGGAACGCGCACGCTTCATCAATGAGGTTGAGATCGATCAACAAACCCAGATACTCCGCCTGGTCATAGAGATCCCAACGAAATGGGCCAGGCGCCCCCTTGACTGCAAATCTTTTGATCAGGCCATGATCGCAATCGACTAGTGTATTACGAACAAAATACCACCCTCGATCGACGGCACGTTCCAATCGATCATGATCTGTGTCGATCAACGCTCGCAGTTTCAAAAAGTTCTTTAGGATAAAAAATGTATGAAAGCCGTCAATGAAGTTGCCGGGTGCATCGTCGGCGTAGTAGGTCCAGCTCCCGTCGTCGCGTTGCTGATCGACGACCCATGCCACAAGGCGTCGGATGCGGTCGGCCGCTATGGCGCTGCGGTCGAGTGTGCCGTGGGAGGCGTGCAGGGCATAGGCGAGGGCAGCGTAAGTCGACGCGTTGACAACAATACGGGGTTCCGGCACTGGGGCATACCGGATGGCCAGGTGCTCGGATGTGTCGATGGGAAAGCCAAGGGAGTCGAGAAAGGCATAGCTGCCGTCAAACACGTGCTGGGCGGTCGTGGCATCATCACCGTCGCTCGCGTCGCGAAGCCCCAAAAGGGCCTCAAGAACGTAGGGTGTGTGGGTGATGAACGGCAGGTCAGGTCCGTAAAAACCGTTCTTGGACATCCACGGGAAGCCGAGCCCCCACGCCCACGGCTCCTGCGTTGCCGCGGTCTGGATGAGAGCGTCGAGGGCCTGCCGCGATGTCCATGATCGGCGGGTCGAGCAACACAGCCCGGTCAGGATCTCATGCGCCACGGCGATCGGCGTTGTCGTGGGGCAAGCTCCAGCGAGCCTGCGCGCCCAATGCGGCGCCAACCAATCGGTCCCAAGGACCATGGCCGACAAGATGGTTCCAGAGACCTTGCCGCCGTAATAGAGGCGCCGGGCACGAATGCCGAGGGGGGTCATCCAGAGGTCATAGGGATCCGCTGCGGTGCCCAACCGGATCACAAGCCGACACCCCGCTGTATCCAGCCGAGGAAGCCCCCGGCCAGACGGGACGCAAAGCCTCGCGGGCCAGTGTCGTCGCGTGTCAATGTCACGCGGCCCAACTTGCGAAGCCGGTTGGCGGTAACAAGATGTCCGACGGCAAAGGACTGCTGATTTTCGATTGCAGTGGCGACCGGCTCTAGATCGAGACCACTCCAACGCCCGATGGCGGTGAGCGTGCGACGCGGATCGGTGACAAGATCTTCGTAGCGCACGATGAGACAGGATGCGGCGAGCCGTAGACTGGCGATACGCAGTACAACAATCATCCAGAGGATATAGGCGATCGCAGAGAGCAAAGCCTTCGGTTTTTGCTCATTCGCGTTGGCCCTTTGGAACGAGGCGATCAGGCCCGATGGATGGCGTGTCATGCACAGGGTTTTTATACGCCCCGGAAAGGCGTGATGTAACATCAGGGCCCTAGAGGGATATTTTGAGGAATCGACCACCATCCGATCCGATCCGGCAATGGACGTGAAGATCGCAAGGTTCAGTTGTCGATACCTTTCAAGGACGGTCTGCGGCGGCCCGGTCAACGTTCGAAAGAAAGCGGTGTGCCAATCCAGGTTTCGCAGCCAGGCTGCTGCTGTTCGGATGTCGGGTTCCACGCTGGCAACCGATCGGGACACACGAAGCCAAACGTCGCAACGGGATGCGACAGTGCCGCAGCTACACGGGCGATCGTCCAAAAGGGCATCCTGGAGGCAATGTGAAAGCTCGCCGGCCCCAGTCACCCCAGGCACCGACGACAGGAGCACATGCATCATGGTGGTGCCGCTGCGTCCTGTCCCCATGATGTAGAGAATGTCGGGTGGTGAGTCTGGGGTGTGAAGCGGCGTCATGCGTCGATCTCGTCGCTTGGGCGCACGCCGGCAGGAACCAGGAGCGAAAGGACGATGATCGGCAACATCAGAGCAGGACGATCCCAGACGGAAATGATCGTTGCTATCCCAGTCGTTCCAATCAACCCAACCGCTGTTCCCACTGCGGCCGCATGCTGCACCCCCGTCGACGAGCGTGCCATCTGAATGTAGTGCCACGCAATCGCCGTGATTAGAGCGCCGAGCAACAGGGTCCCGATGATACCGAGCTCGCCGATCGCTGCCGCCAGGCTGGAAATCGGCCAATAAAGCACCGCGCTGTGACCCCAAATTCTCAGAACATGCGGCGTGAGAACGAGACCCCCGATCAATTCTTGCAGTGCCTTGGGAGGGTCGGTCGCAACGTGGAATCGCCGTCGCCCCTGAACATCCGGGATCAGATCCCCGGCGGCTGCGATAGCGGCACGTGATCCGGCCATGCCCGGTCCGGCGCCGATCCAAAGGCTCCGCCACTCGCTCGGCTCAAAAAGCCGCTCATACATCTCATCTTTGACGGATCTCTGAGCATAGCTCTGGTATACATATTCAGCGTAGACTTCAGGTTCAACATCTATTGTTGCAAGGTTCGAAATGAAAACGCCTCCAAGAACCGCCGCAGCTACAAATGCTGGAATGACAAGTCTCCGATAGGTAAGTAAGAGTGTTATGATTGCGCCAATGGCAAACGAGAACATCAGTGATTTGGCGCTGGCGGATTCCACTATGAAAATGCCAAGGGGTAGCGAAATGACGAGTGCCATACGTACCCGCCAAGGTAGCTTATTGTCAAAAAGCAAAATGGCGGCGGGCAGTATGAATACTCCAAGCCACCAAGCCAAGATATGAGCATTGCCAGATATTCCGGTTATGTAGTCCGGTGACAACCCGGCAAAGGACACACGATGGAAAAGAGCCGTGATGATTTGAATGCCCACAATGACACTCAAAAAAACAAGCGTATCCCAAACTGGTGGCCGGCTTTTTTCTGACGGGCCAATGGCCAGTACTATGAACGGAACTGGAAAACTGATGAACCACATTAGTGTCTGTGTCGGATTTGCTTCAAAGGAAACATAACAAATCAGCGTATTTGTGAGCGTGTAAACCAGAAAAATAACCAGAAATGACGTCAATAATGGGCTCCGAGTGGAAAGGTGAGATACGGATGAAGTGATTGAAGCGGTCAGAACTAAGCGTCCCAATGTCACTAAAATCCCCAGAGCTCCAGCAAAATCGGAAGGCATCACTGAAAGAACCAGGAGTCCGAAAACTGACTCCCGAAGGGGAGCAAAGAGCATCAAAACAGGAACCAAGAGCGGCAGGAACTGTCTGATTTGAGGGGCAACGGGCAGGTCCGGCACAAATGCAGCGGCGGCATACACAAATAATACAGCATAGAAAACCGGACGGTAGGTTACCTGTGCTTGTGACGAGTCGGTCCGGGTCAACGACGGTGAATAGGCTGTCATGCGAACACCGTACTAGGTAAGATGGCTGCGTTGGTTTCTGAGCCGTTTGCGAGCAAAGGGGCCGGGCCGACACAGCCGGGCTGACACATCGGCTATCGGTCCCCAGGCGCCAGCGATGGAGGCCCAAGGCTTAAGGATCGGTTTCTCACGCCACATTACGCTGCGCACCCGAGACATGGGCGTCAGCCATCCCGTGCAAGAAATCAGCACACCATGTGTTGAAGCTCAGCAGGGACCAGATAAGAAGCCGGCGATTCTGCTTACCATGAAGATGCTGGTCAACCAGTTCACTGACCGTTTTGTGGTCCAGGAACTCGTAGAGTGGGGCGTCCGGCTGAAGCACGGTTTGGCGAATGTAGTCAACGCTGTCCCCTCGGAACCAGCTCCCATCCGGTCCGGAAAATCCTTGTTTGACTCCCGTGGTGTAGTCTTCCGGCAGAAATCGTTTCAGCATGTTCCGAAGCAATATCTTGCCATCATTGGTTTTTTCCTCTTTTGGTCCGAGCGCGTTCTCATCGACCCATATGACGCTGCCAATATCGCGTAGCTTCATGGCCACGGGCACCGTTTGGGCGAAGTCCACCAAATCGTTGTCGAGAAACGGGACCCGGGTTTCCAAACCATGGGCCATCGACAGCCGATCCTCCACCACAAGCAAGCCGTGGAGGAATGTTTTGCACTCAAAATATAACGAGAGATTAACGGCCTCTTCCGCCGACTGCGGCGCCGAAAAGTCCTTGGGAAAGACACTGTGAAGAATATCGCGCGCGCTGATATCTTTCATGTCTGTCCAAACGTCGGAGCGGAAGAAACGTGTGGACAGCTCCGCCGGGAGCATTCGCTGCCAGGATCGAAAATAATTGTCGATGAAGTCATCGGCCGACGAGACCGGCGGATATCGATAATACCGCCATGGATAGCCGCCGAACATCTCGTCCCCACCGGTGCCGGCGAGCATGACTTTGGCGAATTTGCTGGCTAATTTTGCGACATAGAAATTTGGATAGGACTGACCCATGCGCAAATCTTCCAAATGCCAGGTGAGCGTCGGAAGAACGCGCCGAAGGTCGCCGGCCTTAAGAACCACCTCGTAGTGTTCGCTCTGGAACAGATAGGAAAGCCGTTCCGCCCGAGGCCGTTCATCGGCGCCCATTTCCAGCCCCGAACTCGACGACATGTCAAAGCCGCCAGTGATCGAAATCAGGTGAGGAAGGGACCGGGCCGCGACGGCGGTGATGGCACCCGAATCCATGCCGCCGCTCAGATAGGCGCCGACAGGGACGTCGCTCATCAATTGTCGGTGGACCGCTTGTTCGAAAAGGCGGTGGAGTTCGTCTTCGTACGCGCGTGTGTCGGTGGACGACTGAGATCGCGAGAAGTCGTAGTCCCAATATCGATGAATCTTGAAGATACCGTCGGCACCAACATCCGCCCAACAGCCATGTGGCAAGAGCTTGACGCCGCGAAACAAAGTATCGTCAGTAAATACATTCTGAAAGGTAAAGTACTGCAGCAGAACGGCTGGTTCTATGTGAACCGTCATGGCCGGGTGGGCAATCAGAGCTTTTATCTCACTACCGAACAAGAATGCCCTGGCAGTTTGGCAATAATAGATGGGTTTAACCCCATAGCGATCACGGCAGAGGTATAGACGCTGTTTCGCGTGATCATAAAGAGCAAAGGCAAACATGCCGTTGAACCGTTTGACCGACCCAATTCCCCAGACCGAGAGGGCTTGGAGGACCACTTCCGTGTCCGAGCGGGAATGGAAACGGCAGCCGAGCGATTCAAGCTCGCGGCGCAGCTCGAGGTAATTGAACAGCTCGCCATTGTAGGTCAACACAAAGCGGCCATTGAAGGTCGCCATGGGTTGACGGCCGGCATCGGTGGTATCGATGACCGCCAGCCGTCGATGCCCCAGAGCAACCGCCCCTTTGACGTGTAGACCCTCGCCGTCCGGCCCGCGGTGGGCGATGGCGTCGGTCATCGCCTGTGCGAGATCGGCCCGCGCTGGCGCACCGTCGATATTGAGAAACCCGGTAATGCCGCACATCGGTTACCCCAAGCTCAAAAGCGCCCGAATGACGGTCTCGTAATCCTCACCGGTCATCCGGTTATGGAGCGGAATCGCCATGCTGTGGGCATCGCATTTCCGGGCTCCGGGGAAATCGTCAGGGTTTAGGCCATATCTTTGCCGATAGTATCCAAGCATATGCACGGCATGAGTGCCGGGTCGGGTGCTGACACCCATGTCTTGAAGCCGCTCCATGATCCGGTTGCGCGGCATCGGAGCCATCGATGGATCAATGTAGCACGTAAAGGCCTGCCAGGCATGGGTGCAGTTTGCCGGGACGCTGGGTGTTCGCACCCACGCAAGATCGGCCAGCGCCTCTTTGTATCGTTGGGCCGCGGCGTTGCGTTCGCCTATGAAGCGGTCGAGCTTGCTCAGCTGAACCAAACCGATCGCCCCTTGAAGATCGGTCATGCGGTAGTTGAACCCAAGGAGATTGAAATCTGGCAGGAGATAAGGTCTTGGTCCCGCGTGGCGTTGCTCTTCAGAGATGCTGGCGCCGTGGTTACGCAGCATCTGCATGTGTTCCGCAAGGCCCGCATCGCTCGTCGTGACCATTCCACCTTCACCGGTCGTGATCGACTTGCGCGGGTGAAAGGAGAAGGCCGCGGCGACGCCCAAGCCGCCGGCGGGAACGCCGTGGTAGGACGCTCCAGCAGCGCAAGCGGCGTCTTCAATGATGGGGATCCCTGGTGCGGCTGCCCGAATCGCCTCCATGTCTGCGCATAGACCGAACAAATGGACGGCAATGACGGCTCGGGTCCGCTCGGTTACGGCCGCCGCAACGGCGTCAGGAGCGATGTTGAACGTCCTCGGATCGACGTCCGCAAACACAACCTTTGCGCCGCAGTAAAGAACCACGTTGGCGGTGGCGACCCAGGTGAAGGCAGGAAGGATGACCTCATCACCCGGTCCGATTCCCATCGCTGCCAAGATCAAATGCAAGCCTGTCGTGCAGCTCGTGGTGGCAATCGCATGCGGCACGCCATGCCGTTCGGCAAATGCCCTTTCGAATGCGGCGACGTTCGGTCCTTGAGTGAGCCAACCAGAGCCGAGCGGTCCGGCCAGGGCCTGCCATTCTTCGTCGCCGGTTGCCGGCAACGAGATCTGAATCATGCGATCGCTCACGCGCGGAGTCCGGCGCGGCGGCGATCAACCTCGGCCTTATGAGCCTGACGCCAGTCGATGAGCGCCCTCAAGCCTTGTTCCAGACCCACTTGAGCCCGAAAACCGATCTCATCGGCCGCTCGACGGGGACATCCGATCCGGTTTTTAACGAATGTCAGCCCGCCGGGCTCATAGGCAACTGACAATGATGACTCCGTGACGGTCAGGATCAATTCGGCCACCTCTTTGATCGTGGTTCTGATGCCGGTTCCGACGTTATAGAACCGGTCCGTCACATCGGCCTGCATCGCGCAAACATTGGCGTGGCCACAATCCGTGACATAGATGAAGTCATACGCTTGGCTCCCATCGCCAAACACCACCGGTGGCAACCCCTGGTCCAAGCGATCCAACATCTTCATGATGACGGCAATATAGGCTCCTCGGTAATCTTGTCGGGGGCCATAAACATTCATGTACCGCAGGCCCGCGTAGGGAAGTTTGTAACGATGGGATAGGGCCCGGAGCATCGCTTCACCGGCGATCTTGGTCGCACCATAGAAGTTCGTATTGTTGAAAGGGTGATCCTCAGTCATCGGCTCTTCCACCGCATCGCCATAGACCGAGGCGGAGGACGAATAGACAAGCCGTTTCACGCCGGCGTTGAGGCATGCCTCGATGACATTGAACGTGCCCCTGATATTCACGTCGAACGCTGAGCGGGGATACTCGTGGCAGTGGAGAAGCCACAGGGCTGCAAAGTGAAAAACGCCGTCGACCTGCTTCATCGCGGCTTCCAGAATATCCGTCTGAAGGATATCCCCACCGAGTTCGAACACCTTGACTCGAGGATCGCGGAGGCCGCTATTCAGGTTCTCCATGCTGCCACGCACGAAGTTGTCGTAGATGATTACTTCGCCCACATCGTGCCCAAGCAGCGCGTCGACGGTATGAGAGCCGATCAGACCGGCTCCACCGATCACCAAGAATCGCTTTCCGCGAATGTCCATGAGACCTCATTCCTCCGTGACGCTCTCTAACCAGCCATGCGCACCTGATCCACGATGTAATCTTGGACTGCGGACTCCAGATAGGGGTGCATGGGGAGACTGAAGACAGATCGTGACAACGCTTCGGCGTTGGGAGCACCGCCCTCCGCCACTGGAAAATGTTTGTACCCCGCCTGCTGAGTGAGTGGGATGGGATAATAGACGGCGGTTGGCACCTGGGCGGCCTTCAGACTTTGGACGACAGCATCGCGTTTGTCCGACTGCAGCGTGTACTGCGCCCAGGAGGAGGTGTTGCCGGGGCGCAAGCGTGGCACCTTGATGTGGGGAGCCAATGCCGCTGTGTACCTGTCGGCAATGGTCTGGCGGGCCGACAGCTCGGTGGGAAACACAGCCATCTTCTCGATCAGGATGGCGGCCTGAAGCGTATCCAGGCGAGAATTCAGCCCGATCCTGACGTTGTCATATTTGTTGCTGCCTTGCCCATGATTGCGCAATGACCGGATAACGCCGGCCAAGGTCTCATCGTCTGTCAGGATGGCACCACCGTCGCCATAACAGCCAAGCGGCTTTGCCGGGAAAAAGCTCGTGGTGGTGACATGGCCGAGGCGGCCCACCGGCCCCATACCACACCGTGCCCCAAAACTCTGTGCGGCATCGGCAAGAACCCACAGATCCTCCTCCCGTGCGATCTTGTGAATAGAGTCATAATTGGCCGGTTGGCCGAACAAATCCACAGGGATGACGACGCGCGGTCTAAGGCCTTGAGCCCGGGCGACCGTGACGCCGCGCGTCAAGCTGTCCGGATCAATGTTGTAATCGTCCTCGCAGACATCGACGAAGACCGGAGTTGCTCCGACCAACGCAACCACTTCCGCAGTGGAAACAAAGGTGAACGCCGGCACCAGCACGGCATCCCCCGGGCCGATCTCCCAAGCCATCAAGGCCAAAGCCAGAGCATCGGTTCCGTTGGCGCAGGTTAGGCAGACTTTCGCCCCGGTGAAACGTGCCAGTTGGCTTTCAAGCTCGCGAACCTCGGGGCCCATGATGAACTGGCTATGGTCCAAGACGCGCTGCAGCGCCTGGTCGATGCGATGGCCCAAATGCCGTCTCTGGGCCTTCAAATCCACAAAGGCAATGTCGGGCGGAGTCATTCCGTGATCTCGATAAGCTGATTGGGACCGTTTTCCCGGTAGCGCCGCCCTTCTTGTGGGCAGATCAGGGTGTCGTCAAGCCGAACACCGGCATGGCTCATCCAACCAATGCGCCGTGCCGGCACGCCAGCCATCAGGGCATGCGATGGAACATCGGCCGCCACGACCGCCCCGGCTGCGATGAAGGAATACTCGCCAAGTGTCGTTCCGCACACGATGGTCGCATTCGCTCCGATCGTGGCGCCCGTTTTCACCAAAGTCGGCTGAAACTCGCTCTTGCGGTTGATATGGGCTCGTGGATTGGCAACATTGGTGAAGACACAAGATGGACCACAGAAGACGCTGTCCTCAAGTGTCACACCCTGATAAAGGCTAACGTTGTTCTGAATCTTGCACGAGTCACCAATCGTCACCTTGGGGCCGATGACAACATTCTGGCCGATCACGCAATTCTGTCCAATCCGCACATCGCTCAGGATATGGCTGAAATGCCAAATCCGTGTCCCCGGCAAGATCTCTACGGGATCATCGACGTAGGCGGATTCATGGATCATGACGCCTTCGACTCTGGCCTTTGGCGGCTTGTCGACTGTCACCCATTGGCCCTCCCGCATCGATGTTTCGGCGGCTCGAAGGATCTTCAGGACCGACAAACCCTCCTTTCCATCCGTGCGCGGCACGGCTCGATTGGAGATACACCGGATAAACTCTTCACACTCATTGCGCAGCGGTTCCGCTGCTTCAACCGCGATGGGTCGCGCATTGACCTTGACCGCCTCGGGGACGCCGTCGTGCCAATTCACCCGATGGGGGTAGACGAGCAGCTTTGAGTCCCACGGTTCGCCATCGTTAAAAACAGCCATACCCTTGTCGCCGATGACAACCAGCTTCTGCTCCTTGAACGGGTGCAACCAAGAGACAAAGATGTGGGCCCGTCCTCCGCCAGGGAATGTGATGTGTGTCGTCGTCAAGTCCGCAATGGTCGTTTGAACGAATGCGCTGCCCGTCGCGAACACCTCGGCTGGCGGCTCGCCAAACAAAGTGAGAAGCATGGAGATGTCATGCGGAGCAAAGCTCCAGAGAATATTCTCTTCACGCCGGAATTTTCCAAGATTTAGGCGAGTCGAATACGCGTATCGAAGCCGGCCAAGATCACCTTCGCTCACCATTGTCATGAGCTTACGAAAGGCGGGATGGTACTGCAACAGGTGCCCGACCATCAAAACGCGACCATTGTCCGCTGCCAGCGCCCGGACCTCCTCGGCGTCGGCGACATCAAGGGCAAGCGGCTTTTCGACGAATACATCCTTGCCAGCGAGCAGGGCCCGCTTGGTCAAATCAGCGTGGGTGATCGCCGGTGTGGCAATGACCAATCCGCCAATATCGTCAGTGTCGAGCACTTCCTGGAGCGTGTGCACCGGAACGCCGTACTGGTCACTAAGGGCCTGGGCTATGTCCCGGCGCGGCTCCACGATCGCTGCCAAGGCGCCCAGCTCAGCGAAATTCCGAACGAGATTTTTGCCCCAATGGCCGCAGCCCAGGACTGCAACTTTGACACCCAACACAGCCCCGCCTAGTCCCGACCCTGTTGTCCGGAGACTAGGCAACCTGGAGGCGCCGCACAATACCTTTGACTGAGGTCACAGCGCTCCCTGATTGGTGTGGGGTGCCAGAAGCGGATCGCTGGTCAGGTTGTCAGGGATGGCGTCAATCGCCGCAGCGCGGATTGGCCTGGTATCACGCTGGTATAACGATGGTGATCTGCAGGTTCCTGTGCCGGCTTGCACTCTGATTGTGGCGTGTCGGCACAGGGGGCCCGGTCCGGTGTCACGGCCAGAGAGCGCCAGCCCCGGGACCGGCAGACCGACAGGCTCTCGTTGGCAGTCCATCCAGAGGCCGAGTCGAAACGGTCATGCGCACCGATTTGAGTGCGTCAAACGCCTCACGAGGCGGCTGGCGATGATTTGCTTAGCCTGCGCGTTGTTCGGTCTCTATAATTCACCACTGAATGAAAACAGCCAGGTCGCGAGTGCCCGGAGGGTGTTCAATGTTGAAGTTCTTTGGTTTCAGGCCCTATTTGGCGTTGGTCGGAGTTGGCGTTTTATTGGTCGGTTGCGTGACCTTTGATCCAGGTCAGGACGTCGCCATGCTGAACAAGGACCTGACCATCGAGGAGCTTGGGCAGACCCGGCAATTCAGGACGATGGAACAGTGTCGGCGCGGCGGATCCTGGGGCGTGATGGCCTCGGTGATCTCCGTCGAAAAAATCCTCACCTTTGATTTGTTTAACCGACGCCGATTCGTAAGCATCTATCGTGTTTCAGCGTTGAAGGACAATGAGCTCGTCGACTCGCGGGAGGTCGCCGTGAGATCAGAAGAAGCCGCACCCATCCGGCTGGTGGTGGATAGAGGGGAGCGGTTGGGCGAAATCGACTTCCTGGAAGCGGAGTACAATTGCGGGTTATCGAGCGCGCGTGGTTGTTCCTGCGCCAACGAGGCACTTGGCCAGGTTATTGAGGAAGCGACCAGAAGTCCCGGCCTCACGGTGCACGAGGGGAGCCTTGACGACTATGAGGTGCGGATCGAGTTGATCGAATAGGTCGACAAGGGGCTGACGAGCGCCGTGTCGGCGTCGCCATACACCATTATACTAAACCGATGCGTCCATGTCAGGGTAGGTCGTGAATTGAGTCCCCTGCACAGTCACGTTCGTTGCATTTGATGCGGGCGTTCTCTGCGAAGATTGCGACGTCGTCGATACCGGTCAGACCGCTGGATACCCAGGCATAACGGATTGCTAAAGCCGAGGTGGGTTTGTCCAACACGGTCCATCCGTTGACAATCGTTGGACAGGGCCGCGGCTTGTGGCGTGTTCGTCATCACCCAGGGGGAACCGTGCCGGGTGGCGGAGGGCGCCGATGTTCGGCAAGGCGATCTGGAGCGCATTCACGACCTCATCGTCACCCGGAGCGGGTTCTTCGCGCAACTGGCCAGGACAACCGCTAATGCCGCATCCAAACCGTCCGTTCGTACACCTGATCGCCGCTGCCCGTCCCAACTTCATGAAGGTGGCGCCGTTGTACCATGCGTTGCAGCGGGATGGTGGCTTCGCCTTGCTGTTCGTCCATACTGGTCAGCACTACGATAAGAACATGTCCGACGTGTTCCTTCGCGAGCTTGGCCTTCCCGCCCCGGACGTCAATCTTGGCGTCGGCGGTGGGAGCCATGCGGAGCAAACAGCGGGGGTCATGGTTGCCTACGAGCGGCTCTGTCTCGAGCGGCGTCCAGACTGGGCGATCGTCGTCGGCGACGTCAATTCCACGATGGCCTGCACCATTGCGGCCAAGAAGCTGGAGATCAAAGTCGCTCATCTCGAGGCGGGCCTGCGCAGTTTTGACCGCACCATGCCGGAAGAGGTGAATCGGGTTGTCACCGATGCGCTGGCTGATCTTTTGTGGACCCCCTCGGCCGACGGCGACGAGAACCTGCGTTGTGAGGGAATACCCGACAATCGGATTGAGCGCGTCGGCAATATCATGATCGATTCCTTCGAGGCGTTACGATCTCGGATTGCCGCTGTGGACATCGTTGCTCGTTTCGGATGTCCGTCGGGTGACTACGGTGTGGTCACACTGCATCGGCCGGCCAATGTGGATGACCGAGAAACCCTTGGCACCATCGTCGCGACTTTGGGCCAAATCGCGGACCGGCTGCCGCTGGTCTTCCCAGTCCATCCGCGGACCCGGGACCGGCTCGAGCAATTTGGCCTAGCCGAGCGGCTGGCCAACCATTCGGCCGTCCTGGAGACGCAGCCCGCCAGCTATGTCGACTTCATGGGCTTAGTTACGGCGAGCCGTTTTGTCATCACTGATTCCGGTGGCGTCCAGGAAGAAACGACTTACCTCGGCATCCCATGCCTGACCTTGCGGCCGAATACGGAACGGCCAGTGACGGTGACCCACGGGACGAACCGGCTGGTGTCGCCCGATGACCTGGCCGATGCTGTCGCCCAGATCTTGACCGGTGTCTGCGACCGGCCTAGCCGACCGCCGCCGCTTTGGGATGGCCGCACCGCCGAACGGGTGGTCGCCAGTCTGCGCGAAGTTTGCGAGCGTGCACCGTCTTCGGCTGGATTCGATCGCGCGTTCCACGGACAAAGTCTTTGACGACTAGGGGCCCCCTCAAACGGTCATGCGTTTCGTCCGCTTGATGGCGATAGCGCCAAAAAGCCCGCAGACAAGTAAAGTCTACGGGCTTTTGTGTCTTTTTGCGGCGATCTCGTTGGACGTTGCACGGCCCAGGAGACCTGCAGATGACGTCAGCTTCGATTCTCTGTGATTGGCTTATCGAACAAGCCAAGGTCACTCTTTAAAATCTTAGAATACTCCGTGCCTGCAGATTCGCCGTCACGTGTCCGTCGGCCGGTCGCCCTGATCTCCGACATCGTCATCCGCATCGTCGCCGGTATCATCATCGTCGTCCGCATCGTCGTCCGGCGTCGTGTCGTCTTCTTCGGTTTCCACTGCCGCGACCGTCTGTTGAAAGTCCGGTGAAACGTCAGATGCAACTTCAGCCGCTTCATTGGCCGTGGTCGTGGCCGAGGCGGCCACCTCGGCCACCTCGGCCGCAGCAGCAGCGGCCGCTTCCTCGATGGCAGCGGTCTCCACGCCGGTAGCGGCCGAGAGCGCAGCCGTCGCCCCCGGATCCACGACTGCCGCCTTGGCAACGATCTCGGTCACGGTTTCTGCGTCGGCACCCGCCGCCGATGCTGCTGTCACGGCAGCGGCCGTGATCGCCGTGGTGTCAACGTTTGCACCGCCGACTGCCACGGCGGCAACGACCGCGTCACCGGCCGCTTCGGGTGCGGCTTCGGCAACCTGGGTTACAACCTCCGTGAGAGCACCGGCGTTCACTTGACCGACGGCAGCGGTCATCGTCGTCGCGGTCGCCGATGGATCCACCGACGCTGCCGCGGCGGACGCAACCAAGGCCCCGACCACCGTGTTAGGCACATTCGCCTGGGTCACCGCGGCGGCAATATTCTGCGGCGGGATCACATCTGCGACTTGGTTGGTGGCGGCACCAACATTCTGCGCGATGGTTGCCGCCGTGACTGGATTGTCACGGATCGCCAACGCTGCCGCACTGGGGCCGATATCCGGGTTCGCCCGGAGAAGCGCAGCCACGGCTGCCGGGGTCGCTGCGGCGGCAATCTGCTGCGTCAGCAGCACCAGCCGAGCAGCCCGCTGAGCCTCCGTCTCTTCCTGCGCCCAAGCCAGATTGTGAGGTACGCTGCCCGTGAAGAGGGCCAGGACCGCAATGCCAATGCATAGGGTTTTCAACACTCTCATCGCCAACGCCCTTCGCTTTTTTCTGCAGGTTTAAGATCGACCCGTCACCCAGGGTCACTGCTCGACCCCACCAAACGTAGCCACTAAGCTTCGACCAAACGGCCGGCTAACGCAACTGGAAAAATTTTTAGCTGACGATTCCTACACATTGTGCCTGCGACGCAACGGACTCGCTATCTTTTTTCACATAGACCAAATCGCCTCTCAGCATGCCCGCAACAGTGTTGATGAACTGCTATCGGCAGCCGGACAAGGGCCAGGGCGGCAAGTCCCAAGCAAGAGATTCGGTGAAATTGGTCGAGCAACCTTGTCCCACCTTTGCGGAGAACACGTCTTTGATGCCGTGCCAGAGTGGGAAACCTGGTGCGACTCGACCCAATTGCAAATGAGCCACCCTGGGGACGCGTCGCAATCTCTTGTCGGCCCCGGCTTGGTGTGGCCATGTCGCGTCAAACGACGATACGAGATGTAAACATAGAGGGAGTCGCACCGCCTGAACATCCAGACTCATCGGTCCGGGATGGCCGATCTGGGGTGTTCGACGGCGGGGTCCGCGGCACCGTCGTGTCTCGGCGCATTGTCAGACCTCCGGCGCACCGGCGCTTGGCAACCCCACCAGACACCCACAAGCGACCAAGACCCCAGACCCAGGCATCACGGCACAAAGGCGCCGGTCCGAATGGGCTTTCATGCTGGTCGTTCCGCCCCTCTCCGCCTATTCTTTGCAGGACCATCGCCCCTGCCTCGTCCGCCTCACTCGAAATCCGCCAATGACGTCGACCAACGCGCCCAGGGCGCGGCGTTCCTCTCTGATCGGCCACGCGGCCGCCTACGCCGTCGGCTTGGTGTCGACGCGCGCTGTCACCTTGCTGCTTCTGCCGCTCTATACGCATGCGTTGGCGCCGGCCGAGTATACGGTGCTTGATTTGCTGCTGACGGGGAATGCTCTTCTGTTGGTCGTGGTCACGATGGGTGTTGATTCCGCCGTGCTGATGTTCGCCATGGCGCGCGGCGAACGGGCTTTGCCCTTGGCGTCCGCCTCCGGCTTCTGGGCGATCGTGTGGGCGTCGCTTTGCGCCGCGGTCCTGATTGCCACCGCGGGTCCGCCGGTTGCCGTCGCCATGGGGTTGCCCGAAGTGTCGCCCTATCTCCCTTTGGTCGCCGCGATTTCCCCCTTTCAATCGACACTGATGTTTTGCGCTCATCTGCAGCGCTACCGTCGCCAGGTTTGGGGTTTCGTGGCCCTCACGGTCGGAACGGCCGGATTGGTCGGCGTGTTCACCGTTTCCTTGGTCACCCTTTTGGGATGGGGCGTGGTCGGTGCGCTCGTGTCTCTCGCCGCGGCGAATGCTCTGATGAGCGGCCTGGCGATTGCGTGCCTTCCGAGGCGCATGATCGCGGTTCCTCGACGGCGACGGGCTTTCAAGCTGGTCATGAAAGGCGTCCCCTTCATGACGGCCGGCGGTTTGACCATGGCCTCCCCGTTGGTCGCCCGCTCGCTCGTGATAGCGATGGAAGGATTGGCACCGGCGGCCATATTCGCTGCGGCCGATCGCTTGGCCATGGCGGTCAAACTGGCGACGTCGGCGTTTGGGATGGCCTGGATGCCCCGGCTGTTGGGCGCGGACATCAAGACCACGCGGTTGACGGAGATTCCCGTTACTGTCCGTCTGTTTGGGGCTGTCCTGGTGGTCGGGTCCATGGGGCTGATCCTTTTCGCCTCGCCCTTCATCCCGCTTTTTCTAGGCCGTCACTTCGCCGATGTGCCGGCGACGTTTCCGCCCCTTGTGATCGCCGCCTTGATTTCGGGCCTGCGCCGGGAAGGGCTGGCCGTCGGCGCCTATCTGACCGAGCATCCGTCACTTTTGAACATTTCCAATGGGTCACAACTGGCCTTCATGATTGTTTGCATTCCGGCTGGAGCGACGGTTCAGGGCACGGTTGGTGCGGCCTGGGGCTTGGTTGCCAGCGAGGTCGGGGCAGCCATCGTGATGCTGGTTCTCGCCAATCGACAGATACGGATCGATTGGCCGCTTCGCCAATTCGGGCTCATGATGATCGTCCTGATCTTCGTGGCGACGGCGGCCGCCTGGCTGCATGCTTCGCCCATGGACGCGGTCCAGGATATGGGGCTGCGGTGTCTGGCCTTTGCCTGTGCCCTCGCCCTGTTGGTGGTCGGACGGGTGGTCACGGCCCAAGACCTTGCGGTCTGGCGCCGGATTCGAAAGTCACATGCCCCAAGCCGGGTGGGCGATGCGTGACGACAAGAAACCGAACGGTCGCGCCGTCCGACGGTGTTACCATAGCCTACCATGGGCGGGAGAACCGGTCGGCACGAGTCGATGGAGGGGTACACTCGCATCCCTCCCCTCCCCTCCCCGGCGGCCAGCTCGGTGCCGAACCGGAGACACGTCGGCGAAGAGGCCGTTGGTGTCATCCTGGATCCGCCGGCTGAGAGGCGGACGTCTGACGGACAGACTTGAAACTGCCCAAAATCTCTAAAGTATGCTCAATGGTTTCTGAGGCACGATGGTCCCGAAAACAGCCGGCAAGCCGTTTAATCATACCAACGGCCCGACCCAATGACCGGTCCCCGGGCCGCCCTGTTTCGGAGCGCCGGCCTCCTTGCCGGCTGGACCGCCGGCGTCCAGCCGGCCCGGACCACGCCCAGCCGCCGGCCGCCAAGATGGCGGCGGTCCAGCCGGCAGGGATGCCGGCGCTCCTCGTTCAGCGCCGAAACCGAAC
>JANQJV010000087.1 GCA_028281465.1 Azospirillaceae bacterium | reverse complement strand
ATGCCGACAACCGTGCTATAAAGGAGGGCACGCCGTCGAAAAGCCACCGTTTCATTCATGGCGGGTCGGGCGGTAGCACGGTGTGGAACTAATACCAACGGCCCGACACAATGACCGGTCCTCGGGCCGCCCTGTTTCGGAGCGCCGGCCTCCTTGCCGGCTGGACCGCCGGCTTCCAGCCGGCCCGGACCCCGCCCGGGGCCGGCCGCCAAGATGGCGGCGGTCCAGCCGGCCGGGATGCCGGCGCTCCTCGTTCAGCGCCGAAACCGACCGTGTCATCAATGCGGGCCATGGGTATCACTCTGCTTCCCGGCGACGATCGGATGGCCGGGACTTTCCGGCCAGCGGCGGGTCGCAACCGGCATTGCGCACATCCGCAGTCCTTCCAAACACCCATCGACCCGATTTGGCCGCAACACGCTGGCTATGGCGCACTCTGCGTCGTACGGCCGCATCTCCCCCGTCTGCGGTGCGCTTTCCATTGCCGATCGAAAAACGCCGTGCTATTCATGACAGTGATGAGAATGATTATCAATTGCAGATTGGGTGCTTCCATCCACCGGCCGCATGCGCAACCGGTGGCGAAGTCGGCCACCCTTGGATCAGGAGACGCACGACCCGCGCCAGAGGATTCGTCCTCTGATCGATCGGCCATCTTCATCGAAGACGATCTGCGTTCGGGGATGGTGGCAAGAATACTGCACCTGACCGGCTTCACTGACTGATGAAACCAAATAGAGATTTGTCAATTTGTCGTACGGCCTGTAGTCAGGGGGGGGATCTGGTTATGGAAGGATTGACCGAACATCTCGATTGGGCGGACTTGTTGATCTACAGCTTTTGGATTTTCTTCGCCCTTCTCATCTTTCATCTTCAGATGGAAGCCCGACGAGAGGGATATCCGCTTGAATCGGATGAGACCGGCAAGGTCGAACGCATGCCCATGATCTATGTTCCGGAACCGAAGACGTTTCGGCTTGCCCATGGGCATGGGGCGGTCGTCAAGCCGGACGGAAGACGGGAAACCAGGTCTCTGAATCTGCGCTCGATCTTTGTGTGGGGCGGATCACCCAAAGTGCCGACCGGCAACCCCATGATCGACGGCATTGGCCCGGCCGCCTATGCCGAGCGGGCCGACGTGCCGGATCTCACTCACAAAGGAGAGGTGAAGATCGTCCCCATGCGGCTTGCCGGAGAACATTCGATCGCAGACGGCGATCCCAATCCGGTCGGTATGGATGTCAAGGGATGCGATCGGGTGACGGCGGGCAAAGTCGTCGACGTCTGGATCGACAAGACCGAAAACCTTATCCGCTACTATGAAGTGCAGACCGGTGACAAGGCCGGCAGCCGCACCGTGCTTCTTCCGGCCGGCTTTGCGATCGTCCGCGGCCGCACGCTGCGTCACCTCCATGTCCACGCGATGACCGCCGCCCAGTTTGCCGATGTTCCAGCCACCCGGAGCCCCGACCAGGTCACCTTGTTGGAAGAGGATAAGATCTGCGGCTATTTCGGGGGCGGCCTGCTTTACGCCACACCCCGTCGGCAGGAGCCCCTTCTATGACGGCGAAAGACGGCGGCGGCTCGCGTCATGGGTTGCCCGCACCCTTGCCGCCAGGTGAACGGATCCTGTGGCAAGGAAAGCCTGACTGGCGCATGCTTGCACGCCAGACCTTTCATCTGAGGGTTTTGGCCGCCTATTTCGCCGCGCTTCTTCTCTGGCGGGTCGTGGTGGCCTTCGAGAACGGCGGCACGCTCCTGGATATGCTGGATGCGGCCATGATGGTGGTGGGTTTTGCATTGGTGGCGGTCGGCATCTTGTCGCTGATTGCCCGAGCCATTGCCCGCACCAGCCTGTACACGGTCACCGATCGGCGGATCATCCTGTGTATTGGCGTCGCTTTGGAGAAAACGATCAACATTCCGTTCGGGTCGATCGTCGAAGGCTCGGTCAAGACGTTCGCGGACGGCAGCGGGAACATTCGCCTTCGTCTGAAGACCGGCGACGTGGTCCCCTATCTTGTGCTGTGGCCCCATGTTTACCCTTGGCGGTTTGGGCACCCCGAACCCATGTTGCGTGCCGTTCCGGACGCGAACACGGTTGTGGAGACCGTCGCTCGGGCGATCTCGGCCGTGGGGCCGAGGGCATTCCCGACGGAGGCGAAGGCCGGTCGGGCGATGGCGGACGGTGGCGCCCGGCCCACGGCCCAACCCGTGGCACACCCATCTCGGCTGCCGTTGGTCGGGGCCCTGGCGATGGTGGTTCTTTGCCTGGTCACGGTCGGGGCCGTCCGCCTCGGGCACCAGGCCGAGCCGCAGACCGCGATGGCAACCGCCGAAGCGCTCCGTGATCTGACCTTTCAGGACCTGGGTGGCGACAGGATCGCCATTCTCGACGCGGATGCGGGCGACACGATTGCGGTCATCGAACCAGGGCAGGATGGGCTCGTGCGCAGTGCCATGCGCGGACTTGAACGGGCGCGTTCGCTCGGCGGCATCGGACCGACCGAACCCTATCGGCTGCTCCGCTGGGACGGCGGTCGCGTCACGCTGTCCGATCTTCGAACCGACCGGCATATCGCGCTCACGTCGTTTCGCGGCAGTGAGACGAGTGCGCTCGCCCGGTTGGTGGCGCTCGCAGACGGTCCCCGCTGACCGGAGCCGGTTGCCGTTTGTGACCGGACCACCGGCGTGACCGTCTCGCCTTCGCGTTGCGGCGGGAACCGGACCGAACACACCCCATCACACCGGGCTTTCTTGGCAGGAGATGACCCATGGCCTTGTTGAGTTTCGAACGCAAGTATCGCGTGCGCGGCGGGACGCTGGTTGGCGGCGATTTGTTCGACTTCTGGGTTGGCCCGTTCTACCTCGGGTTTTTCGGCGTAACGACCCTCTTCTTCGCGCTCCTCGGGACGCTTCTGATATTCTACGCCGCTGCCATCGGCCCGACCTGGAACCCCTGGCTGATCAGCATCAACCCGCCGGACATCTCTTACCGGCTTGGTCTTGCACCCCTCAAAGAGGGGGGCTTCTGGCAGTTGATCACCATTTGCGCCCTGGGCGCCTTCTGCTCCTGGGCCCTGCGACAAGTGGAAATTTGCCGCAAGCTCGGCATGGGCTATCACGTGCCGATCGCGTTCTCGGTCGCCATTTTCGCCTTCGCGTCGCTCAACATCATCCGCCCGATCATGCTGGGCGCCTGGGGACACGGCTTCCCCTACGGCATCTTCAGCCATCTGGATTGGGTTTGGTTCACCGGATACCAGTACGGCAACTTCCACTACAATCCCGCCCACATGGTGGCGATCACGTTCTTCTTCACGACGACGTTCGCCCTTGCGCTCCATGGCGGGCTGATCCTGTCGGCCGTCAATCCGAGACGGAACCAGACCGTCAAGCCGACGGACCACGAGGACACCTATTTCCGCGACACGATCGGCTATTCCGTCGGCATTCTCGGCATCCACAGGTTGGGTCTCTTCCTTGCGCTGAACGCCGGCTTCTGGAGTGCCGTCTGCATCATCATCAGCGGGGGGGCCGTCTATGGCGGGTCTTGGATCGAGTGGTGGGAGTTCCTGCGGTGAACGATCTCCAAGGCCCGGTATTGCGAGAGAGGACTGAGCGATGAGCGAGTACCAGAACTTCCTGACCCCAGTGCAGGTCATCGGTCCGCCGGATATGGGCGTGGCAACACCCGGCAGCCGATACGAACGCGTCGGAAAACCCCTGATCAGCTATTGGATCGGGAAGATCGGCAACGCGCAGATCGGTCCCATTTACCTGGGGTTCATCGGCGTTGCGGCGGCCGTCTGCTTTGCGATCGGTTTCAGCATCATCGGGCTCAACATGCTGGCCTCGGTCGATTGGAATCCGGTGCGGTTCGTGCGCGAATTCCTGTGGCTGTCTCTCGACCCGCCTTTGCCCGAACACGGTCTGACGATTCTGCCTCCCCTGGATGAAGGCGGCTGGTGGCTGATCGCGGGTTTCTTCATCACCGCGTCCATTCTGATGTGGTGGTATCGCATGTATCACCGGGCCGTGGAACTGGGCCTGGGCCTGCACGTGAGTTACGCCTTCCTCGCCGCCATCTGGCTGTACCTGGTGCTCGGCTTCATTCGTCCGATCATGATGGGGAGTTGGCATCACGCCGTTCCGTTCGGCATCTTCACCCACCTCGACTGGACCAACAACTTCTCGATCGAATGGGGCAACCTGTTCTGGAACCCGTTCCACTGCCTCTCGATCGCCTTCCTTTATGGTTCCACGCTGCTGTTCGCCATGCATGGCGCAACCATTCTCGCGGTCGGCCGCTACGGTGGCGATCGGGAGATCGAGCAGATCACCGACCGCGGCACGGCCTCCGAACGGGCGGCCCTGTTCTGGCGGTGGACCATGGGCTTCAACGCGACCGCGGAATCGATCCACCGTTGGGCCTGGTGGTTTGCGATGCTGACGACGCTCACCGGCGGCATCGGCATTTTGATCACCGGGACGTTGGTCGAGGATTGGACCCTCTGGGCCACCGAGGCCGGCATCTATCCGGAAGACCTGAGCATCTGGCCGATCACCCCGGATTCGACGTTTAGCACATGGAACGAGGAGTTCTAGCCCGGATTATGCACGGGGTTGGCGGGTGTAGCGCAATCCGCTGAAGACTGGCAATATCTCGGTGGTCAACAAGATAGTGCAGTTTTTACGGCGCGCTACCTGCCGTGGAGGAGAGGATATCCGGTTGATCACGTCCGCTGGAGCAAATCCAGAGCGGACTGAGTCAACCTGCAACGGCGACTTACCACAAAATCGAATGTCTAGAGCATTTTCCGCGCACCCGAGTGAACGGAAAATGCTCTAGTCCCACACCGGTCTTTCGACCGACCCACCATGACCGAAACGGTGGCTTTTCGGCGGCGTACCCTACTTTATAACACGGTTGTCGGCATGAAGATCGGTCGTTCATTGGTGCCGCGAAGCCCGTGCTCTAGCAGCCTGTCGGACTTAACCCGGTATTGTGTTTGGCGAACACGGCATCGGGCAGTTAGACTCGAGATATGGTGGTTGGTTAGAACGGGGTGCGATTGTTGTGAGCAACTTCCGGGCCATTGATCGTGACAC
>JANQJV010000086.1 GCA_028281465.1 Azospirillaceae bacterium | reverse complement strand
GCGGCCGGCCGCCAAGATGGCGGCGGTCCAGCCGGCAGGGATGCCGGCGCTCCTGGTTCAGCGCCGAAACCGAACCTGTCGTCAAGGCGGGCCATCGGTATAACACCATGACGGCGGAGAATGGCGGCGGACGGGGCGGGTCGCATCCGGGCGTCCGCGGAAGACTTGCCAGCAGGCCGCACGAATGCGCGAGCTGCCCATGCAATGCAGTGAACTACGAGAAACAACGCTGTCTTGACTTGGCCGCAATCAGTAGCGGCTGTCTCAAGGCTCTCAGAGCTTCATCATTAACCAAGGTGGTGTCTGGGGTGTGCCCCCGGTGTCGGGGGCCGTCGGTTCCTGCTGTGGGGTGTCGGCGCTACAGATCACGAACGGCGCCAGAGGTTTACGGTACTGGCAGCAGTCAAGCCTCGAAAACTGCCGACCCACAGACCGGCGGTGGGATGGAGTCATTGAAACGACCTCAAAACGATCGCTGCGTCGGCTTCGGGTGCGATGCTATTTCGCAAGGGAAGAGCCTTGATCTTGCCGGACAGTCCGGCCACGGTTTTGCCGGCCTCGTGTCGTGGTGCCGCCCGGTTGTGGGCGGACTTGGGAGCCAGTCGGGCCGAGCCGGGTTCAAAACCAAGGGAGATACAGGGTCATGACGACGCCGGAAAACGAGAGCAACAAAACCGGATCGGCATCGAGCGATGCGGCAGGCGGTGGTGCTACCGCCGAGTCCAAGACCAGTCGCGGTCAGAGCGGCAACCGTGCCAGGGTGGCCAAAGCGGCCGAAACACCCGCGCCGGTTGCCGCTGCTGCGTCGGCCGCAGCAACACCAACACCGTCGGCATCCGAGGCGCCCGCGCCGACCGATGGCACATCGTCGACCACGACCGCTACCGCCACCGCTGGGCCGGATGCCGGCGAGTCGGCACCATCGCTCGAGGCACAGCCGTCGCGGGGCACCGAGCCGGCACCGGGTGAACAGCCCGGGGCTGTCGCCAAAGCGGCCAGCGTGGCCAGCGTGGCAGCCCAAGGCTTGAAGGAGGCGGCCAAGCAAGCCGGCAGCTTCGTGCGCACGGCGGCGACCGTGGTGCGTGATCAGACCGCAAAAGCGCTGCAGAGTGTGCGGACGCCGAGCGCAGCGACGGCGGCGATGCAGGCCAAGGCGCAGACGATTCGCGACGATGTCGCCGCGGCTGTGCACCAGCGATTGAACCAACCGCTGAGCGAAGCGGCGCAGGTGGAGTTGGCGCGGCTCTTGACGCTCTTGCCCCGGGCATCGGCCGAACAGTTGGTGGAGCGGGAACAGGCAATGATGGTCGTCGTCGACAGCCTGACCGGTGAAACGCCCAATGTCGTCATCGCGCGGGCCCTCGCCGACGAATTGGCCCGCTCGGTGCAGTACAGTACGGGCATTCTGTCGCGCCAAGTCTACCGGGTGGCCGGCGATTCCGCACTGGGCACCCTGCTGGCAAGCCTGTTCGTTTTCTTTGTCTTGTTCGCCGTTTTCATGGCCCTGTTCGGCCCACCGCTGGTTCCGGCCGCAGAGGCGACCGGGGCCGAATCCTTGATCGGTGTCTTGATCTTCTCCGCCGCGATCGGCGGCATCGTTAGCATTCTCACGCGGCTCGACACCTATGCCAAGCTCACCACCTTCAACCCGCTCTTGGTCGCCGCCACGGCGTTCGTGAAACCCTTGGTCGGCATTGCCTTCGCATGCTTGGTGTTTGCCATCTTCAACGCTGGGCTTTTGTCGGTGGCGACGATCGGTCCCTTCGGCGGAAGCGCGGCGACCAATCCGGCCAATGTTCTGGGCACCGTGTGGATCATCGGTTTCCTGTCCGGGTTTAGTGAGCGGTTTGCCAAGGATTTCGTCGAGCATGCCGCAGACACCTTGATGCCGGGCGAAAGCGTCGACGCAGCAGTGACCGGGCGGTCGAAACGAGACACCAAGCCGCCGGCGGGTGACGCACAGGCGTGACCGCTTAGCTGTGCACAAAGCGTGCGGGGGCGGTCGGGGCATTGACGCCACGCGTTCGCACGCGGGATGGTCGGGCCGTTCGTCCCCGAATGAGGGTGGCCGGTGCGGTTCAACTCATCCGTTCGTCGCCCGGTGCCGCGGTCCGGCACCGGGTGCTGTGAGTCAGGACAACGGCCTTGACGCGGCCGGTCCGATCGGCCGCACGGTCGCATCGTGCCCCCCGGCAGCGGCCCCCCTCCTCTGGCTGGATGCCGGTGCTGACGGGCGGCACTTGCCTGTTCTGTATCGGCGTTCTGATTGGGCTGTTGGTGGGCTTGGTCCTTGGCTCCGGCGCACCGGAGCCGGCCGCGACCGCGGTGTCGGAGGTGCGACGTCCCGGTGCGACGTCCGGGCGGCCCGGGGGGGCCGCGCCACGCGGCCCGGAGGCGTCGGTGCGGCCGCCGGTGACCTGGTCGCCCGGACCCTTGCCGGCCCGTCTGCCCCGGCCCTGGTGGGACGACGCCTTGTCGACGCCCGGCACGGTGACGGCACCGGCTCGACCGCCCACACCGGTCTGGCCCGTGCCGCCAGCACCGGTGGTCGCACCCCAGCCCCAGCCCCAGCCCGAGCCAGAGCCCCAGGCGGTGCGGTCCACCCGGTTGCCGGACGACTCAAGGCCGTCACGGCTGGTGGATCTGCCGGCTTGGCGAAGATATGCCGTGCCGGTGGTTATGTCGGCGGGCCAGCCGCGTGTCGCCGTGGTCTTGGACGATCTAGGCCTCGACCCCGAGCGGGTGCGCTGGGTGATCGGTCTGCCCGGCCCCCTGACCCTAGCGTTCCTGCCCTACGCCGCCGGATTGCCACAGCAGACCAAGGCCGCCCGTGCCGCCGGCCACGAGCTGTTGGTGCACGTCCCCATGGAACCGGTCAGCCCTGAACACGACCCGGGTCCGGGCGCCTTGTACACCCACCTGGCGGCGGCGCAGATCCGCGACCGCCTAACCACCGCCCTGGCGCGGTTCGACGGCTATGTCGGCATCAACAACCATATGGGCAGCCGATTCACTGCGGACGCGGCGGGTATGGCCCTGGTGCTCGACGAGGTAGCGGCGCGCGGACTGTTGTTCTTGGACTCTTTGACCACGGGCGCGAGCGTGGCGAGCGGGCTTTCCGCTCACCGCGCCGTGCCGCTGGTGCGGCGCGACGTGTTTCTCGACACCGACGCCACCCCGGCGGCGATCCGCCTCCGTCTCGCGGAATTGGAACAGGTGGCGCGCAGCCGGGGCCGGGCCGTCGGTATCGGTCATCCTTACGATAGTACGTTGGCCGTCCTCGCCGAATGGCTATCCCGCCTGGCCGCGCGCGGTCTGACCTTGGTGCCGATCAGCGCCATCGCGGCCAGCGGACTCGCCAAAGCACGCAGCACTGCCGGCCACCACGGCTCCGGCTTGACCGATTCCAGCAATCCCCTGTAACCATGGTCTCATTTGCAAGCCGACCCGTGCGGCACTGCAGCATGACGCTGCAGTACCCAGATCGTCGGCGTCGTCGCGTGCCGGGTCCCGCATGAACCGCCTCAGCCGTTATCTGTTCCGCAACCTCGCCACGGCGACGTTGCTGTCCACCTTGGCCGTGACCGCAGCAATCTGGGTGACCCAGTCCCTGCGCCTGATCGATCTCGTCATCAACGCTGGCGCACCGTTCCATGTCTTCCTGCAGCTCATGCTGCTCACCGTCCCCACCTTCATCGGCATCGTGCTGCCTCTCGCCTTGGCCGGTGCGGTATTGTTCACCTATAACAAGCTCACCATGGATAGCGAATTGGTGGTGATGCGCGCCACGGGTGTCGGGCCTTTGTCGCTTGCAGCGCCGGCGCTGTTGCTAGGGCTGATTGTCACCCTGCTTGTGTACGCCATCAATCTGTATGCCAGCCCGTGGGCTAACCGCGAGCTCGTACGCCTGCAGTACGCCGTGCGTCATGAGTACGCGTCAGTGTTGATCCGCGAAGGCGCCTTCAACCAGGTGGCCGAGGGCCTCACCGTCTACATCCGCAGTCGTGGTGCGGATGGCGCCCTGCAAGGCCTTTTGGTGCACGACCGGCGTAAGGACGGCAAGGAGGTCACCGTGATGGCGCGGCATGGCCTCATGGGCGACGCGCCCGGTGGGATTCGCTTGGTTATGGAGGACGGCGTACGCCAGGAGTTGGAAACCGCGACCAACCGTTTCTCTGAGTTGCATTTCGACCGCTACGTTGTTGATTTTCTTCTTGAATCCGGTGATGGAGAGGGGCGGTTCGCCGACCCGCGCGAGCGCTCCGTCGCGGAATTGCTGTCACCACCCGAAGGGCCTGATCTGCCGGTGGAGATGATCCGGCAGTTTTTGGCCGAACTGCACATGCGTCTGTCGACTCCGCTGTTGGCGCTCGCCTTCGCCTTCATTGCCACGGCCGCCGTGCTGCTCGGCGAGTACAATCGCCGCGGCCAGAGCCAACGTATTGTCGTCGCTTGCGTTCTGGTACTCGTCCTGCAAAGTTCCTCTCTCGGGTTGACCGGTCTTGCCAGCAAGAACCTGGGGTTCGTACCGGTCATGTATCTGGCCTACCTGATACCCGTTCTGCCGGCCGCCTGGCTGATGTCGCGGCAGTAATGCGGGATTTTGGGGCCGGCCGCGGTCCCGCAAAAAGAAGGTTCGGGCTTCCATGTCGACAGCCGAGACTGACGGTCCCGTCCGGGACCATGGCCGCATGGCCAATGCCATCCGCATGCTTGCGGCCGATGCCGTGCAGGCTGCCAACTCCGGCCATCCCGGTATGCCCATGGGGATGGCCGATGTTGCCACGGTTCTCTTCACGCGCTTCCTGAAGTTCGATCCAACGGTCCCCGATTGGCCGGACCGCGACCGCTTCGTGCTGTCTGCCGGTCATGGTTCGATGCTGCAGTATGCGCTCTTGTATCTCACCGGCTATGCCGACGTCGACCGGGCGCAGATTGCGGCGTTCCGCCAGCTCCACAGCCGGACACCAGGGCATCCGGAGGCATTCCTCACCCGTGGTGTGGAGACGACGACGGGGCCGCTCGGGCAGGGTTTGGCCAATGCCGTTGGCATGGCCCTGGCCGAGCGCATGCTGAACGCCCGATTCGGTGACGATTTGGTCGACCACCGCACCTACGTCATTGCCGGTGACGGCGATCTGATGGAAGGCATCAGCCACGAAGCGATCTCATTGGCTGGCCACTTGCGCCTGCACAAGCTCACCGTGTTTTGGGACGACAACGGCATCAGTATCGACGGGCGGACGGCTTTGGCCGTGTCGGACGACCAGTTGGCTCGCGTGCGGGCATGCGGCTGGGATGGCACCGCGGTCGATGGACACGACCCGGTGGCGGTTGGCGATGCCATTATCCAGGCACAGCAGAGTGATCGACCCTTCCTGATCGCCTGTCGCACCACCATTGGCTACGGTGCCCCGACCAAGGCCGGCAGCGAGAAGGCCCATGGGGCGGCGCTGGGTGCGGAAGAGCTGGCCGGTTTGCGGCAGCACCTGGACTGGCCGCATGCACCGTTCGATGTGCCCGAGCCGATTCTGGCCGTATGGCGCGAAGCGGGCCTGCGTGGCCAAGCGCCGCGTCAGGCCTGGCAGCGCCGTCTCGCCGCTGTTGAGCTGGACCGTCGCGGCCGCTTTGAGACCGCCCTGGCCGGCACCCTGCCGGAGGGCTGGCAAGACGTCTTGACCGCCTTTAAGCGCAACGTATGCGGTGCGCCCCCCAAGGTGCCGACGCGGAAGGCGTCGCAGGACGTGCTGGAACACTTGGTGAAGGCCGTGCCGACGCTCATCGGGGGGTCCGCGGACCTGACCGGCTCCAACCTGACCAAGGCGAAGGAAATGGAGCGGGTCGCCCCGGGCGACTACGGAGGACGGTACATCCACTACGGCGTGCGCGAGTTTGCCATGGCGGCGGCGGTCAACGGCCTGGCGCTGCACGGGGGCTTCATCCCGTATTGCGGCACATTCCTGGTTTTCGCCGACTACATGCGCAATGCCATGCGGCTGTCCGCCCTGATGGGGTTGCGCGTGGTCTATGTGTTGACCCACGATTCGATTGGTGTTGGCGAAGATGGACCGACTCACCAACCGGTGGAACATCTGGCGATGCTGCGGGCGACGCCGCAACTGACCGTGTTCCGGCCGGCCGACAGCGTCGAAACGGCGGAATGCTGGGCGCTCGCCTTGTCCGAAGTCCGGGGACCAAGCGTTCTGGCCTTGTCACGCCAGCCACTGCCTACGGTGCGTGTGCACCACACGGCGCAAAACCGGTGTGCACAGGGCGGCTACGTGTTGGAAGAGGCCGACGGCCCACGCCGCGTGACCCTGATCGCGACAGGATCGGAAGTGGCGGTGGCGAAGCGCGCGCGCGAGCTGCTGCAGGGAAACGGCATCGGGGCGGCCATGGTGTCATTGCCGTCGTGGGAGCTGTTTGAGGCGCAGCCCGCCGCTTACCGATCCCATGTGCTGGGTGGGGCCGGTGTCCTGCGCGTGGCGATCGAGGCGGCGGCGCCTTTCGGGTGGGAGCGGTATGTCGGGCCGGATGGTCTAATCATCGCATTGCCCTCGTTCGGTCTATCCGGCCCGGGCGACGCCCTGTTTGCGGAGTTCGGCCTGACCGGCGAAGCCGTGGCGGAGAAAGTCATGGCGAAGCTTGGGGCGTGATGGTTCATCTCGGCGG
This sequence comes from Azospirillaceae bacterium, assembly GCA_028281465.1. GTDB lineage: Bacteria > Pseudomonadota > Alphaproteobacteria > Azospirillales > Azospirillaceae > JANQJV01. The sequence goes on along the minus strand of JANQJV010000086.1, from coordinate 36,176 downwards.
TCCGGCTGCGCGCCGGTCCACGGCCGAGTCGTGGACGGGGTTGCACTTGGACGGAATGAGGACGGGACTGTGCTGTCCGCGATTAGATAAACGCTCATCGCGTAGGGCTAAAGCGTTAGCAGGCGCCATCAACCCGCAAAATCGGTGTTTCGAGAGCAAATCCGCGAAGGCGGGCGAGAGCGTCTTCCGTTCGTACTGGTTCGCGGCAAACGCTCTAGCGCTTTGATTTTAGATCAAATCGTCGTCGCAGATTGAATCAGTCTGCTCGGGATTTGCCCTAGCGTCGCTCGGCTCGGCGTTGAGTTCGATTGGGATCAGATGTACGGGTGTCATGGTAAAGGCCCCTCGGTTGCGGCCCCCGTTGCCGACTTGTGTTCGTTTCGATGTCAAACCAGGTCCGCTGACACGGAGGCCGGTGTTTCGAAGCAAGCCGGTTCAACGAACAGTCATCACATCAGGCCGTTGGCATTGGCCGGACTCACCCGGGCTTGGATGTGTGCCCGGACTTGGATGTGTGCTGCGTCGCCGATGGGGCGTCGTGACGAAGAATCGACATCGGCGTCCCTAGGGTGTGGAGGGCGTGGGCCATGGCTTCGGGCACCGGCGCGACCACTGGGATGGCTTGGCGGTTGACGCTGAGCGGCGGAATGGTGATGGCTCGGGCATGCAATAACATGGCGCCATGGCCCTGGCCGTAGACCGGGTCGCCGACCACCGGACAGCCGATCCCGGCGCAGTGGACGCGCACCTGGTGTGTACGCCCGGTGCGCGGCCACAGCGCCAACAGGCTGCCGACGGCGGAAGCATACAACACGTGATAGTCGGTCACGGCGGACTGCCCACCGGGGGCTTCCATCATGCGCCAGCCGCTCGGGTCGTTGTGCTTGATCAAGGGGGTGTCGATCCGACCGGCCGCGCAGGGCGGGCGGCCGTCAACCACGGCCCAGTAGAGCTTTTCCACTCTGCCGTCGGCAAAGGCTTGGTTGAGCCGGCGCAGACCTTTCCGGTGCCGGGCTAGGACCAGGCAGCCGCTGGTGTCACGGTCCAGTCGGTGCACCAGGTGTGGTGGTGCGGACAGACCAAACTGCAGCGCTGGCAGGAAGGCCTCCAGGCTGATCGGTGTTCGTGGCCCCGGGTGTATGGACAAACCGGCCGGCTTGTCCAGCACGAGCACGACGCTATCGCGGAACAGAACACGGCGCTGGAGAGACTCCGCCGACGGGCCCGGTGACGAATCGGTCACGCTGTGGCCAGCAAGCCGTGCATCCGGTCAATCGCCCGCTCGATCACACTCGGCGAGGCCGCGGTGGACAAACGAATGTGGCCTTCGCCGGCGGCGCCGAAGCTGGTGCCGGCAACCGTGGCCACGCCAGCCTCTTCGAGAAGCCGGGTCTGGCAGGTGCGTGCGTCCAGGCCAGTGCCGGTGATCGAGGGGAAGGCGTAGAAGGCGCCGCGCGGCTTGGCGCAGACCACGCCGGGCAATCGGTTCAAGCGGTCGTGGGCGATGTCGCGGCGGTGCTGGAACGCCGCTGCCATCTCGGCCACCTGGGTCTGCGGCCCGATCAGGGCTGCAATGCCGGCATATTGCGCCGCAGCATTGACGCAGGAATGGATGTTGACGGAGAGACGGGTGGCGTGCGGCACCAGGGCGCGTGGCCACACACCGTAACCGAGCCGCCACCCGGTCATGGCATAGGTTTTGGACCAGCCGTCGAGCAGGATGACCCGGTCGCGCAAAGCCGGCGTGGCGAGCAGTGACCGATGCGGTCGGCCGTCGAAGCTCAGCCGGGAGTAAATCTCGTCCGACAGAATGGCGATGTCGGGCCGCGCGGTGAGGCCGTCGGCCAGGGCCGACAATTCTGCATCGTCGGTCATGCCGCCGGTCGGGTTGCCCGGGCTGTTGAGGATGATGAGCCGGGTGGCCGGGGTGATCTGGGCCAGGACTTCCTCGGCGCGGAACGAGAAGCCGAGATCAGCATGCAGGCGGATCGGCACCGGCGTCGCGCCGCTGAACCGTATCAGGCTCTCGTAAATCGGAAATCCGGGGTTGGGGTAGAGAATCTCGGCCCCCGCTTCACCGAACATCAGGATGGCGAAGGCCATGGTCACTTTACCGCCCGGTACGACGACGATGTGATCCGGATCGACCGGGACGCCGTGCCGCCCATTTAGGTCCGCTGCCACCGCCTCACGCAGAGGCAGGATGCCTGGGCTCGGCGTATAGCCGTGCTGCCCGTCGCGCAGCGCTTTCACGGCGGCTTCGGTGATGTGGGCGGCCGGTGTGAAATCCGGCTGGCCGATGCCAAGGTTGAGAATGGATCGGCCAGTTGCTTCCAGTTGGTGGGCCCGCGCCAGCACCTCAAAGGCGGTTTCGGTTCCCAGGCGGGATAGGGCGGCGGCGATACGGAACGGCGGATCGGCAGCAGTTGATGCGGTCACAGTGGGAATCCTGTGCGTGGGCGGCGGTGGGGGCGTCACCGCCGTGGCAGATGGGGTCAGCACCGGTCAGGGCTGTTGTGACGTGGTGGTTTCCGGGGCTGTCTCTGGAGCTGTTTGGGGGGCCGGTTCCAGGCGACTGAGCAGGGTCCGCGCCTCTTCGAATCCCTGCTCGGCGGCCGCGCGGAGCAATGCCAGACCACCGGCCCGGTCGAGCGGTGTGCCCATGGCGCGTAGTTTCATGATCGCGAGATTGACCTGGGCTGGTGCTAGGCCGGTGTCGGCGGCGCGTTCGAACCACGCGGCTGCGGCGGCCAAGTCCGGTTCCGTCCCGAGCCCCATGCGATACATTTGGGCTGCGTTGAAGGCCGCTGGGGCACTGCCGGAGTCAGCGGCGCGAGCGAACCACTCGAGGGCTTGCGCCAAAGACTGGTTGGCCAGGAGCAGCATGGCCTCTGTGTCGCCCTGCTCCGCGGCCGCCCGCAACGACCCGTCATCGGACGCATTCCAGTCTGCCTCGGTGCCGCCAGCCCCGTCGGCAGCGGCCGGTGCCGGCGGTGGCGCCGGTTCCGGTGGGGCCATCGGTGCCGGTGGGGGCGGGGACGTTGCATCCTCTGGCGGTGCCCTCAACGCGGCCACGGGCGCGTGTGGTTCAACATTCCCTGCCGGGGTGGTCGCTCCCGTGGTCCCAGTCGCAGCGTCTGGTCTGGATGCTGGTGCCAATGCTGGCTGGTTTTGCGCCAGGGGCGCCAGCGGTCCGGATTGCTCCCCTGCCGGCGCCCGGTCTTCTGCCGGCGCCCGGTCTTCTGCCGGCGAAGAATCGGCTGGTGAAGCCTCATCCGAGTCGGCCCCGATCTCTGGGCCGACCACCGCCACGGCTGCGTTCGCGGATGGCGGTGACGGACGCGGTTTGGGTCGTACGGGGACGACGGCCGGAGACCGGTCCGGCGTGGTATCGGCGGTCACGGCCTGCGGCGCCGGGGCTGTCGTAGCGGTCACATCCAGCATGAGCCGATGACCGGCCGTCCCGCCCGGCGATAACTGTTCCAGGCGCAGGACACGGACCGGGCGGGCGGTGTCGATGGTCAATCGGCTTCCGCCGGGCGGTAAGGGGGCGAAACGATAGGATTGCAACAGGGCGACGCGCGCCAGGTTGCCGGTCGCCGCGGGCCGCCAGCCGATGCCAGCGGGAAAATCGATCAAAACGCTGGTGCCGTCGGCGTTGGTAGCCGTGCGCACCTGACCGGCTGGACCGGTAAGGTCGAGAACAACGCGTTCGTAATTCCGATGTTGGCCCGTGCGCAGGCGCACCACCTCGGGTGCGACCGATTGCGCCAGGGCGGTGCACGGCAACAGCCAGACAAGCATGATGGCGAGCCAGCGACCCCGGTGTGCCTGCATTCTCGATACGTCTCCGTTCCGGTGTACGGAAAGGGACCGGTCGATCGGCAACACCGGCGGTCCCGATCCGATCCCCGTGCGGTCAAGATACGCAAAAGCACAGTGAAGGGTCAAACACACCGCGGACCGCCCCTGGGGGCCGGGCTAGGCCACACCGTCCACTCATGGTCGACCACAAACGAACCGCCACCCAGAGCAAATTCCGAGTGGATCGATTGTGTCTGCGAAGAGCCGATCCTAAGAGCGTCTTCCGCTCTCTTTGGATTCGTGGAAAACCCTCTCGTTATCTGATTCTTCGGTAGAGCCTCGTCGCAGAGTGCATCGATCTACTCGGAATTTGCTCTAGCTGTCGAGGTAGCGAGGGCTTGAGGCACGCATCAACAGCCGCGACAGCATCTCGAGAAACTGGGCGTGTTCCTCGTCGTCCAGCGCCGTTCGCAAATGGTCCTGATATTCGCGCGCCAACGGGAGAACCTGGTCGTGCACAGACCGACCTTTGGCGGTGAGGGTGAGGATGGAGCGACGGCGATCATACGGGTCGATCGACCGGTCGATCAACCCACCATCGACCGCTTTCGCCACAGCTCGGCTGACCTGCACTTTGTCCATGGCGCTGCGGTCGCACACGCCGTTGGCGGACAAAGGGCCGTGGCGGGCCAGGTTGGCAATGACGCGCCACTCGCCGACAGTGATGCCGAAACGGCGTTCGTACAGGCGCGCCAGGGTTCGGCTGATCGTACTGCTGAGCACCGACAGCCGATAGGGCAGGAAGTCCTCCAGCATGAGCGTCGGCGACGCGTACGGCAGATCAATGCTTGGGTGGGTTTCGATCGTATCCATGATCACTCCGGGGCCGCAGCCGCATGGTCGGTTCCTGCCAGGGCACCCGATCCGGTCGCACGGTCTCCGGTTCGCGTCGCCCCTGGACCAACACCCGGACGACATGGGACGGATGCTCACAGCGCATGCTATACGGGCGTTCCGTGCACTCGCCCGGTGCGAACTGCCGCAGGCGCCTTGGCCGGCCCGGGTCTAACGTGGCGAGACGGTTGAAACCTCGGGGTCACGGCGCCGGCTGGTGGCTTGGGCTGCGGCATTGGGTCGCAGGTGACAGCTATGGTTTTTTCCGTCGTGCATGCCGGTTCGGTCTAAGCCGTTCACCGTGGGTCGCGCACGGTTATCATCACAGTGAGACCAATCGCGAACAACACCAGGATTGTGGCCATGCCGGCACGTTGGCTCTCGAAGGCCTGGGTGGCGACGGCGAAGGCCCACGGGCCGATGAACGACACCGCCTTACCCGACAGGCTGTACAAGCCGAACATTTCGGTCATCATGTGTGGCGGGGCCAGGCGCGCCAGCAGCGAGCGGCCCGCGGCCTGGGCCGGCCCCATGAACAGGCCGAGACCCATGGCGAGGAGCCAAAACGTTGATTTTTCCGTGATCAGGAGCGTTGGAACGCCGAGGCCGATCAGCCCAATGAGGCTGATCACGATGGTCGGCTTTGCGCCGATCCAGTCGTCCACCCAGGCAAACAGCACCGAACCCAGCGCCGCCGTCACATTGAGCGCGATGGCGAACAGCACGATTTCGTCGAAATCCATGTCGAAGGTCGTGCCGGCATAGATGCCGCCGACGTTGAACAATGTTGCCAGTCCATCGCGATAAAACGCGCTGGCGATGAAGAAGCGCACGATATTGGTGTAGCGCCGTACCTCCACCAGAGTCTCTTTCAGCGTGCGCAACCCCTTGGTGACGGCGGCGCCCAAGCGCAGGCCGCTTGGCGGCCGGTCCGGCGTCATCAGAAACATCGGGAGCGCGAAGACGGTGAACCACAGCGCAACGAGCGGGCCGGTGGCGCGCAGGTGCTCGCTCTCGGCCGTGTCGAGCCAGCCCCACAGCGGTTGCTCCGGCCGCACCAGGACAAACAGCGCGGTCACCAGGCACCCCAGTCCGCCCAGATACCCCAGACCCCAACCCCAGCCCGAAATCCGTCCGGTGTAGCCGGGTGGTGCGAGGTCGTGCAGCATGGCGTTGTAGAACACGGTGGCCAACTCCAGGCCGATGACGCCGACGGCGACAGCGAGCATGGCCAGCGGTACCCACTCAGGTGTCGGGGCGGCGAACCACAGCGTCAGGCTGGCGAACACGGTCAGGCCCGTGAACAGGCCGATCCATGGCTTGCGGGCGCCGGAATGGTCAGCGATGGCGCCGAGCATCGGGCTGAGCAGGGCGACGACAATGCCGGCAGCACCCGTGGCGTAGTTCCATTGCGCCGTGCCGGTGACCGCATCCACAGCCACCTGCTGCGTGAAGTACACCGCAAAGATGAAAGTGACGATGACCGACCCGAAGGCGGTGTTCGCCCAGTCATAGAGGCACCAGGCGGCGATGGCGCTCGCCCGTGTACCGGCCTGCTGATCGCCTGGATGCGTCATGGAACCTTATGGGTTTGGGTTGGGGCGCCGCTGGGTTCGGGATTTGGGCACCAGCTCAGCCGTCCGGCTCGAAGACCAGACGGGTGTTGTCGTAGCGTGCCGTGACGGTCAGCAGGTCGCCGGCGCGTAGCGGTCGCGGCTCGGGGAAGATGTGCAGGGCCTGTTTCAGATGCGTGCCGGGGTGATCGTCTGGCGCACTCGTGTAGTCGGTGGTGTCGTCCAGGTGCAGCACGAGCCAAAACGCCACGCCGTGGCACAGACCGTCTGCCGTCACTGGCACCGAGTCTGTCCGGCTGCCCTCGAGCGCGATCGGTTGGCGAAAATCGAGGGTGAGGGCCGCGAAGGCGGCACTCAGACGGCGGTGCGGTTCCGAGGCCAGGTCGATGCGGGCGGCCCCGGGTTGGCACAGGCGGTCGAACGGAGCGAGATCGAAGCCCTTGACCTCGCCCATCGGATGCCGGCGCTTGACCGTCTCGGATTCGACCAGCACCGCGTGCACCGTGATCGCACGCGGGATGATGGACGCCTCCAGTCGCAGCAGTTCGGCCTTGGCGTGCTTGAGGTAGGTGAGGGCGTTGGGTGCCAGAAAGCCAGGGGTAACCAGTTCGAAGATCAGCACATCTGCCCGGCGTTTCAGGTCGATGCCGACGCGCAGCCGGGTGGAAATGGTCGGCACGACGGCAATGCGATCAGCTAGGCTATTGCGCGCCACGATCTCACCGGCGACGCGGGCCAACACCTGATTGTTTTCACAGGTGATGACGTGGCCGGCCCCCGCCCGTGCCGCCATCAGAGCGAACAGGCCGGAGCCGGTGCCAATCTCCAACACCAGGTCGTTCACCGCTACTGCCCGGGCGATCGCCGCGTCGAAAGCATCGTTGCGCCGCTGGTCGGTGAGCATGGTTGGATAGCCTGCCGGCACGCGCAGCCCATAAGCCAGACGGCGGGCATAATCGAGCACCGGGTGATCGGGGGCCTGTGCTGCGGCGCGGTCGAGAACCTCGATTGCCTCGTCGATGCGGTGCTGGTGATACAGGGTTTGGCCCAACCCGGCGTGGGCTGGAACGAAGCGCGGCTGGTGGGTGATGACATAGCGGAAGCACGCTTCGGACTCTTCCAACTGCATCTGTGCCAGCAAGGCGTCTCCCAGATTGTAGCGGGCTTCCAAGTCAGTCGGCCGCAGCAGCAGAGCTTGGCGGAACGCGGCAACGGCATCATCACCGCGGCCCTGGGCCCGCAGGGCGGTCCCCAAATTGTTATGGGCGCCCGCATTTCCGGGGGCGAGGCCGATGGCGGTGCGGAAGCAGGCCTCCGCATCCGCTGGCCGGCCTTGGGCAAACAGGGCGTTTCCCAGGTTGATGTGCGGATCGACCAAGTCGCCGCCATGGGTGATGGCTTGGCGAAACGCCGGTTCCGCTTCGGCATATCGACCGAGTTGGTAAAAGATGCTGCCGCGGCTGTTGTGTACCGACGGATCCGCCGGATTGACGGCGATCGCTTGGTCCAGATAGTCAAGCGCCTCGGCGGCCCGGTCGAGTTGGTAGGAGATCAGCCCGGCCAGATGCAGCGCCTGGGCGTGCAGCGGCTTGGCGTCGAGCACGCGACGACAGGCCGTCCAGGCCTCTTGCAGCCGCCCGGCCATGAACTGGTCGGTCGCCAGCTCGATATCGTGGTCGATGGCCTCGCTCATCTCCGCCCCGGTGTACGGGACCCCCTGCACGGGCGCAAGGGGGCACGTGGGGCGGAGGGCATTGGGGGCAGGTGTTTGATGATCAGCATGCTAGGTTCGCGAAACGTGACTTGACGAGCGTTAAACCCTCTGGGCGTCAAACCCTTTGGGCGCCGAACCCTATGGGACTGGGGCGGATGCCGTCGCTGGTGCTGCACCGACGGTCTCTCTTTACGTCCGTGCTCAGGCAAGGCCGATCAGATCCGGGTCGGGAGGGGGGCACCTGGTTCCAAGAATCGCAAAGCTGCCGCGACGATCTCGGCATTGCTTGTGGCCGGGCCGCCGTCCGGTAGGGTGAGGGTATCTTCGAAGCCGATGCGGGTGGCGTGGCCGTCGGCCCGGGCCAGGGCGACCATGGGCCAGACGCTGCCACCCTCGCCGTGCAGCAGGATCGGGGTCATGATGTCGGCGTCGGACAAGATGGCACGGGCCGCATGATACTCACGGGTGGCTTCCGCCGGGTCGTCGCTGGTCATCTCGAGCAGAATCCGGAGGCATTGGTGTTTGAACGGCAGGTCGGCGAGGCGCGCCGCGTCCTGCGCGGTCCAAATGCCGGCCTCGATGCCGATTCCAAGGGATAGCAAAATCTCCATGGTTTCCGGTGCGTCGACTTCGTTCAGGTTGACCGAGGCGTAATCGGGCAGGTTGGTTCCGGTCCAGCGTCGGATCAGGTCTAACCGGGGCCGGCCACCGGGCGCGATCCAGGCGCCGGTGCCCACCCCGACCGGCATACCCGGCACCGCGGCCCGGATGGCGCCAAGGCATGCTGCCACATCCGCCGGGTCCAGACTCTCGGCGCCGGCGCCATTGCGCGGGTGCACGTGCAGCTCTGCGGCGCCAACCTGCCGAACGGCCGCGGCATCGGCGGCCAACTCCTGGTGCGTTACCGGAACGCCGGGCGCTTCCGCCTTGGACCGGCCGCCGTTCAAGCAGGCTTGGAAAAGCATTGGCCTCTCTTTCCGGTCGCGGTTTCCAGCCCTTCACCCTCCGGTCCAGATCGCGGGCACGGTATCTCGGCACCAAGGGCGGACAAGCGTGCCACGCCATCCTGTCACAAGGGTCCTTGGTGCCAGCCGGTGTCGGTGCACTGCAAGACCTCTTTTGCAGGCGGTCGTGCGTTACCCGCATGATGTCGCGGATCAAGCGGCCGGCCGGATAATCCCGGCGCTAAATTGGTCGCTCCGACCATCGCGACCATCCCGTTACACAGGGCGCTGATTGCTTTCAATGACCGGTCCTCGGGCCGCCCTGTTTCGAAGCGCCGGCCTCCTTGCCGGCTGGACCGCCGGCTTCCAGCCGGCCCGGACCACGCCCAGCAGCCGGCCGCCAAGATGGCGGCGGTCCGGCCGGCAGGGATGCCGGCGCTCCTCGTTCAGCGCCGAAACCGAACGTGTCATCAATGCGGGCCATGGGTATGATATCTGCCCGATACCCGATTGATCGTCTGCGAACCACACCCGGCGTCAGGGGTCAGCGTAGCTGCCCGACCCGGACCAAGTGGAAGCGACGCCGCGGCGGTGTTCCACCTGGTTCCGCGCCAACCGCGACGCAGCCAGTGATCATGGCCAAAGGAGACCGCATCATGATCCGGATACTGCGGCCAAGTGCCCGGAAAATGTACCGGTCAACCGTGACAAACGGCGTGCTACCATCCCTTTGCACACCGAGATCAAGGCAAATGCGTTTGGCCGTGATGGTGTTGGGCATCGGCTCGATTCCTGTTGCCCGGCCGTTGGGTCTCCGGCTGCCGCCCTGGTTCTGAGCGCAGCCGCCAAGCGGCTGTTGATACGCGGCCACACCCTAGAAAAAACCGACGCAGGCTGAACCTCGGCATCGGGCGTAGCAAGAAGGAGCTAAGATACCTCTTTTATTCCTCCGTTGAGTCGGTTTGTGCTTTGACCCAACGATCGACCGATTGGCCGGGTAGGGCGCGGAGTTGGGCGTCCAATTCGTCCAGGCGCGACTGCACATCAACCTTGGTGCGCTCCTGCTGCTCGGCCAGGAACTGCATCATGCGCTCATAGTCGTTGACGTTGGCCGGCAGGTTGGCGACGCCGTTCCCCGAGTCATCCGAGTCCACCGTCGATGGCAGGTTTTCCACCGACGCAGCCGGCTGTCCGATCAGCACCATGGCCTCTTCGTCGCCCATGTCCGAGCGATCTTCAAGCAGTTTGAAATCTTTCTCCGCCTTGAGCTTGAGGACCTCGGCCTGGATCACGGAAATTTTATGCTGGGCATCGGCTGCCGATTTGATGATCTCGAGCTTGGCATCAAAGATTTTTCGCACCTGTTCCTGGTGCATGTAGAACAGGGCTTGGTCACGCTGTTGTAAGTCGATATCCCGACCAGGCGTTTGGTCGTAGCCTTGGTCGGCCAAGCCGAGCCCCGCCGGCCGTTCGATCTTCTCCGCTTCGGCCCTGCGCTGTTCGAAGCGCAGACGACGGTAGGTGAACCAATTGACGAAAATGAAAGCAAACAGCCCGATCGAGCAGGCCGCAAGGACAAGGACTTGGGTGAACGTGATCATCGTTGAGGTTTCTCTCTGCCCACTCGGGTGACCGGCAAGGGGGAGCGATCAGCGGGTCAAGGGCAGCCATGTCGCAGAATGGGCCGACACCGAGGATCATAGACCCGTCTAACCCGCACCCAAATTAGGGTTTTCACCTAGGGGCTTCCCCTACCACGGAGGGCGGCCCCCTTGTGCATCCAACGGCCCAAGCCAGCGAGATTTCGATCTAAGTCCTCGCATGGTGGCACCAACGCTTCCGAACTCGCCGACAGTTCACCAGCTAGCATATTGTTGGGATCGGGCGAAGGAAATGCACCGACGCTGCGGTTCGGCCTGGAATGATGGATTCCCGATGCGGTGTTGCCGTTGTGCCTAGGCGCATTGCGCCGCAGAATGGTGGTTGGTTTCGTCGGTGTTGTGTGGACTGGTTCTGACGTGGCGATCGTGAGCAACAGCGAATTGGCCCCAGCCTGGCGGGGCGAAACGGCGAACGGCCTCCGGGCTGGATGGCGGCCCTGGTCCGCCGGCCTCATCTCGGTGGGTTATATCGCCAGTTTCCTCGTCCTGGATTGGATCAGCTTCATCCACCCATTCAGCCCGTTCGGCATCAAACCCTGGGATCCGCCGACCGCGCTCACTTTATCGCTTCTTCTGCGCTTCGGTCTCAAGTTCGGCTGGATCGTCCCCGTGGCGATCCTGTGCTCGGACATTTTTGTCCGCGACCTGTCGGTCACCGCTTTGCCCACCCTGGTTTCGGCCACCATTGTGACCGTCGTTCATGTTGTTTCGGCCTTGTTGCTGCGTCACTGGTTCAAGATCGACACCGGCTTGTCGCGGGTGATCGATGTCGTGCGGTTTGCCGCCGTGTCGCTCGGGGCCACCCTGGCCCTAGCAACGGCCGTGGTGCTGCAGTTCATTGCTGCAAGCCTGTTGACACCGGGGGATTTCTCGGCCGCCGCCCTACGCTCCTGGGTTGGTGATTTCATCGGCATTCTGGCACTGGCGCCGGCCCTCCTGGTTTATTCCCATCCGCGCACCTGGTCGCTGCTGCCACGCGGTACTCTAGCTCGCCTACGCCTCGGGGTTGAGTCCTTGGTGCAGGTTCTCGGCATTCTGTTCACGTTGTGGATCGTGTTCGACCTGAGTGGCGCCGAGGCCTACAAGTTCTTCTATCTCCTCTTTCTGCCGGTCACCTGGATGGCGGTGCGCCAGGGTGTGGAAGGGGCGACCGCGGGCATCCTGGTGACACAGGTTGGGCTGATCCTGGCGTTGCAAGACCAGGGGCATGAAGCCACGACTCTGATCGAATTCCAGATGCTCATGCTGTCGTTGTGTCTGGCCGGTCTGTTCCTGGGTGCCATCGTCAGCGAGCGGCGAATGGCGAACCGGGCCCTTAGGGCCAACGAGGCGCGTCTGACCGCCCTGCTGGAAACCGCCCCGGACGCCATGTTCACGCTGGACAGCGACGGCCGTATTGAGTCCGCCAATCCGGCGGCAGAACGCATGTTCGGGTCGGCCCGGGACGGGCTGCTCAATACCTCGATCAATCGATTGTTGCCGCAACTGGACCTGCGTGCCTCGGATGGGTTGCGTGAGATGCCGGGAACACGCGGTGACGGGACGAACTTTCCCGCTGAAGTTGCGGTCGGCGAAGCGATTGTCGATCAGCGCAACGTTTACATTGCGGCCGCGCGCGACGTCACCCGCCGGGTCGATGCGGAAACCTGGGTGCGCAAGCACCAGCTCGAGCTTGCCCATGCCGACCGTGTCAGCATGGTCGGGGCAATGGCGTCGGCCATCGCCCATGAAGAAAGCCAGCCATTGGCGGCCATTGCCGCCTATACACGAGCCTGCCTGTTGCTGCTGCGGGCGCCGGGCACCGACCTTGCCAAGATCCGCAACTCATTGGAAAAGGTCGCGGAGCAGGCGATCCGTGCCGGGGAGATATTGAACCGGTTGCGCGAGTTCCTGCAGCGCGGCGAGATGCAGGTGCAACCCACCGATGCGGCCGAATTGGTCCGCGCCGTGGCGGAACTCGCACGCACCGACGTGACGGTGCACGGCATCAAGCTGGTCGTCGACCTGGAATCCGACCTGCCCGAGGTTTTGGCCGATCGTGTGCACATCGAGCAAGTGGCCCTCAATCTTGTGCGCAATGCCGTTGATGCCCTATCGGATCACCCCGGCGAGAGCCGAGAGATCACCATTTGCGCACGCCAGTGTGATGGCCGCGTGCGATTCATCGTCCGCGACACCGGTCCCGGCATTGATCCAGCCGTGGCCAGTCGCTTGTTCCAACCTTTTACGACGACGAAAGGGTCCGGCATGGGCCTCGGCCTGTCCATCAGCAAGACCATCGTGGAAGCCCATGGCGGCACGTTGCAATACCTTCCCCAGAACGGCCCCGGTGCCGTTTTCAGCTTCGATTTGATGCTGGCCGATGAATAACGAAATCGAACCGACTGTCGCGGTTATCGACGACGATGATGCCCTGCGCGACGCCATGTCCATGATGCTGGAGGCCGCCGGTTTGAAGCCGGAAGGTTTTCCCACCGCCGAGGCCTTCCTCGCCGTCGTCGGCAGCGGCAGCTTTGGCTGTGCCGTCATCGATGTGCGTTTGCCCGGCATGGACGGCATGGCCCTGTTTCATAAGCTGCAGGCCGACAAGGTCAATATGCCGGTGGTGATCGTCACCGGTCATGGCGATGTCCCGATGGCCGTGGAAGCCCTCAAGGCAGGAGCCGTCGATTTCATCGAAAAACCGTTCGACCCGGACCGCTTGCTGGAAGGCATCCGCCAGGCGTTGAGCCGGGAGATCCAGGTGCGCCGCGATCAGTCCGCGGTGGAGGAATTACATGGGTTGCTCGCCCGATTGACGCCCCGCGAGCGCGAGGTCATGGACTTCATGGTGATGGGGCACTCCAATAAAGCGATTGCATCGAAACTCGGTATCAGTCCACGCACGGTGGAAATCTACCGCGCCCGCGTGATGGAGAAAATGAACGTGCGGACATTGGCCGAACTGGTTCGACTGGCGATGCGATTGGAACGCTGATCTGGTTCGCGGACGCACCACCGGTTCGCACTGCACGTCGGCGCTGAGACCGTCATGCCGCGGCCCGCAAGGTTCGAAAAAATCCATGGCGGTGGAGTCCCCGTTCCCCTTTGACGCCCATTGCCATCGTCGCCCGGTGGGGTTTCTTCTTGCTTACGGCGGGGTCATTACCCATACCATGCCGCCGTCGGCACCCTATGGCGGGAGACGTTGTATCATGACCCAAAGCGGCGTACTCAGTGCAGAAAAGGCCGAAAACATTTTGGACAAGCTTGATTGGTTTCTGCGCCATTATGAAACCATGACCGACGACGCCAGCAAAGGCTTCCTTCCGTCTGCGGGTGATCCCGGAGCGGGTGACTCCGCGGATCTGGCAAGCCTCTTCCAGTTTGAGGCAAAGCTGGATTCGATTGCCGGCTGGGTCCAGTCGATCGATCAACGCTTCTGCGATCTTGTCGCTTTGATCGATCGGCCGGGCGATCTGCTACCGCACGCCAACATGGCTGCGAACCCGGACAGTGCCGCCACGGCCGCCGTGTCACGACCGGGGGGGGATGGGCGCACGCAGGCGCTGGGCCCCTGCGCCTAGCGCGGTCGACCAGGATGACGTCAACGATGCCGCGCGAAAAGGCTGTGGACGCGGAGCTTGCCCGAGCGGCGGCTGCGCACCGCTGCGGCGATCGGACGCAAGCGGAAGCGCTCTACCGGCAGATCTTAAGGCGTAATCCATCCCATGCCCATGCTCTACACCTTTTGGGGGTGTGCCGGGCGCAAGCGGGCGCTCCGGAGGATGCGATCGGCCTGATCGGGCGCGCCTTGACCCTCGAGCCGCACAATGCCGACTGCCACGGTAACCTGGGTAAGGCCTTGTCGGCCTGTGGGCGGTGGGGTGAGGCCGCGGCGGCCTATCGACGATCGTTAGCGCTCGACCCGACTCCGGCCGAGCGTTGGACGGAACTTGGGGTGGCCGATGCGATGACCGGCCGGCCGGCGACCGCAGCGCAAGCCTTTCAAGCCGCCTTGCAGCGGCGGCCGGACCAGCCCCGGGTCCTGTATTGGCTTGGCAGTGCCCTGGCCCATGCCGGTCGGCTCGCAGCGGCCGATGCGGCCTTCCGCCGGCTGGAGGCCTTGGCGGAGGCGGTTTCGGATGCTGAACGGGCCTTGGTGGCGGTTGCCGCTATGGTTCGCCTGACCGAGCCGGTCCCCGCTGATCCGCCGGCTGACCTCGAATTGGCGCCGGCCGCGGACGCCACGGCCGCACCGGTCTACGTCATCGCTTGCGATTCCGGATACTTCCACCGCTTCGCCCGGGCCGTCTTGCGCTCAGTACGGGCGCACGCGGGCCCGGCGATTCGTCTGCATATTCATGTCGTCGACCCGGACCGGGCCGTGGCGCCGTCCATCGCCTCTCTTGAAACCGAGCTCGGGGCGGATCGTCTCGCCATCTCGATGGAACAGATCGATCTCAGCGGACCCATACGCTCCCTGGCTTGGCGGCGTACATACTATGCGTGTGCACGCTTCCTGGAATTGCCACGCCTTCTGGCACGGTACCGAGCGCCCATCCTTGCCGGTGATTCCGATCAGCTCACCTTGAAGCCTTTGGGACCGGTGCTGGATCGATTGGCAGCCGCCGAGGCGGATGTGGGCTTGTTCCGTGTGTCTGCCAACCGGCTCGATTTCTCCAGTCACATCCTGGCCAATGCGGTTTTTGCCGCACCAACGCCAGCGGGTAGGGCGTTCTGTGCCCGCGTTGCCGCATACATTCGTCGTGCCTTGGCATCCGCTCCGGCCGACCCTTGGTATTTGGACCAGGTGGCGCTGCAAGCTTGTCTGCTGTTGGAACCACGGCAGCCGGCACCGGCACGGATAGCATTCTTACCCGAGCGTTTCGTCAACGCGGAAATCTGTACCGCTCCCCCCATCCTATCGGGCAGTGATGAACTTGTGCTTTGGAACCTGTACGCATCGGTTCCGGGTCAGGAGTCGGCCCTGGCTGGTGAGACGTTCCGACGCTACATCTGACACAACTGCCGCAAGGGATTGGTCGAAGGTCGGCGAGGCCGATCGAGGCGGACCCGCATGTCCGTGCGGGCGGGAGCGTCGGGGCCCAGGCCTGTGTTCGCGGTGTCTAGCCCGGTTTCCGCAATTCGCCGTGGATACCGGGAAACTTCGGGTGATCTGATGAGACGAGTTGGCGGGTTTGTTTGTCTCTCTGGAGTGTTGGCTGGTCGGGTGGGCGTATCGTGCCGACCTGTACGCTTGATGCTCTCGAGCGCCTCCTCCTATTTCGATAACTGGATGCGCATACATCTGTTCAGAACCATACTGCCAGAACCATACTGCCAGAACCATACTGCCAGAACCATACTGCCAGCAGAACCATACTGAAGGTGCGAACGGGATCACGCATGCCTTTCAGCTGAGACTTTCCGGTGCTTGCCACACAGCTACGTACGCGGATGCAACAAGCAACGATGGTGGATCTAGGGGTGGGGAGAGCCGACTTTGGGTATACGCCTTAATCAAATCAACCACTTGATCCTCTTCGGCCATGCGAATTGCGGAAGTCGGGCCAACACGGCCGCTTCATGGGGCGCCGACAACCCAGCCTTGGCCAGGCATGACCGGACGGCATCGCCGATGCCAAGCTGTTCCCACAACGACCGCGCTGCCAGAACGATCCCGAGATCGTACACGCGGTCGATCTCAATCTCCGGCAGCGTCGGCTCGGCCTTGGCATCGATAAGCGTCGCGCCGGCAGTCTGCGGTGCTTCTTCAGCATCCAGAACGCGGCTGATGCTGCACACCAGCCGCTTGAGCGCATCATGGTCGAGCTGATCGGCGCGGCCAAAGCGATGGATGACCTTGGCATCGGCACGCTTGGCCGCCGCGTTCCAAACCGTCTCGGCCAGGGCGTCGTCGGTGACCGTGGAGCCATCGCGGTTGTGGCGTTTGGTGATGCGTAAGTACATGCCCAGGATCAATGCCTGGGTTTTCATCAGAGTCAAAGCTTACGAAGGATTATCGTGTGCCTAGGTTTGTCGGTGTTTCGGTGGTTGCTCAAAGAGTCAGATTGTTTTATAACAAAGACTTACCATGTCCAACTGCGCCCTTACGTGCCTAACGACCGCGAACTCAGGCCAAGCTGTCTGCTGGCTGTCGTTGATCTCACCGAGGTAAAGAACTTGCTTTTGAACGATCCGGTTACCGCGTACGCGTCGGCTCGACGATGCTCCAGGTCCGGTGAACCTTGCGTCCTTGCGGCGTGTCTTGGATCGCAGAAACATGACCCAGAGTCCTGCTGAACCCCCGACGAGGTCAACCGGGTGGGTTGGCACTACAAGCCGTTCTGGAGACAAGGCGACGATGACGACAAAGCCTTTCTGCCGATCTCGCAACCCAAATATTCGTCAAAGCGGACGATCGACAACCTGAATCGCGGAAGTCGGGGTAGGGCGCCCGCTTCAAAAACACGGTCATCAAATTGGGCCGCATGGGCCATCGGGGGGGGACCTGCCGATGATTTCGTTGATTATGACGGACCTTCCCGCCAACGGCGCAGAGGTATCCAAGAAAATCAACGGCTTAAATAAAAAATAATGCAGTGCGTTGTGACTACAGACCTCCGTAAATGTTCCGAAGTCTTACTTAAGGCCTATGGAAGCTCTGCGCAAGTAACAGCAAACCCTTCGAGACGAATCGAATTAGTGACCGGATAGCCACTAAAATCGACCCAAACTCAAGGGAATCAGCCAATTTTCTGATTTTTCTCGGGAAGGTCCGTTATGACTATTCTGGGCGTCAAGAAAGCCGTGAGGCCGGAGTGACACCCAGGAGGCGAGGATCGGCGGCCGCAGGCTGACCGTTCGGATCAGCTTCGGTCGATGTGGGCCCTGAACCAGAGTTCGACGTTCATCAGCATCCAGATACGTTTGCCGAAGAAGTCATAGCGCAGGTGGGGTTCCGCGCCGAGGAGGCGGTCAAGGACCGCCATATCGAACAGGCCGCGTCGGCGTGTAACTGGGTCGAGCAATATCTCTCGCGCCCGAGCCCGCAGCGGTCCGCCGAGCCACACGTCGAGAGGTGCTGGAAAGCCGAGCTTGCGACGGTGGGATATCGACCTTGGCAGCCGTTCATCGGCGAGCTTGCGCAGAAGGTATTTACTCGTGTCCAGAACCTCGCTCGCCGCTTCGCTGGTCACGAATGCAGCACAAAGCATGTGTAGCGGTGACTTCCACCGCATCTTATAGTGCAAGGGGATCGCGCTAACGAATTCCACCAGCTCGTGGTCGACGAATGGAACGCGTGCCTCGACGGAGGCGGTCATACTCTGCACGTCGAGCCGGTCCAGGAGGTTGGCCAAGTGGACCTTTTCGAAGAAATACAATACCCGATCATAGGGATCGGCGCTGCCACAGTTCGAAAATATGCCACGACATTGCCGGCGCAAGGCCTCGTCTTCCCGCAGCGTCTCCCGCGTCTCGCGGCTAAGGAGTCCCGACTTCTCGTCCATCGGCCACCAGTGGTAGACATGCAGGAAGTGCTCGACGTCGTCCGTGAGGTCCAGGCGCCTGCGAACCTCCGGAGCCTTTGCCAACGCCCGGATTATCTCCCGGAGTGGTCGCGGCAGCGCGTTGAAAAGTCTGACCTTGCGAAGGTCCATGGGCGAGCGTTGGACCCGCCCGTAACCGCCGAACAGTTCATCCGCTCCTTCGCCGGACAGGCAGACGGTGACGTCCCGGCGCAGATGGTGGGAGAGGGCCAAGAGTGCAGGCTCGTGCGGAATGGACAGCGGCTGGTCGCGATGCCTGATCATCGCGTCCATTGAATCGAGAAAGCCTGCGGCACTGATCACCAGGCGGTCGTGCCTCGTCCCCAGATGCCGGCTGACCATTTCGGCGTGGTCGCCCTCGTCGTAACCGGGGACGTCGAAACCGACCGAGTA
The DNA here is from genome assembly GCA_028281465.1 of Azospirillaceae bacterium. Taxonomy (GTDB): domain Bacteria; phylum Pseudomonadota; class Alphaproteobacteria; order Azospirillales; family Azospirillaceae; genus JANQJV01. Next base: position 17,660 of record JANQJV010000086.1, on the reverse strand, counting down.
GGTTCTTACCGGTCCGGACTGCAGACCGGCCATCAGGGCGACAAGCAGACTGGAGTCGACCCCACCGCTGAGGTAGGCGCCAAGCGCCACGTCGCTGACCATATGGCTTTTGACGATTTGCGGCAGCATGCCGCGCAGATGTTCAAGATAGAAGGCCTCGCCCCGATCCTTTCGGACCGCCGGGCATGGGACATCCCAGTAGCACCGCAGGCTGACCGTTCCATTCGCGTAAACGAGACAGCATCCGGGCGGCAAGGTTCTCACCCCTTCAAACACGGTGCGGTCGCCGATCACAGTCCGGAAGCTGAGATAGCTCGATAGTGCCTCAAGATTGGCCGAGCAGCGGAAATCGGGATGGCCGGTAATCGCCTTCATCTCGGAAGCGAACACCAGGCGCCGGCCGATCAGGGCGTAATAGAGCGGCTTGATACCGAGCCGGTCGCGGGCCAGGAACAGCGTTCGTTGCGCTACGTCCCAGACAGCGAAGGCGAACATGCCGCGGAGCTTGGCCAGACAGTCGACGCCCCACTCACGGTAGGCCAGTAGCACCACTTCCGTGTCGCAATCGGTGAGAAAGCTACGTCCGCGTTCCTCCAACGCGGCCCTGATCTCCCGGAAGTTGTAGAGTTCGCCATTGTAGACGATGATATGGCGCCCATCGGCGGTGCTCATGGGTTGCCGCCCGCCCGCCAGATCCAGGATCGACAAACGCCGATGGCCGAGGAAAACCGCTGGCCCGGCGTGTGTGCCGCGATCGTCGGGGCCGCGGTGCGCCAGTCTGTCGGTCAGCCCCTCCAGGACGTCGCGCGACTCGGTCAAGGGATCGACGGAGGCCACCCCGAAGACGCCGCACATGGCTAACCCCACGTTTCTCGTGCGTTTCGGAGATCCTCGGGGGTGTCAATCTCCAGCCATGCTTTGCCGTCCACCTCCACGGCTTCCACGGGATAACCCCGCGCCGCAAGGGCGTCCACGCCAACCGTGTAGTATTGATCGAGTTGGCCAGCCTTGGCCGCCGTCTCCAGTTCTGGCAGGAAGGCGTCCAGACCCCGCTGGGAAAAACGGGCGATACCGATGAAGCGCGCGTCGGTAGTCTTTCCTGGCAGGTCTCGTCCGATCCTGCGCACAAGGTTTCCTTCCATGGATACGAGCGCGTGCCCCGGCACCACGGCCGACCGATCGACCAGGAGGCTGACGTCGCCCTGCGCCGCCAACGCGAGCTCCAGAATGTCCGGGCCATATAGAAGGTCGGCGTACAGGACCAGGGAACCCTCCCGGATCCAGTCCCGGGCAAAAAGGAAGCTCACCAGGTTGTTCGACTGTTGGAAAAACGGATTGTGGCGGTATTCGACCCGTTGGCCGAACCGCTGTTCCAACTGGGCGTGTTCGTAGCCGGTCACGAGGCAGATTCGTCGGATGCCGGCTGCGGCGAGCGTCGCGATCTGGCGATCGAGTAACGCCGTGCCGCCGACGTCGACAAGGCCCTTGGGCCGACCCTCGGTGACGGCCTTGAGGCGTGATCCGCATCCCGCGGCGAGAATCAAGGCTTGCATTGCATGATCCGGCTCTATTTTCGGTACCTGGGGGAGACGCTACGGATTGGGGAGGTGGACTCAGCAACGGCGGCGCAACCAGACGCGGCGCATCTCCCTGCGCGTCGATGGGTTGGGGCCGGCGCCCTCCATGCCTCCAGGATCGTCGAGGAACGGAGTGCGGCCGTGCGCAACCGTGTGATTGTTGAGGAACTGCATGTCACCAGGCTGCATGCGCACCCGCAGGGTAATGGCGTCCGCGCGATCCTCAAGCACGCCTTCGAGCAGATGCAGTGCAAGCTGCTGCCGTTCGCCGAGGGCCGGCACGTCCGGCAACCCGGGAGCCTCCCACACGTATTCCGGTTGCCACCGCAGCCTGAGTCCGCGCGTGCCAAGGGTTGGATCGTAGGTGAAGATCGGCGCCTGCAACACGGCCGGGTTGGACGGCGAAACGTCTTCCGGTTTGACCCTGCGGTCGAAGAAAAACGGTTCGTAAAGCTCTGCCAGCAGGTCTTCGGCATGGGACAAGAGGATGTCATGGACGCGGGCGACGCTGACGAACTTGCTCTCTCCGCCTGCCGCAGCCCCCCGAATGCACAGAAGGCCCACCAAATCGGCCACCTCGGCCATGATCGGGCTATCTGTGTGCACCGAACCTCCGACTCCGGTCTCGTGGTAACGGGGGCGGGCCGAGGCCGGCAGGCCGAGGTTCGCAACGCGGCCGAAGCGGATCCCATCCCCCCGCTGCGCCAGGGGATCGCCGAGCGCGGCACAAAACCGCCAAAAGATGTTCTCAGCCGCTGGCGGCGGGAAGCGGGTCGACTCGATTCCCCGCAGAATGATAAAGCCGAGTCTGGCGTCCAAGCGCGTCCTGAGAAGTTCTGCCGCATGCTGCCGAAGCGCGGGCAGCGGCGTGTTGTCCACCGTCATGCCGTGCGGGGGCACGGCTGCGTCCAGAAGCGGGCGATGGCGCTCCAGCTCTTCCAGCACATCCGTCGGGATCGGCAGGATCACATTTTTGCCACCGGTTCCCCAGGCACCGTCAGGATCACCGATTGGTTTGGAAAGGCGCGGGGGGCGGGTCCCCGGCCCCAGTGCTTCAGGGTGCATATCCCCTCCAACGCCAGTCGCGTTCACGGTTGGTGGACGAGACGTCGATCACCGCGAGGCGTCCCGGTCCCTCGCCCCGCCGATGGCGAGCATGGATGAAGAGGTGGCAGAGCCCGGTCGCTCCCGACTGCTGCAGATGTGTGCGGCATGCCCTGCGGACGCGAGTGATCTCCGTGCCTGAAATTTGAGCGATCGTCGCTGCCAAAGCGTCGAAACAGGCCGTCCCGGCATCGGCGGAGACGTGAGACAAGATGCTGACGGTCAGGTCAAAATGGCCGCTCGCCGCATCCGTAAGGTGCTCGATTCCAAGGGGGGTGGTGCCGTCGCTGAGCGACAGACCGATGATCTGGGCCACGCCTCCAGGCCGCAATGCCGCGGGGAGGCCGGCCAGAATCCGCCGGGTCAGCCGGAACCCGTCCGTCCCGCCAAGCCCGATCGGGCCACCGTCCAGGCCCGGCGGGACGGGGAGCATCGGCGGGTTTGCGACGACAAAGTCAAAGGTCTCGCCCTGAACCGGCGCGTAGAGGTCTCCTTCGTATACCCTGACCCTGTGCTCCAGCCGATTGAGACGCAGGTTCATGCGGGCGAGCTGCGCCGCCACCGCCGTCCGTTCCACCGCAACCACCTCATCCGCAATTCCCGCCGCGTGCAGCGCGAGCATGCCCGGCCCGCTGCAAAGGTCGAGGCATCGCCCGCCGGCCGGAGGCGTGAGGCGCGTCAGGAGCGCCACGGTGTCATCGCCGAAGTAGAACCGGGTGTTCGGTTGCGGTGCGTGGCACATCAACCAGCGACCGAAGACCGGTACGACAACCAGGCCGCCCGCCATGGCAATATCCCGGTCGCCCCGGATCGCCAGGCCGAGATCCTCCAGCCCGCGAAGCAGGCTCCCGAACCGAGGGTCCAAGGCCTCCGGATCCACGCCTCGTGCCAACAGGAAGAGATCGATCAGGGGCTGCAGGTCTCTCGGAGCGTCGTCGCGATGGCGCTCCCAGTCGCCGCGTCGGGGCCGGTGGAGATCGAGGTCAGCAACATACTCACCAAACCCGACCTCACCAAGGGCGTCGGCGAGACGACCGAGATCGAATGCGGCTGCGTCCGGCGCGATGCCGCCCTGCAGGCCGGAAGCGCCGGTCATGCGACGGCATCGCCCAGGAGCCGGGCCATGAAGATGCGCTTCGCATCGGCGGGCGTGCCCTCGGGACGCGGCAGGTCCGGCCGGGAACGCGCCGCGACCCGGATTTCCAGGAAGGATGCCCCGCTCGTCTTCAGTGCCCGCCGCACCGTTGGTGCGACCTCGCCGAGGCTGTCAACCCGGGCTGCGAAGGCGTAGCCGCAGGCCCGCGCGATACCCGGCATGTCGATGGCAAAGCCCCGGCTCGCGGCTCCGCCGGTGGATTCATGGGTGCCGTTGTTCATGACCAGATGCAGGAGGTTGGGTACGATGGCACTCGTGGTCAGACCGCCCATGTGCATAATCATCGCCCCGTCGCCGTCGATGCAGACCACTTGCCGGTCGGGTCGGGCCAAGGCGACGCCGGCTGCGATCTGAACCGCGTGTCCCATGGATCCTACCATCAGGAAGTCGCGCCGGGGGTCGGTGCCGTGGCGCTGCCGATACGCGTAGAGTTCCCGCGCAACTTTCCCTGTGGTGGCGACGCACAGGGCCTCCGGCGGCAACGCGTCCAGAGCTTGCGCCACTGCGGCTTCGCGTGTCACGGCCGGCTCCGCTACCGTGATCGGCGTCCGGGGTCCTGCACCGTCGAGCAAGCCGCGTCGCACGACGAGTGCGACCGGACGGGATCGCGAACGGCCGCGCTCGACCAAATCGCGTATCATCCCCTCGGGGTCCGAATCCCGCGGCCCCAGCACGACGTGCTCGATCTCGAGGCCGTCCAGCATGGACAGCGTGATCCGTCCTTGCATCGCATGCTGGGGCTCGTCGCGGAGCTGCACACCATCCGCCATCTCGCCGCGCCATCCGACGACCAACAGCACCGGAATGCCGTAGACCTCTGGTGCATTCAGTGATATCAGCGGATTGGCGGCGTTGCCGAGACCGGAATTCTGCATATAGACGCAGCCGACGGCCCCGGTGGCAAGATAGTGTCCGGCCGCCAGGGCAACGGCGGTGCCCTCATTGGCGGCGACGACATGCCGGTCGGAGGGGATATCGGCTTCAAGAACCCGGCAGAACGCCTTCAAGGTCGAGTCGGGCACGCCCGTGAAGAAGCGTACGCCCACCGCCTGCAAGGCAGTCAGGAACGCCCGGGCGACGATCACGGCTCTGACGTCTGCGGAATGAGCCGCAGCAAGGCGTCGACCGGCATGCATAGCGCCTCCGCCTCTCGGCAGCGTCCATGCGCCAGAATGGTTTGGGCCGCATTCAGCATGGCCGGGTAGGCGGCGCGCAGAAGATGGTTGGCGTAGATCACGACGTTCACGCCATGCGCCTGGAGTTCGCTTTCACGGACGCCGCTGTAACTGGTGGGCGCCACCACGAGAGCGGTGGTTCCGTCGGTACGCCGGAACCGGTTGCAGAAGGAAAAAATCTCCTCCGGCTCCTTGCTGCGGCTGTGGATCATGAGCCCGTCGGCACCGGCATTTGCGTAAGCGCGGGCGCGTTCAAGCGCATCCTCCAGCCCGGCGTTCAGGATCAGGCTTTCGATGCGGCCGATCACCGCGAAGTCCTTGGTCGCCTGCGCGGCCTTTCCGGTGCTGATTTTATGGCAGAAGTTGTCGATGCTTTCCTGTTCCTGGCCGGGGCGCTCGCCCAACAGGGAATTGCGCTTCAAACCGATCTTGTCCTCGATCACGACCGCCGAGACGCCCAAGCGCTCCAGTGAGCGGACCGTGTAAGCGAAATGCTCGGGCTTTCCGCCTGTGTCGGCGTCATACAGCATTGGCTTCGTGGTCACGTCGAACAGTTCGTTCAGCCCGGCCAGACGGGTGCTGTGGTCGACCACTTCGTTGTCGGGTTTGCCGCGCACGGTGGCGTCGGTGAGGCTTGAAGACCACATGGCGTCGAAGCCGATCATCTGACCGTCTCGCTCGGCAGCGGCGGTCTCAATGATGATGCCACAAAGCGGGCTGTGCACCTCCATGGTGCGAACCAGGCCGGAATAGGTAAGCAGGCGGCGGAGCTGGCGAAGGCGAAAAGCCGGCGTCACACCGAAACCGATGTCCAGCACCTGGCACACTTCCGAACCCGCCGGGCCTTGGCTCGCGGCGATCACCTCGCCCTGCCACTCGCCGGCCGACGCGAGGAAAAGGCCCGGGTTTCTGGCCACGCCATCATCAAGATCGCAGACGTAAACGTCAGGTTGGAGACGCCGCAAGGTGTCTAAACCATCAAAGTCCTCCTGCGCCACGACCCGCGCAACGCCGTCCATCTGCAGGACGATGCGCTGCCGCCCCTCGAAGTCGAGCCGGGCAGGCCGGTTGACTTGGGCCAGAGCCCGATCGGTCACGATACCCACCACGACGTCGCCATATTGTCGAGCCGTGGCCACGCGAGTGCAGAACGGTGCACCCTGCACATCATCTTCTGCCCGGACATAAACCGTCTTGCCCATGCCAGTTCACCGCCATGTGTAGAAACACCTATTATAACGCAAATCCTGCTTTTGTACAGGTACAATGCACTGAAAGCGAAAAAATTGTCGGTACGGAACGCGATGTTGAATGACAAACTGTCCGTCGCCTCACCCGATATGGAAAAAAATCCTTGTTTGCAGCGACATTAGCCGCCCTGGGACGGCGATCCGGAGATCGCCGAGGCCCGCCGGCGTATACTAATCCATGGGATGATAGCCTATTGTATTCTGATTGATATCCATATTGGCTTAATTGATAATTCAATCCAACCCCAATTGAGATCTGTTCTGATTTAATTAATAATGATATTTCTTTGCAATTTAGTATCTTATAGGCCTTGTCATGACGAAAATTTCATGATAGACCAACTTCTGTTAACTACAAGATGTGAGCATTATTGCTGTGCAATATGCTCACAAAACCTCAGAAAACAAGGAGTTAGGAGATGAGTGCACTTGAAGGAAAGGAAATCGAACGTCTGACGGCCGCTGCCAAGGAAGTAACGGACAATCGCACGGGGTTGGTCCTCAGCGGTCGGATCAAGGACGGCAAGTTGATTCTCGATAAGGCCTCGGAAGATGAGGTAGCACAAAAGTTCCCTAAAGCCGATAGGGCCTTCATTGCGTTTAACTCTCCATTCGATCCGCAATCGCAGATCGTCAACTAACTTAACCTGGGTGAGGTCGACATGCCCGAGCGCTCGACCAGAATCGCGGATTGGGCTAGCGCCGCGCTGATGTCGGAAGCCCATGGATCTAGGATCGCCAGGATCGCCGAGCTCTCCCTTGAGATGCTCGGCGCTCTTGGCAAGTGTCCCACTTATACCGGGGCCATGACCGAGGCGTTGGCGCTGGAGCCGCCGCCTTTCGACACCGCACCTTACGACACGCTCTACCGCGACTCCGCCAAGGACACGCAGTGGATGGCGACGTCTCTCATAACCAATTCGGAACGCGAGGGTGACGGTTCTCGCCGCTTGTGGTCGCTTGCCGCCTTCGCCGACGACGGGGAACGCGAGCAATTGAAGCAGCACGCGGTGGACGAGTCCAAGCATTCGTTGATGTATCTGTCGATGCTGGACCTCGTTTTCCCCAGCTCCGTATTGCCGGAATTTCGCCGGGAGTTGCGGCAGTTGTCACCTGGGTTCTCCATGCACCAGACGCTTACCCCAGTCCCGGGGTCGCCTTATGCCAAGGAACCGACCATGGACGATTTCCTGCAGATGAACATCGCGGAGATCCGGACCACGATCCACCATGTACTGCAGCGGCAGGCGCTGGGACTACATTGCCCGCCGCAGAACCGGGAGGCACTCAAGAGCATCCAGGACTGTCTTTTGCGGGACGAGTTGGCGCATGTCGGCTACACCGCTGTGATCATCGAACGCCGCGCGCGTGATTTGGATCGCCGCAAGGTGGTGGGGCTGTTCGTGCGCCGCTTTCATAACTTCAACCAAATCACGCTTGAAGAGCTTGGAGACAACGCTTTCGACTGCTCCCTTGCATGTTGTGCCAAGCGCGACTGGTGCCGGGCGAAGGCGGGTAGCACGCAGATGGCCTTTCACGCCTCCTGATCCCGTCGATCCCAAAAGGCCGGCGGCCAGAAGCGACCATGGATATCGAGACCTTTCTGCGCATTCACGATGCGGACCTCGTCCAGGTGGTCGACGGGGTGCGCGCCATCACGCCCCTGGAGTCTGGTGACCGTCTCTTGGCCGTGGGTTCCCTTGCGGAAGGTCTCGGCAACCGGAAGTCGGACGTGGATCTTATTTTGGTCACGCCCGGCATCCAGCATGCCGGGGCGTCCCCCGACGAGGTACAGTCGTTCGTCGCCGGCCGCTGCATCGTCGACCTGAGGATCGCGCCGACCGATCCGCTGGATGCGTTATGCTCCCGCCTGAGGCAGTGGGCTATGGGACCTTGGGAGGTGTCGCTGCCGGCAAGTTTTTCCGCGAACGAACTGCTGCTGCTGCACCGCCTGGGGGCAGGCCGGCAACTCTGGCCGGAGACCGATCCGAATGCGGCCGGCACATTGGTGTTGTGCGAGGACGTGGCCCGCCTGAAGCTGCACGTCGCCCGCCATATGGCCAGAACCTTGCAAGTGGACATGACCGGCTACCGTGAGGAAGGCGACAACATGTCCCTGGTTTTTTCCGCTCAGGATTTGCTTGGCCACGCTGTAGACGGCTTGCTGGCGGGATATCGCCTGACCAATCCGACGCCCAAGTGGCGCAGACGCCTGCTGGACCTCCTGCCGGCCGATTGGGAAAGCCGGTTGGTGATGCGTCCCTGCGGTTTGACGCCGAGCGAACTCATGTGGCGGCTGCACCGAACCCCTGCGGAGGCGAGTGGCCCGGCGGCGCTTGAATATGCGTGCAAGATCGCCACCTTCGCCCGTTCCGTCTTCCTTTGGGCGGAAGAGACTCTGATCCACGGTGGCCGTGAGGTCGCCCGGCGATATGAGTGGTCCGAGCCGTCGGCTCCTCGGGCCGCGCCGGCATTGCCGTTCCTTGATATCGACGTCGATTTCATGCGTACGGAGAGTGGCATCGCCGTCGGTCGCCTGAACGACTTAGGTGACACCCTGCACCTCAGCTTCGGCGAGTTTGCGCTCATGATGCTGTTCGATAACGTGACCACGGCGCAGGAGGCCGCGCGCATGACCGAGGCCGAACCGCAGACCGTGCCGGTGGAATCGGTGGAACAGTTTGCTGCCGAACTCCGCCGGACCGGCTTCAGTCTTCCTGCCTAGAGCAACTCCAGAGCAGATAGAGGCGATCTGCGACGACGATTTGCTGAAAAAATAAAATGCTCCAGGCGCGCGCCGATGCTAAAGACCGTCGAAAACGGCGTCGATCCTCTCCCAGTCGAGCGACGGCTCCCGGCCGAAGTGGACATCGAAAGCGGGAATCGATGCTCGATCCTGAGACAACCACCGCTCCAAACCCACTTCGGCGCGCTCGCGATCGGACAGCTCGAACGGCAGCCAGTCCGCCAGGGGACGGTCGAATCGGATGCTGTCCATGAGCCGGCGCGCACCGTCGCCAGACTCTGCCGGCACCACGGAGGATCGTTCGGCTTGCCGGTCGAAACGGGGAAACAAGACCGCGTCCAGCGCCATGGCGGAAATGCCGACGCGCCGGCCCAGGACCCGTTCGAGAGCCGGATCGTACATCTCGTATTTTCCGTAGGAAAACAGCGGTCCGTCCCGGTAGTCGCGATTGCCGTCGAATGCGGAGCCGATCACCGTCGCCAGGACGGTGTTGTCCTGAATCGTTTCTCGGGTGATGCGGCAGAGGTGGGGAATGGACACGGCGTCCAGGCGTCCGTCTGCGCCGGGACGGATCTGCGCCATGTCGCTGCCCAGGAGCTCGCCACCCCGAGCGAGCAAATGCATGGCGAGGCTGGTCTTGCCCGCCTGACGCGGGCCGATCAGCGTAGCGCCCTTGCCACGGTAGCGCACGAAAGCGGCGTGTACGTCCACGAACCTCTGCGTCCACCCCGCAACGCGCATCACGTAGGTGACTAAATGTTCAATGTGGGGCAGATAGGGGGCCTCGTTGTCAGACAACATATAAGAGATGCGACGAGACGTTGGTTCGAAAAGGGTGATCCCCTCGAACGGCACCACGTGGCGCACGGCGTACGCAGCGCCGAATCGCCCCAGTCGTCGGATCTCGAAATCGCCGCGCCAGTAGTCCGACAGTCCATCGGCCGCATCGGTCCGGAACTTGGCGGCGAACTGTTCCCGTTGCCGCGCATAGTCCTGCATCGGTGTGATGGCGATGGTCCATGCCGCCGGTGCCCCGGTGTCGCGCGACAGGGTCGCGTGATTGCCAAGGACATGGGGCAGGAGAGGGGCGAAGCCGGGCCTCGGGCATTCCACGGAAACCGCTACGGGGCCGCGCACCACCCACCAGCGTTCAAGACTGAGGGCGTCGCCTGAAGCCATACGCCGATGCTTGACCATCCGCTTCTGCCAAAATCCTGGTTGCAACGAACCAGTGCAATGTTAGCATATATTGTAAGTGCCGCAAAATAGCCGATTTTCATTGAGGACTCGTCGATCGCGGCCGCAACGCCAGGAAGGCAAAAGACCATGCTGATTGCTGTCGCTGGGCCTGATGGCGCGGGAAAAACCACGCTCAGCTGGGCCCTGCGGGATGCGTTGCGCGCGCGGGGGATTCATGCGGTGCGCCTCGACCGCTTCGACATCCTCGACCCAAAGCTTTCGCCCGCGTCGGCTTTCATCAAGACCGACGTCCTCACCGTCAGGCAAAGCGTCATGGCGATGCCTGCGGCACAGTCGCGCCTTTTGTTCATCCTGTGGTCCATCGCCATCGCGACCGCAAGTCAGCTGAAGGACGGCCCGCCCAACTGCGTCCTCATCCATGACAGCTATTGGATGAAACACACGGCCGCCGAGATCATCTTCGGCGCCGAGGAGGCGGCAGCCTTGGCCGCCGCGAGCCTGTTGCCGCAGCCGGATCTCACCCTGTACGTCAAGCTTCCGCCCGAAACCCTGCTTGCCCGAAAACCGGACGACCGGGTTGCCTACGAATGCGGGATGGACGAGACGTGCAGCTCCGACAGCTTCCTGTCTCACCAGCGCCAAATCCAGGCCCATCTGGACGCCTGGTCGCGCCGGTTCGGCTGGATGGAGGTCGACGGCGACCGGCCCTTGGCGGTTCTTGTGGAGGACATGGTTGGGCGGATTGCGGCGGCCATTCCGCCTCCTGCGGACCGGTGAGTGAGCCGCGTGATCCGCTGTGATCCCCGGGTTCAGCCGTTAGGCCGACTTCCGCAATTCGAGATTTTGTTTGAGTCTAAGTAATTTATATAGCACATATCATCCTCCTCTGGTCGGCACTACAGGCCGGTCTATCGGGTCAGGCTGAAACGATGGTCGGTTGAGTGATTTTGGGTGGCGGCTGTGCCGGCAGTTTGAGCTTGAGATGTTGGAGCGGGATCTGGATTTCGGATTCGGGGTGGGTGTATCGGGATAGAATGACCTGTCGGCCGTCGGTCGTGGGCATATGGACGTCGACCATTTGGACGGCCGACAACGATTCCAGGACCGCGCGCGGTGTTGTCCGCTCGGGGCTACGCCCCTCGCTCCCCCCAACCGCCGCCGCTCCAAACCGGAAACCGTAGTTGTCGGTAACCGGCAAAGGTAATTGACGCTGGGCACCCCGGGCGCCTGCGCATGGCCGGCGCCCGGATCGATCGGTATTGCGCGTCGTTTCCCACCACCGCCAATCAGATCACGCTTGATGCGGCTGTAAACGCATGTCCGGCCGTGTACAATGCGTCGTAAGACTCCCGTTCATGAGCGACAGCGACACTCGTCATTCGTTCCTCTAAAGTTCTACAAGATATTACATAAGAGCATGCCGCCCGATAGCAACGGCTACAATCGCTTTTCGATCTGTAAAAGTAAGATCATTTCAATGGATTACATGCGAGGTCCGTAAGAGGGGCAATTGGGTGGCAATGGCCCAAGATGACGATTTGCTGAACCTACACCCCATTGATTTGGCTCGAAGAATTCTGTCATCCCTACGGCACTATTATGATCTGCCACCCGTTTTTGCCCCTCTGACACCCAATTGCGTCCTTACGTGCCTAACGACCGCGAACTCAGGCTGGGCCGGCCTGCTGCATCAAAAAGGCGGACCTTCGGCCTGTGGTGGCGGTTGTGGAGGCGTGGCGGCCGTGAGGGCCACGCGGGCGGTTCGCAGCAAGTCCTGAGCTAAATCCAGCGCCTGCAGGGGTGTGAGAGCGATGGACATCGTCGGAGTCGCCCCCGAATCCACCACGACGACGATACCGTTCGCCGCGCCGGGCAACACCGACACCGCCAGGGCCGGTGCACCTCCCGGCGCCTGCGCCGGCGCTGATCCAGCGGAAATCGGTTGTGGTGCGCCGGTCGGGTGGTGTACCTGCATCGCCGGCGTCGGCTGGAGTGTCTCGAGCAGCGACACTTGGTGTGCCAAAAGTCCGTCCGGCACCACCTCGCCATTGATCTCCGTTGGCGTCTCATCATCGGCAAAGAAGTATGCCCAAGAAGCGCTCGCCGGATTCCAGCCAGGTGCCAGGAGCGCTCGGGTTTCGATCTGCCAGCCGGCCACCGATGAGCTATCCATCGCCTCTTCGATCAGGCCGCGGGCCGTGCGCTCGAGTGAGGTGAGGGGCAGCGGTTCTGTGAATAGCCATACCTTCACCACACCGTCGCCGTGCCACTGCAAGGCGGCTGCCACGCCGGTCGCCCGAGCGTCGGCCAAGAGTCGGCGCGCAGTCGCCAGGCATGTCTCTGGTCGAGCAACCTGGGACAACGGAGCCAGCACGAGCGAGCGGCACATTCGTGGGCCGCTATGGCCTTCTGTCCAGCAGAGGTCTATGTCGTAACTGACGATGCCCGACGCGTGCTTGGCAGGCAACACATGGTCCCCGCCCACGGCAACAGGCGGGGTCATGGCAGTCCATTCACATGCGCTCCAGAGCGGCATGGGCCCGCTTTCGTTTGCCGGGGCAGATGGCGGTAGGATCAGGCGGCGCCACGCCGCCGTGAGTGCTTTGATCGACACCACTGCGCGCCTCCGGCTCTCCCGGTCAGTCGGCAGAGTCCACTGGCACAGCGCTGCGGCCAGCGGTGTCAGGATGCGCCGGCTTCGGTCGGGGGCGTCGACGCAGCAAAGCGCGCAGCGGATTCAGTGTGATCGGGTACCGGCGTTTCAGGCGAATGAACACCCTGCGGGCCGTGATCGATATGGTCAGCAGCACCGTCGCGCCGACCACCAGCAACGGCAGGCCGAAAGGGGTGGGTAAAGGCAGGAACAGCAGGCCGGAAATGATGATCACCCAGGCCACCGCCAGGCCCACGATACGGCCCCAAGGGCTTTTAAAATGTTCCGGTTTCAGGAGGGTCCGCAAGGGCATACTGGTCGGTGCGCCTTTCACTCAAATACGGCCAAATCGATTCCAATGGTTGCCAAGCAGGCCGCCTGGTCAACACATGGGCAGTCGGCACCGCGGTGACGAGAGCCGGACGCGATGTTTCGATGATTACAAGAGGACCGTTGCCGCGCAGTGACGGATGGGGTCAGCCTGCCTCGGCTTTCCTGGCGGCACGTTTTCGATCGTTCGGGTCGAGCAGGCGTTTACGTAGGCGGATCGATTTCGGTGTCACCTCGACCAGTTCGTCTTCGGCGATATAGGCGATCGCTTTCTCCAAGGTCATCTTGATGGGCGGTGTCAGCTTGACCGCTTCGTCCTTGCCGGCGGCGCGGATGTTGGTGAGCTGTTTGCCCTTGAGGACATTCACCTCCAGGTCGTTGCCCCGGGTATGCTCACCGATGATCATGCCCTGATACACCGGAACCCCGGCATCGACCAGCATCGGTCCCCGGTCTTCCAGGTTCCACAAGGCGTACGCCACGGCCGTGCCCTCGCCGTTGCTGATCAGCACACCGGTACGGCGTGCGGCGATCTGCCCCTTGAACGGGGCATAGCCGTGGAAAAGTCGGTTCATCAGGCCGGTGCCGCGCGTATCGGTCAGGAACTCGCCCATGTAGCCGATCAGGCCGCGCGTCGGGGCATGGAAGGTGAGCCGCACTTTGCCGCCGCCGGATGGGCGCATCTCCACCATCTCGGCCTTACGCTCGGCCAGCTTGTTGACCACGGCCCCAGAAAACTCCTCGTCGACGTCGACCAGGACCTCCTCGATCGGCTCCAGCCGTTGCCCGGACACCTGATCGGTCGTGAACAGTACCTGCGGCCGGCTGATCGACAGCTCGAAGCCTTCCCGCCGCATGGTTTCGATCAGGATGGCCAGTTGCAGTTCGCCGCGTCCCGCCACGTCGTACGCGTCGGCATCGGCTGTCTCGTCCACATGAATGGCCACATTGCCCTCGGTCTCGCGCATCAGGCGGTCGCGGATCATGCGGCCGGTGACCTTGTCGCCCTCTCGGCCGGCCAGTGGGCTATCGTTGACCGAGAACGTCATGGCCAGGGTGGGCGGGTCGATCGGCTGCGCCGGGATGGCCTCGGTCACGATGGGGTCGCACAGGGTGTCCGCGACCGTGGCGCGCGACAGGCCGGCCAATGCGACGATGTCGCCGGCCTCTGCCTCGTCCACGCCGACCCGCTCCAGGCCCCGGAACGCCAGCACCTTGGTTATCCGCCCCTGTTCGATCAGCCTGCCGTCGCGGCCGAGCGCCTTGACCGCCATGGTTGGGCGTACGATGCCGGAGTCAATGCGCCCGGTCAACAGACGGCCCAGATAGGGGTTGCGTTCCAAGGTCGTGGCCAGCATGCGGAACGGCTGATCGGGCGTGACCTCTGGGGGCGGCACGTGGCGCACGACCAAGTCGAACAGCGGTTGCATGGTCTTGCGCGGGCCGTCCAGGCTTTCCGACGCCCAACCTTGTTTGCCGGATGCGTACAGCGTGGGAAAGTCGAGCTGCTCGTCGGTGGCATCCAACGCCGCGAACAGATCGAAGATTTCCTCGTGCACCTCGTCCGGCCGGGCATCCGGCCGGTCGACTTTGTTGATCAGCACGATCGGGCGCAGCCCGAGTTTGAGCGCCTTGCCGACGACGAATTTGGTCTGCGGCAGGGGTCCTTCGGCCGCGTCGACCAGCACGACCACACCGTCGACCATGGACAGGATTCGCTCCACCTCGCCACCGAAATCCGCGTGGCCGGGGGTGTCGACGATGTTCAATCGCACGTCGTCCCAGACCACCGAGGTGCATTTGGCGAGAATGGTGATGCCGCGTTCGCGCTCCAGGTCGTTGCTGTCCATGGCCCGCTCGGCGACCTGCTGGTTGTCCCGGAACACGCCGCTTTGTCGCAGCAGGGCATCGACCAGGGTGGTCTTGCCATGGTCGACGTGGGCGATGATCGCAATGTTGCGCATCGTCATGCTGGCACCCTCTGCTTTTGCGGATTGCGGCTGCGCCATATCACGCCGGCCGGCGCCAAACAAGCTGCAGTGCAGCATGGCGCATTCTCCGGAAGACATCGGTGGTGGTGTGGTCGGTGCCGGATCGGGCAAGAGACCGGTCAACCGAGGGAAAGATGACAGCGTCGAATGACCGAGGGGACATGCGGGTCGTGCCCGCCAGAGCCAAACCTTGGCAAGCGCCCGAGACAGCAGGATCAGTCCGCCGGTGGGGCCGAGGCTTTACAGGCAGCGACGGTCGACGCGGGGGGCCAAGCGACCCGAGAGGGCGACCCGAGAGGAGAGTGCGCCCGCGGCAGGCGCGGGCGCAACGAGTTCATTCGGAGGTCTTCAGGTCGGTATAGGCACCCCGGATGTGCAGTGTGACGGTTACGTTGGTGGAGTCCCGGTTACGCCAAAACCACCCATGGTCGCCGGCAAAGGGGGTGGTGAAGCTGCCCTGGCCGGCCGTCTCGCCGCGACCTTTCCTGTAGGTGACGGAGTCACCGCCGCCGTGGCCGTGGAGGTCAAAGTTGATGCGGCCTCCCTCGGCGATCCAGCGATACTCGGCGGTGTCGCCCTCGGCCATGGCGATTTTCGTTTCCGCGGGTTCGCCTGGTGCCAAGGTGAAGGTGACCCGGTCGCGCCATGCCTCCTGTGCGTGCGCTGTTGACAGGAAGAGGCCGAAAGGCAGGTCGAGCACGCTCGAGCGATCGTCCGAACCACGGTGCATCTCGCGGTCCTCTTCAGCCTCGTCCGCGAGCTGGGTCTTGATCACGCCCATCTCGGTCAGGCCCAGCACGCGACCCAGCCCGGTGGGATCGATGCCGTATTCGGCGGGCAGCACCACGGTCACGAGGATGGCGATCGCGACCGCGAGGGCAATGAGCGTCGAGCGTAGGAGCTGCGCCGAGCTCGGTAGCTCTTCCGGCGCAGGTTTCTGAGCGTTGTACATTTTTTGTCTCCGATCTTTCAGGCGGCGACCAAGTAGCCGGTGATCTGGACCCCCATCAGCATGAAGCCGAGCGACATCATGATGACATTGGCGGTGTAGGCGTGGTGCTGGAAGCTCTCGGTTCGACGCCAATGGCCCATCGCAATCAGGATGACGGCGAGCGCGAGGATCTGACCGATCTCGACGCCCACGTTGAAGGCGATGAGGTTCGCGAGGAGGCCTTCCTCGGCAATCTGGTAGTCGAGGATTTTCGTCGCGAGGCCGAGCCCATGCAGCAGGCCGAAGATCAGCGTCGCGGCCTTGGTGTTGGGTTGCACCCCAAACCAGCGCTGGTAGGCGCCGAGATTGTCGAGAGCCTTGTAGACGACCGAGAAACCGATGATGGCATCGATGACGTAAGCGTTGACATCCCAGTGCAGGGAGACGCCCGCCAGCATCGTGACCGAGTGGCCGATGGCAAAGAGGCTTACGTAGATCGCAACGTGCTTCATCCGGTAGAGGAAGAAGACGACACCAAGCAGGAACAGGATATGGTCATAGCCCGTGACCATATGCTTGGCGCCAAGGTAAGCGAAGGGGATGAGGTGCACCCCCCAAATCTCCTGGATATAGCCCGCGTCACCCTCGGTGACGTTATGGGCTGCGGCGGTGCTCGCCCACAGTGCGAGGGCAAGAGCGTAGGCAATCGACACATGCCACCATGGCAGTGTGCCGGCCGCCCGGAAGAGCGACAGCATGAATGCATCTCCGCGATTGTCGTTGGTGATCGGCGATCTCGGCGCAGGGCCGAGGCGATCAGGCGCGCGGAGGTCGATCGAAGCGGAATATGGGGGACGGTACGCCGTTGGCTGGCTGCGCGGGGGGAGGCCGGCGATGCGTCAACGGCGGCGGTGGTGCGGCCACACTCGGCAGTAGCTCGGTGCCGTGGTCATGATCTGCGAGATCGTGGGGGTGGCCGTGCATGGCCCAGAGGAAATCCTCGATGATGCCATGGGTATGGCCGTGATCCGCAACCACCTGCCCATAACCCTCGAGCACCGTGAGAAGCTTTGGCAGATGCCCGACATCGGGGTTCATGCTCCACGCCATGAAGGCGCAGCAGAGCGCGGCAAACAAGCCGCCCCGTCGCGTTGTCAGACCCCGTTTCATGCACTCGCCTCACCCACGTCGGCTGTATCGTGCCCAATACCCGTTCGGCCCGATACCCGTTCGGCCCGATACCCCTTCGGCCCGATACCCCTTCGGCCCGATACCCCTTCGGAAGGAACCATTCAATTAGGACAGACAGTCTGCGAAGCGCAAGCCATGGAGCGGGCGGTTGTCTGCGCCAACCGGAATCTGAGCCGGTGGGCGGCCGGTGATCCCTGCCCGCTGCCGGTGTCTTCGCGTCCGAGGTGGATCCTATGATCTGTAATAAGAAACTAACGGTGCCGTTGGGCACAAACGGGTCCATCCGAGGAGGCCTTTGTGGGAGCGCCGACGCCTCGTCGGCCTCGTGTGCACGCCGGTGCGGGTGCCGCCGTCGG
>JANQJV010000084.1 GCA_028281465.1 Azospirillaceae bacterium | reverse complement strand
CATCGGCCTCGGAGCCAAGCCGTGACACCCATGGCCCGCATTGATGACACATTCGGTTTCGGCGCTGAACGAGGAGCGCCGGCATCCCTGCCGGCTGGGCCGCCGCCATCTTGGCGGCCGGCCGCTGGGCGTGGTCCGGGCCGGCTGGACGCCGGCGGTCCAGCCGGCAAGGGTGCCGGCGCCCCGCAACAGGTCGGCCCGACGACCGGTCACTGTTTCGGGGTGTTGGTATGACTCCCCTGCCGCTGGACCACATCGGTTTCGGCTGGCGTAGCCATTTTTCTGCCCTGTGGTGGCTGGGGCTGCTCTATCGGCGCCCAACCGTCTTTCGCGAAACGATTGGTGGATATTCAGCCACGACCAAACTGGCCTCTGCCGCCATCCTCTATGGCCACGCCATTCCGTGGATGGTGGTGTTTTCTGTGATCATCGGCTTCACCATTGCCCACATGGCCGTATCAACTGACGCGGCGGCAATAAGCGTCTTTGACCACCTTGTTTACTTCCTTGAGGAGAGAGGAACCAACATCGCCTTCGGCATCGTCGTCGGCGGCATCGCCGGCGGCATCGCCTTCGGCATCGCCGGTGGCATCGCCGGCGGCGTCGCCGGTGGCATCGCCGGCGGCATCGCCGGCGGCATCGCTGGTGGCATCGCCGTCGGCATCGCCGTCGGCATCGCCTTCGGCATCGCCGGCGGCATCGCTGGCGGCATCGCCGTCGGCATCGCCGTCGGCATCGCCGGCGGCGTCGCCTTCGGCATCACCGTCGGCATCGCCGGCGGCATCGCCGGTGGCATCGCCGGCGGCATCGCCGTCGGCATCGCCATCGGCATCGCCGGCGGCATCGCCTTCGGCATCGTCGTCGGCATCGCCGGCGGTATCGCCGGCGGCATGGCCGGCGGCATCGCCGGCGGCATGGCCGGCGGCATGGCCGGCGGCATCGCCGTCGGCATCGCCGGCAGCATCACCGTCGGCATCGCCGTCGGCATCGCCGGCGGTATCGCCGTCGGCATCGCCGTCGGTATCGCCGTCGGTACCTGCATCGTTATTGGACTGCTGCGGCTCTACTATCTGCCCGCCCACATACCTTTTGTATTTCCATGGGCCGCTGGCCGGTGGTATCGCGCCCATCCGGTCGCCTGGGATGACCTCTGTCCGGTGCCGTTTCCTGGCCTGGGCCGTCTCCTGGTCGCTTATGCCGCTGTGGATCGACCGGCGGCCGTGGTGGAGATCGAGCGGCTGATCACCGGCTATCCGAGCCAGCGCGGCGAAGCGTTGCGGGCGCGGGTGGTGCTGATGGCGCGCCGCGCCGGGGTTGCCACCGCCCTGGGCGACGTGGACCGGCTGGTTGTCGCTCTACCCGAAGGGGATCGGGGGTATCTGGCGCAGGTGCCGACCCTCAAGGCCTGGGTGCAGGCCATCGCCGCGCGCCAGCGGTGGCTCGATACCGTCACACGGCCGGTGTTGCGGGAGCCGTTGGCGGCAGCGTTGCACAACGAGATCGAGGCTTTCCGCGGCCGGATCGCCGGCTTCAAGGAGCCGTTGGCCACGGAGTTTCGTGCCGCGGCGGCGCAATGGCTGACGTTGGCCGAGCAGCAGTGGGCGGTGGCCAAGGCGGTGATCGAGAAAGAGCCGACGCCGCAGGTTTTCCGCGCCGGGGATCCGGTCGACCGGGGCCAGGAGGCCTTCGTGCCGCGGCTGCAGACTCTGGGGGAGCTGGAGCAACAGCTCATGCTCGCCACCGGCTGCCCCGGGCTGGTGCTGTACGGCCGCCGCCGCACCGGCAAATCGACCATTCTGCGCAATATCGACGGGTTCGTGCCGGACACGGTGAAGATCGCCACCGTGTCCATGCTGGCGCCGCAGTCGCGCGCTTCGCTTGCCGACTGGACCGGGGCGATCGCCGGTGCCGCGGCGGCGGCCACTGGTGTCCACGAAACCAACCCGTCGGCGGTACAGAGCCTGATGGCTCTGTTCGATCGGTTGGGCGCCATCGACCAGGTCCTGACGGCCCGCGGCGCGCGCTTGCTGCTGGCAGTCGACGAATACGAGCTGATCGACAAGGCGATCGAGGCCGGCACCTTTCCACCCGATTTCCTGGCCACGGTGCGGGAGTCGATCCAGAGCCACCGGCGGATCATCTGGCTGTTCGCCGGCAGCCACCAGTTGTCCGAATTGCCCCATGGCAATTGGGACAGCCATTTCGTCAGCCTGCGCACGCTCGAGGTGCCCATGTTCACGCCGGCGGAAACCCGGCTGTTGCTGACCGAACCCTTGCAGCACTCGCCGCTTTGGCTGAAGGGCGCGCCGGAGCGCCCGCGCTTTGCGCCGGACCTATGGGGTCACGGCGGCATCACGCGCATCCACGGCGAAGCCGGCGGCTGGCCCCATCTGGTGCAGCTTCTGGCCGAGACCGCCATCGACCGGCTCAACGACGACGCGGCCGGTGTTCTGGATGCCGCCATGCTGGAAAGCGCCATCGACCGGGCTGTGACCCGCGGCGACACCGTCTTGCGGCAACTGGTCGAAAAGGAATGCAAAATCGACGGGGAATGGCCCTATCTGCAGGGCTTCGCCCGCCACGATCTGCAGCCCCCGCCGGACGACGACGCCATCCGCCGCGCCCTGATCCGGCGCGAACTGGTCACCCGCGACGCCGCCGGCTGGCACCTGCGCGTCCCCCTCATGCAACGCTGGCTGCGCCGCCGATTCGGGGCGTGACGCCAAGAGACCCGATTTGGTGACCTCCAGGTGTCAGCACATTGTAGGGCGCGCTTCAGCGCGCCGCAGCGGGCGTGCATGCCCTGGTATTGTGTGCCCAGTCGCGGCGCGCTGAAGCGCGCCCTACAGGTATGCCCGGTGCTTGTTGGCGCAGAGCACCGGACTTACGGCGTCGACCTTGAGGAAACTGGGGGAGCGGTTGCGGGCCGGCTCCAGGACGGCACCGATGGCACGGGCGGCCTCGATTTTCCGAAGGTCGCTGCGATTGTAGGGCGCGCTTCAGCGCGCCGCAGCGGTCGCGCCTGCCCCGGTATAGCGCCCAGTCGCGGCGCGCTGAAGCGCGCCCTACAGGTATGCCCGGTGCTTGTTGGCGCAGAGCACCGACTTATGGCGTCGACCTGAGGAAACTGGGGGAGCGGTTGCGGGCCGGCTCCAGGACGGCACCGATGGCACGGGCGGCCTCGATTTTCCGAAGGCCGCTGCCATTCGGTCCGAGGAGAACGGTGATGGGGGGACGTTACGGAATTCCACGTCGCGCAGGGCACGAAAGTTCTGGATCTTGTCAGGACATTGCCTGCATTCCGCCCGGGTTGTCGCTCGATAGGTCGAAAGAGACGCAGCGACCGACAATCCACCCTGTGAGGACCAATACGCACCTGAGCCGTGACCCAAATCCATAGGGACCTGTTTGAGCCAGTCGGATGGTCCCGCAATCGCAAGGCGTGCCCCGTGTTTCCGCGCCTGCTATCGTCTCCCTCCACACCCACTTGACCGGAGGACACGCCCATGCCCGCTTATGTCATTGTTGATGCCGATGTAACGGACGCCGAGAAGTACGAGACTTACAAGGCTCTGGCGGCACCATCGATCGCCAAATATGGCGGCACGTACAAGGTTCGCGGCGGGGCGGTGACGGTGCTCGAGGGGCCGTGGGCGCCGACGCGGGTGGTGGTGGGGGAGTTCCCCACGGTGGAGCAGGCCAAGGCCTGGTACGACGGGCCGGAGTATCGCGAAGCGCGCGCCGCCCGCGCCGGCGCCGCCAATTTCCGCATGATTGTGGTTGACGGCGTGTAACACCTACGATCCCTCCGGCCTGGGACGGCGGAACAGGAATTCGCGGCCCATTTTGACGCGCTCCACACCGTCGTAGGCGATCACGTCGGCGGTGGCGTAGGTCTCGCTCCAGCGGTCGGGCAGGTAGCTGCCGGTGCCGATGATGTCGATCGGCACGGCGGCTTCTCCCATGATGCGGCATTTTGCCGGATTGAAGCCGCTGGAGGCAACGATCTTGACGCCGTTGAAGCCGGCTTGGTCCAACGCGTCGCGCACGTGATGGACGGCGGCGGCCGACACGCCGGTTCCGATCAGGTAGCGCAGCTGGGTCTCGTCGCGGTAGCCGCGGATCGCCTGCGGCACATGGCGCTCCAGCACGGCATAGGATTTCGGCGGGTCCAGGCCCTCCACGAAGCGGCCGCCCGGTGTGTCCAAGCGGATGCCGAGTCGGCCGGCCGCCACCAGCTCCGGGAACCGACGGCACACGGCCAGGCTGTCGGTCACCTCTTGGCCGAAGTAATCGACCAGCACGAACAATGCCTGGTCCGGGTGCACCTCGTGGAACATCTCGGCGGCGCGCACGGTCGAGCCGGCATAGCCGATCAGGGCGTGCGGCATGGTGCCGAAGCCGCGCGGCTGGCCGAAGAAATGCGCCGTTGCGTCGGTCGCATTGCCCATGAAGCCGACCGCGCCGACCTTGCGCTTGGCTCGGGCCGAGCCGACGCTGGCGGCATAGGCCATCAGCTCGGCCATCTCCGTGCCGGCGCAATGCCGCCCGTCCATGGCCAGGAACGCCACCCCGGGCAGGTCGGTGCACATGCTGTAGGCGTTGTGCGCAGCGACACAGGCCGAGCCCAGCTTCATCAGCATGAGCGTTTCCAGATCCGTCAAATGGTAGAACGACCCGGTGACATAGAGGATCGGCTCGCCGGCGCCGACCCATTTGCCTTCTCCGTGCACCTGCTCGATCTCGATGGCAAAGCCGCGCCGCTCGGCCACCTGGCGCAACCAGTCGACCACGAGACGCGGTGCGGCGATCACCGGGCGGCGCATGAATACGGCATAGGTGACGCGCTGGTCGCCGAAGCGGC
>JANQJV010000083.1 GCA_028281465.1 Azospirillaceae bacterium | reverse complement strand
CGGCTCGGTCGTGTCGTTTACGGTCGATCGCCTGGCCATGGAAGAGGCAGGCAACGGCGTCAGCACCATCGAGAAGAATGTCAACATCCAGATCGAGGTCACAAGCTTGACCGGCGAGGTGGTGACGCGGGATGGCACCAATGAACGCGGGCAAGAAAAACTGGCGGCTGGCGAAAACTCGTTTGCGTTCGACAGTGGCACTGTGCGGTTGACGGTCGAGGAGAGCAAAATCTTCCAGGCCGCGTCAGCACAGTCGGCGCGAAATCTGATCACCACGCAGCAGGCCGATGCCAATACGCAGAACGACCTGACGGTGGTATTCAATGAGCGCAATACCAACACCATCACGGTGCTGAGCCAAAACGTGACCACCAACGGCCAAGGCCTACAAGTCGACTACGCCCAGAATAGCTGGCTCGATCGAGCCGACATTGAAAAGGCAATCGATGGCTTGGACCACGCCCGCGAGGAACTGCGCAATGCGTCCCAGGCTTTGAGCACCAACCTGAACGTT
The DNA here is from genome assembly GCA_028281465.1 of Azospirillaceae bacterium. Classification (GTDB taxonomy): domain Bacteria; phylum Pseudomonadota; class Alphaproteobacteria; order Azospirillales; family Azospirillaceae; genus JANQJV01. Next base: position 28,763 of record JANQJV010000083.1, on the reverse strand, counting down.
ATCACCACGCGCGAGGACTTTACCAAGGAATTCAGCGACGTGCTCGTTGAAGGCGCCAACAAGCTGACGCTTGCCGACCAGAACGAGGAAGGCACCAAGCTGCTGATGTTGCAGACGCGCCAGCAGCTCGGCACTATCTCACTGAGTATTGCCAACCAGCAGCAACAGGCCATCCTGCAGTTGTTCTAAACTCAGGCCTCTCAGGGTAGTCCAGCCCTTACCTTCGCACCCAGGCGCGGGAACGGTGGCGTCGCGGCAAAGGCCGCGGCGCCCGTTCTCGTTCACCGTCTCTTTGGCGCGGGGCTGGGAGCGGGGGTCGCAGCCGAAGGGGGTGGAGCATGGATTGGTCAGCGCACGCACAGACATTACGCACCGAGGTATGGGGCCGCATCGAGGCCTACCGTCGGTCGACCGGCCCGCAAGCCTGGTGCGTGTTGGAGGATGCCGAAAGCGCTACGCTGTCGCCGGCCGACCGACCGACTTATCTGCTCGGCAGCGGCGCCCAAATCGCGCAGCCCTTTGTTGCGCACGCCTTGGCCCATTGGCCCGTGCGTGGCGCTGTCGACAACCTGCGCCGAGGTCAGCCGTGTGCCGCTGTACCGGGTGCACCTTTGGCCGGCGGCGACGAGGATTTCCGGGCAGCGGCCCGGCAGGAGCCAAATCTGCTGGCCGTGGTGTGTGCGGTCGGCGGTGACACTACCCCTCGCTTCGAAGCCCTGGCAGCGGACTGTGGTGTGCCGGTGCTCGGGTTGTTCCAGGCTTGGCGTCGAGGTGACGTCGCGACCCTGCGCACAGACAGCCCATGGTGTGCGTTCGCCGATATCGACCGTCATATTGCCGTTGCTGAAGCGGCCGAATCCCTTGCCCCAGCGCTGGCCGACGGCTTGAGCCGCGCGACGTTATGGGCGTGTCTGCTGTACCGTCTGTCCTGGTCGTCGGCGGTGCTGGCCGCCGTCCGACAACCACTGGCGGACGAGTACTTCGGCACCGCGCTCTTGGCGCTCTCAGTGGACGAGGTTCTGGTTGACGGCGGAGCATTCGACGGCGACACAATTCGGCGATTCGCCACTGCCACAAAGCATGCCTGGCGGCACATCCATGCGTTTGAACCAGATTCGCAGACGAGGGCCTCGCTGAACCGGGCAGTGGCCGGTTTGCCCGCCATCACCGTCCACCCGACAGCCCTTTGGCACAGCACGACGACGGTGCACTTCCGGGCGGCCGCAACGCCAGGCAGTGCGGTCGACGAGACCGCTGGGACGACGGTGAATGCCGTCGCTCTGGACGACCTGACGTTGTCGCCGGCACCCACGCTGATCAAACTGGATGTGGAAGGGGCGGAAGCGTCGGCACTCAACGGTGCGGCCAGGCTATTGCGGCACCATCGCCCCAAACTTGCCGTGGCGGCTTACCACCAGGTCGAGGACATCGTGCATCTTCCGACCCTGAGTCGGCAGCTCAATCCCGGTTACCGCATCTGGCTGCGGCACCACGGACCGACGATCTATGATACCGTTCTGTATGCAGCATAGCGAGTCGGCCGCTCTGTCACCCATGCGCCATTTGCCGGACACACGCCACCTCACGGCAGATTCTGTGGTACAATTGACGGGGAGAAACTATATCTAGCATCCTGCAGAAGGTTGATGTAGTCTGATTGCAATCGATGGATTGCATCTCTGATGAGGGAGGGCAGTGAGGAATGGCCAAACGGTCGCACCCGCGGGCCAAGGGGTCAAACCTGAAGTCGTTGTCGTCAGACACCCTCCAAGAGCGTGGCCAAGCGGCGCTTGACCAAAGACGTTTCAGAGAAGCCGTCGATATCTACAAAGCGCTGGTGCGTCAGGAACCCCGTCCGATCTGGGTGCAGGCCTTGGCCGATGCCACTGTCGGCCGCGCCACCGATTTGGCCACGAAAGGCCTTTTCAAAGAAGCCTCGGTCGTCCTGGAATCCGGTCACGCGATAGACTGCCGACTCCGGGCCCCCGTGCTTTTTCTCAGCTGCCTGTTGGAAACGGGCCAGGCCGACGCCGCGCTTGATCACTGCCTGCGCTGCGTCGGCCATGGGGACTTGGCGCTGACTGACCGGGAATGGTTCGCCGAAGCGGCCGCCGTGCTGTTGTTGACGCAGCGAGCGGCATGCCGGATTGCAGCCGCCGACACACTGCCGGCGATGCTTGCCGACGCCGGTCCGGCCTCGGCCGCTCTTGCCGCATGGTCTGTCGGCCATGTGGAAGAGGCGTGGCGTCTTGCCCGAACGATTCCCTTGGCATCGCCTTTCCGGACCGTGCGTGTGATGCTCAAGAGTTGGCGCACCGCCAGCGAGGACCGGCAGCGGGCGGTGGAGCACCTCTCCATGGTTCCAGACAGCTCGGTCTTCTTCGACCTGCGATCGGCCCTGACCGCTGCCTATCGGGGAGGAAGCGCCGCAGAACGCCTGTCGGTGCAGCAGTCATTGCCAGCCGAGCAGCGTGGCTTTGCTGCCACGGTTGCGGGTGTGCCAGTGGACCGGCTCGCCTCTCTGGAGACGCTGGAGGCGGCCCAGGCCCGTGGCAGCGACGCCTTGTTCGTGCACCTTCTTCGCCATGCTGAGCGGTTTCCAGAAAAATCCCTTCGGAACGCTCTGATTGCTTTGCTGCCGGAATTGCCGAAGCGGCGGGGCCTGCTTGAAAAGCGCTTCGGTCCTCTCAGCAGGTTGGAGCACCAAACGGTCGTGGCGCGGGAACGCGAACTCTCCGACGACTGCTACGAAGCGATTGAGCGTGCCTGGTCCCAGGTCGTTGCCACGCTGATCGAAACGCAATCTCCGGACGCCGATCAGGTGTGTGCCCTCATCCACCGTCGACTGGCCGATGTGGCCAAGCGTGAAGATGGCGACGGCGAGGATTTGACCGATGCGCCACTGCAGAATGCCATGGAGTGGGACCCTGTCGTGTTCCACCTGGCCTGTGCCTTCAAGGCCGATCCCGAAGACGCGACCTTGGCCCGTGTGCTGATCGATCATCTGCGCGCGGTGGGAGCAACGCCCGCGTGGCACGAGGTCGCCGAGCGTGCGGCCGTTCACCGGCCCGACGATGTCACCATTCTGTTGGATGCCATGGAAGCGGTGGTGGAGCGTCAAGCGTTTCGCAAAGCAGCCGGCTATGCCAAGCGCATTCTCGCTCAGGACCCGATCAACCAGACCGTTCGCCGGCGCATGATTGGCGTCCTCAGAGCGCATGCGCGCAAGAAGATGGCGCAGAATCGCCCCGATCTGGCGGCGAAGACACTCGGCGAAGCGGATCAGTGGCAAGCTCCCGGGGAGACCGACCATGGCCTGCGCATCAGCCAAGGTCTGGCGGCGTTGGCACGCGGCGAGGAGACGGAGGGCAGGCGTGTCGTCGTGGACGCAGTCCAGTTGGCGGGCCATGCCGTGCCCGGTTGGATCGAGGTTGCCATGGAGGTCCGGCTGATGCGCCTGCCGGAAAACGGCCAGGTCGCCCGCTGGGTATCGACGGAGCTCCGCCGTGCCGACGAAAGCGCGCCGACGGTGCCAGCCGTCCTGGCCCTGGCCAGTCTATTCAATCGTGCGGAGATGGCCCTGCCGGCACGCGATTTGATGCCGTTACTGCGCCGCATCGACCGCTGGCTGAAACACGCCTGCCACCTGTCGTGGACCGTGGATGCTTTCCACCAGCTGGCCGATGCATTGCGTGCCAGCAAACAGTTTGCCCTCCTGAACCAGTTTGCCGAGACGCAGCGGCGGCGTATGCCCGGCGAAGCTGCCTTCGAGTTCTATGTCATTCTCGGCAAGCTGCAGGGACGCTTGGAACGCGCTACGCACCACCAGTTCGAGCGCTTGCAGGCGCTCTTTGCCAAGGCCACCGACTGCAAAGACGGTAAGACCGCCAGCCGCATTAACCAGGTATGCGCCAAGAGCTTCGGCACCGGCAAAGGAATCTCCGAGCCGTTCAGCAGCGCACAAGATATCGCCATGGTTATTGAAGAATTGGTGCCGGTAATTGCGAGCATTGTCGAAGACATGGGCCGGCGCAGTGCCATCAAGCTGCTATGCTCGTTGCTGAAACGCTCGCCGATTGGCGTTTTGTTCAAGGATGAACAGCTCCAGTCGATCTGCGAGATTTTGGTCGACCGCTATGGCCCGAGTACGACATCACCGGTGCAAATCGGAAACCGCCAGGCTGCTGCATTTGACGAGGTGCCGGCATGATTGCCGATCCCTATACCGTGCTCGGGCTGCCCGAGGATGCGGACGATGAGATGATCCAGCGCCGATATCGGTCGCTGGTGCGCGTGTATTCGCCAGAGCGCGAACCGGAGCGGTTCGAATCCATTCGCGCCGCCTTCGAAGCCATTGCGGACAAGCGCAAGCGTTTGGCCCTGGCGTGGTTTCCACCTCCTGGACACGCCCTGGAGCAGCTAAAGAGTACCCTTCTGGAAGGTGGGCCGGCCTTGCAGCCACCCAATCGCGAGGCACTGGATGCCGTCCTGCTGAACGGCCTGCGCCGGCAGGCCAGGGAGCGGTGCTGACCCATGCCGAGCCGACGCACCGCAGCCAGGCGCTCTGATAGGATGCCCAGGAACATCATCCATGGATGATGCGGACAAGGAGATTTTGGTCGCACGTTTGCGGACCTACCTGGACACGGTCGACGACATTCCGACGGTCGGCAACACGGCACTGGGGGAAGGCCCGGACACCGAGGCGCCGGGTACCGATCTTTACACGGTGCTGGTCGAGGTGGCTGGACTGCGGACCGAGGTGCGGACGGAAGCCCGTTTGGTCAAGGAAGCCTTAGACCAGACGCGCGAGGTTGTCGTACCGTTGCGCGACGGGTATGGGATGCTACAACGGGCGTTGCATCAATCTGAAAAGGCTCTGCAGGAGCAGGAACGGCGACTTCTAAAACCACTCTTGCTCGGCGTCTTGGATGTGCGCGATCGGCTCGCGGCCGGCCTTGCGGCGGTTCCAGTCACCACTGCTGCGCCACCATCAGCCCCCAAAAACCGATGGTGGCGCTGGCGCTGGCGTCGTGAACCTCTGGCGCCGCCGGTGGACGGGGGCACGGCGTTTCGGGACGGCCTTGAAATGACGCTTCGTCGCTTGGATGCCGTGCTTGCTGAGCATTCGGTCGAAGCCATCGTCGTGCTCGGCCGGTCATTCGACCCGCGCCTAGCCATGGCGGTCGCCACACACTGCGATCCGGACCGGTCGGACGGTGAGGTCATCACTGAGTTGCGCGCCGGTTTCCACTGGCATGACCAAATCCTTCGCACAGCCGAAGTGGTTGTCAATCGACATGACGGGAAGGCGAATACAGCGTGATGACGGAGACGATCGTCGGTATCGACCTTGGCACCACCAATTCTGAAGTGGCCATCTACCGTGACGGTAGGTCTGAAATCCTGGCCGACGAGACCGGCGAGCGGATCATTCCGTCGGTGGTTGGCTTGTCTGTGGACGGTGCGCTTCTGGTCGGTACGCCGGCTCGGAATCAGGCCCGGCTGTTTCCGGATCGCACCATCCGATCGATCAAACGCGTCATGGGTTCGGACCGAGCCGTGACCCTGGGCGAGCAGGTCTACCAACCACCGGAAATCTCGGCGATGATCTTGCGCCGACTCAAGGCGATCGCCGAAGCCCGGCTTGGCGCACCGATCTCCAAGGCGGTTATTACGGTGCCGGCGTATTTTTCCGACGTACAACGCGAAGCCACGCGACAGGCCGGCGAGATCGCCGGGCTCGACGTGGTTCGCATGATCAATGAGCCGACAGCAGCAGCCCTGGTCTATGAAGCCGGCCAAAATGAAGGCAAAAGCATCCTCGTCTACGATCTGGGAGGCGGCACTTTCGATGTGTCTGTCGTGCGCATCGCTGATGGCGTCGTCGAGGTCATCGCCAGCCACGGCAACAATCATCTCGGCGGCGATGATTTCGACGCCAAGATCATCGAGCATATCGTGGCGCATGGTCGAGAGCGATTCGGCATCGATCTCAGCGACAACCTGCAGGCCATGGCCCGCCTTGGCCGGGCCGCCGAGGATGCCAAGAAACACCTATCCGACCACCCCTTCGCCCTGATCGAAGAAGAACACCTGATTGGCTCGGACGGCGCGCCGTTTAACCTATCCCTGGAACTGGCACGCGACGATTATGAGACCATGATCGCCCCCTTCGTCGAGGAAACACTGGAATCGATCCACACCGCACTCAAGAGTGCCAACCTCACCGTGGCCCATATCGAGGAAGTGGTTCTGGTTGGCGGTACGACCAAGACGCCGATGATCCGCCGACGCCTGACCGAGATCTTCGGCCGGGCGCCACGCGGCGAGGTTGATCCGGATCTGTGCGTTGCGCTTGGCGCCAGTCTGCAAGCAGCGGCGATCGGTGGCGAGAACGTCTCGGCGGTGCTGGTCGACATAACGCCGTACACATTCGGCACCAGCGTGCTTGGCGAATTGGACGGTGCGCTGTACCCCTACCGCTATGCGCCGGTGATCGCCAAAAACACGCCGATTCCGGTTCGTCGCAGCGAGGTATTCTATACGACCCACGCCAATCAAAGTGCTGTGGATGTTCGGGTGTTCCAAGGCGAACACGATGATGCTCTGCAGAACATCCAGATCGGCGAGTTTGTTATCGACGGGCTGAGCGAGGCCCCGGCCGGCAACCCGGTGCTGTTCGAGATGGCCTTGGATCGCGACGGTATTCTGCACGTGTCGGCGCAGGAGAAGGTAAGTGGCCTAAAGCGGAGCGTTACCATCACCCAGGCGCTGCCCCGCTATGATGCCGAGCAGCTCACCGCCGCCAAGGCCCGGGTGGATTCGTTGTTCGGCACGGGCGATCCGGAAGCGCCGACTGCAGAGGGCAGCACCGCCGTGGCTGCGCTGTTGGACAAGGCCCGTGCCAGGCTCGACACTGTGGAGACGGAGGACCGGGACGAGCTGATCGATCTGATTGAAGAGGTCGAGGATGCCCGCCGACAGGATGACACCGGCGCGCTGGATAGCGCCTGCCAACGATTGACGGACCTACTTTACTTCCTGGAAAGCTGATCAATCCCCGATTCGATAGGCGGCAAATGGAACGGTGTCCGATCTGTCGGGCCCAATTGAACGGGGGCGATTCCTGTCGGCGCTGCCGGGCGACGTTGGGGGCCGCACAGAGGACGTTGGCACGGGCCGACCATCTGGAGCGGATCGCGCTCCTCGCTGTCGCGCTTGGCAGTCCCGCTACCGCCGTGCAGCTCTTGGCCCGGGCGCGCCTGATACACGAGACGCCGTTGCGTCGGTCGTTGCATCACCGGCTGGCGGCACGCGCTGTGGACCCGGATGGGTTGTGATGGATCATCCCATCCGGATGGAATGCCTTGAAGGCAAAGGCGAACGGTACGTCATAGGCAACGTCGATCAGGCCGTTGGCCGTGCGTCGCTGCACCACCACATTGCCGACATCGCGACCCGCGGCTATGGTCGGCGCATCCAGAGCCGATGCCTGGCCAGCCAGCCAACTGATCACCAGATCGCCGCTGACGATGCGGCGTCGATCGCGCAGCATGGCCAAACTCCACGCCTCGCCGGCCACGACGACCACACGAGACAAGGCAGGAACCGGACCATCGTAGTCGCCGCGGTACAAGAACGGAAACTCGCTGCCGTCGTATCCGACATAAGGATTGCGGCCATACGGCCGAATGCCCGGCCGGCCCGGCACCAACACGCGGCCGGCCGGGTGGCGTTCGGCGAAACGGGCCAGCGATTCCAGGCGAGACGGCAGCACCGTCAACGCGGCGCCGGTCAGCGTGCCGACGATGGCCGTACCCAGGAACTGTTGCCACCAGCTTTCCGTCTGATGGTCGTACATGACCAGATCCGAGTGGCGCAGTTTGCCCGTGGTGCCGAAGGTTAAATGACGCCCGTCGAGACTCGCGTCATACACCACACCGGAGTTACACAACGGACAATACGTGATGGTGACCGGTCGGTCGGCGACCCGATCGTTGACGATCTCGTGCCAGATCAAAATCGACAGCGGATAGGCGCGGGCGTCGCTGTCGATGACCAGACTGATCACCGGCTCGGTCGACCTGGCCGCCCCATCCACGGTGCCAACGGGCCGGAAGACCGGCGCATCAATCGACGGGATGCCGTCCCTGGGCACGCCGCCAGTCAATATCTCGTCCCAGGCCACAGTGTGCAGGCTGAAGTCAGTGCGCGGCCATGCAGCACGCCAAGCCGATGGATCCGCCCAGGCGGTTGACCCGAACCACCCCATCCCAACGCAAAGCACCAACATCCCATAGCAACGCCTTGGATGCATACCCCGCTCCTTCGCTCACATCAACAACAGTGATGGTGCGCCAGAGAGAAATCATCGCAAAGCGAGTCCGACATCACCGGTCGTCACGTTGCCGTGACATCCGGTTCTCCTCCAATCCGGACAAGCGTCGCAGCCGGTTACCGATATGGCGCAATGATGTCTGCAGGTTTAGTCGCACGGCTGGGTAGACCGGCTGCATGGCCGGAAACCAGGGCCGCACCCTGGTTCCTAGGGTGGTCCAGTCCCGTCCCGGATCAATGCGCCAGACCGGTGTACCCAAGGCAGCCGCCAGTTCGCCCACGGCAACCGGACCGACGATGACCAGGTCGAGCGCCACGATCAGGCTCGCCGTCCCATCCAGATCATGGGTAAGATCGAGACCAGTAGGGCGCACGATAGTGACACCGAACCGCGCTTCGGCTTCGGCCAATTCGGCCGCGCAGTCGTCCTGCTGCAGGTTGACGAAGACCAGGCCCGGCAGCACCAGAATGTCGCCCCAGTCGATCAGGCGGGTATAAGCGCGGCGCCGATCCGGAGCCAGGTTCCGTGACCGCCACGCAATGCCAACGAAGACCGCCGGGCCATGCTGGGCCAGCGCCATCCGCCATTGGGCCGAAAGGGCAGGATCGGCGCGCAGAAAGCCGGACTCCTGTGGGACCGGCCAATCCGCCAAGGCTCGGCGTGTATACTGTGGTGCCGACCCGGCTGCGATGTGGCAATCGGGCTCCGGTTCCGGCAAGGAGTCGGGCAAGGCTGCGCCCGGTTGTACGGGGAGGATGTGCGCCCGCGGGATCGACCGGCCAATCAGGTTGGCAAGCCGAGGATCGCAGGCAATGGTCAAAGCGCTGGCACGTGCCGCCAGGTCGCCGTAAACGGCGGCGAAGAGAATTTCGTCGCCCAACCCTTGTTCCCGCCAGACCATCAGATGCCGGCCGGTCAACGCATGACCACGCCATTCCGGCAGGCCGCTCGGTCGGCCAATCCCAGCACTGGCCGTATCGAAGAACCGGTAGTCGTAGCCGGCCCAGCCGGTCGTCGTTTCGCCACGCGCCAGCCGGAGTAGTCCATAGTTGACGTGCGCTGATGCTAGGCGCGGTGCCAAAGCCAGGGCGCGGCGATAGAGGGTCTCGGCTTCTGCCGTGCAACCGGCTCCGGCCCGGATGCGGCCAAGATCGCTCAGCACGTCGGCTGCCTCGGGTTCGATCGCCAGGGCGCGGCGATAGCACGCCTCGGCTTCGACCGGTCGCCCGAGTTCGCGCAGGACGGTGCCGAGATTGGCGTGGGCGGTGGCGCACAGTGGGTCGAGCACCAAGGCCCGGCGTTGGGCTGCCGCCGCGGCGTCCAGACGGCCCTGACGCCACCGGACCGTGCCGAGGTTGCTATGCGCGACCGCAAGGCCTGGCGCAAGCCCCACCGCGCGCTCGTGCGCCGCGGCCGCCTCGTCCAGGCGTCCCAGGACAAACAGCGCGTTGCCCAGGTTGGTGTACGTCTCGGCAGAGTCAGGGTCGACCGCAAGCACGGCTCGAAACTGCTCCGCTGCCCGGGTGGCTCGCCCCATGGATTGATACACGTTGCCCAGAAGGCTGCGAGCCGGTGCCAGACTCGGGGCGAGGGCAACGGCATGCTCGAGCAGCGCAGCCGCCTGGGCCCGACGCCCCAGGCCGAGCAGGCGTTCGGCAAACCGATACAGGCCTTGCGGATGACGTGGGACCGCTTCTATGGCCTGCCGGAAACAGCTTTCCGCCTCGGTCCGCAGACCGGCGCGCTGTCGCGCCACGGCGCGCTCCAACAGGGCATCGGCCGCCGCCACTTCGGACGATGGCCCGGCCAGACTGCGCCGGAGGACCCTGGCAATGATCTGCAGCATGGAACCGACCGGACGCCCTCGGCGGACCTTGAAGGTCCGTACGCTCGGGTACCAAGGACGGATCCGCATACCAAGACCGCTCCAATCCTCCCCCGAACCCTCGAACCGCCAGACCGGCACGCCAAGAGAAGCAGCCAGTTCGCCGACCGCGGTTGCTGCGGTGATGACCAGGTCCAAACCGCTGATCAGGGCGGCAGCGGCGTCGATGTCATTCTTGAGATCCAGGTCTGGCCACCGAGCAATGTTGATCTGCCACCGGGCCTCCGCTGCCGCCAACTCGGCTTCGCAGTCGTTGTATTGAAGATTGACGAACTGGCAGCCAGGCAACGTCAGAATGGACGTCCATTCAGCCAATTCGGTGTAGGCGCCGCGACGGCTCGGAGTGAACACCTGGCTGCGCCAACAGATGCCAACGCGCAGTCCCGGCCCGAGGTCGGCGAGGCGCTGGCGCCATACTCCGGCCGCCGACGGCTGCGGGTACAGAAAACCGGCCTTGGGGGGAAAATCGGCCAGGCGCCGGCGGGTCAGTGCGGCGACCGAGCCGGCCGGGCAGTGGACATCGAAGTCCGGCGGATTCACCGTTTCGCTGCCGTCCGCCGCCGTCGTGTCGACCCGGACAGTCAGCACCGGAAAGGCCCGCCGTAACAGCGGCACCAGCCGACGATCGCATTCCACCAACACGGTGCCCTCAGCCGTCGGTAGGGCGCCATAGCAGCTAGTGAACATGATCTCGTCACCCAATCCCTGTTCACCCCAAACCAGCAGGCGCCGCCCGGCCAAAGCCTCGCCGCGCCACAGCGGCACCCTGGGGTTGCGCCCCTTCTGCAGCTCGCGGGCGCGGAACCGCCAGTCATAACCCTGCCAGCCTTCGGCCAACATACCCGCGGCCAGTAGAACCAAGCCGCGGTTCCAATGGGCCAAAGCGAAACCGGGGTCGAGTGTCAGGGCACGCTCGAAATGGGCGAGCGCCGGCTGTCCCATCCGCTTGCGGATCATGCCCAGGTTGTTGTGCGGTTCCGCCGCTTTCGGCCGCAGCGCCACAGCGCGGCGATAGCTGGCCTCGGCTTGCTCCCAATCGCCGGCTGATTCGTGGAAATAGCCCAGGTTGGTGACCGCATCGACCAGATTGGGGTTGATAGCCAGGGCACGCCGGTGCAGGGCCAGCGCCTCCTCCCGGGCATCGGTATCCTGCAGCAGACGTCCCAGATGGGTCAGCGCCTCGGCATAATCGGGTTTCAATCGAACCGCCTGGCGCAGACACGCCATGGCGTCATCGCGGCGACGCAGCGCATTATACGCGAGGCCCAGATGATGCAGGGCTTGAGGAAAATCGGGTTCGATCTCCAGCGCCCGACGCAGCAGAATCGCGGCGTCCTCATGCCGTCCGGCCTGATGGGCCGCCAGCCCGAGGAGATGGACGGCATCCGGATGATCGGGCTGCTGGCCCAGAATGCGCCGGTAGCCATCTGCGGCCCGCTCTAGAAGGCCGGCGCGGTGATCTTCCAGGGCCGCCGACAATCGTGTCTCGACGTCGATGTCCGCATCCGTGACCGCTGGGGCCGGATGCACCGGTTTCACCGTCGTAATGCGGTGCGCATGTTGTTTTTGTTTCAGCGCCACGGCAATGCGCCGCAGGCAAGCCTCGGCCGGTTCGCCACGCCGGATCGGAAAACAGCGCATGCTGGCGAACCACGGCCGGCACGCCGTGCCGAGCATGGTCCAGTCGCCCGCCGGAGCGAAGCGCCACACCGGTACACCGAACGCTCCGGCCAACTCCCCAACCGACGTAGCCGCTGTGATGACGAGATCAAGCGCGCTGACCAGGGCCGCCACCCCGTCCAGGTCGTCGCGTAGATTGAGCTCCGACCATCGGGCAATGGCAATGCCATGGTGCCGTTCCGCCTCGAGGAGTTCTCCCATACACTCGTCATACTGTAAGTTGACGAACCGTACACCGGGGAGAGTGAGGATGGCGCCCCAATCCGACAGGCGCGTGTAGGAGCGGCGCCGATCTTGTGTGATCAGGCGTGAGCGCCAGCAGATGCCCACTTTCAGTCCAACGCCAAGGTCGTGGACCCGCTCGGCCCAATAGCGTTGACGTGCCGGGTCGACCGCCATCCGGCGTGGCCCATCGACGTTGGACCAGAAAGCCGCCAGGCTCGGACGCACAATCTGCGGCAGAGAGCCGAATGGACAGTGCAGATCAACGTCGGGCATGCGCCGCTCTCGGCCTTCAGCATCCAGCGCTTCCGCTCGCACCACGGCAACCGAGAAGCTGCGAGCAAACAGCGCTATCAAGCGTGGGTCACATTCGACCGTCAACGCCTGTCCCGGCCGCACCAGATCGGAAAGACACGTACTAAACAGGAGTTCATCACCAATACCCTGTTCGCGCCAAACCAGAAGCCTTCGACCCTCCCAGTTTTCACCCGTCCATGCGGGCACGGCGAGGTGCCGCACTGGTTTGGCCACACCGGCCGCGAACCGCACAGCGTATCCCGACCATCCGTCGGTCAAGCGGCCAAAGGCGAGTTGCAGCAACGCCTGGTTGAAACGGGCGACAGCAAGCCCCGGATCGGCGGTGACAGCGGCCTGGAATGCGGCCTCGGCTTCGGTCCATCGGCCCTGGGCACGCAGCACGTTGCCGAGATTGAACCGGGCATCCACCAGGGCTGGATCGAGGGCAAGGGCCTGGCGATGGCAGGATTCGGCCTGGTCCAGGCGCCCAAGACGTTTGAGAACAGTGCCCAGGTCGTTGAAGGCTCCCGCGTTGTCCGGATTGAGCCGCAGCGCCTGCCGGAAACACAGTTCCGCCTCCTCGAAGGCCAGGGACGCAAACAGACATTGGCCCAGGAGGGTATGGGGCCCGTCGCCGTCCGGTGTCAGGGCCACCAGACGGCGGGCGTGCGCAACGGCTTCCGTTGGACGGTGATCGGCCAAGAGCATCGCCGTCAGTTTTGACAAGCTCGCCCCATGGTCCGGATCGGCCGCTAAAGCTTGCCGATACGCCGCCTCGGCCCCAGCCGCGTCGCCGGTTTTGGCAAGCAGATTGCCAAGGTTGTGGGCCGCTTTGGCATAGGTCGGGGCCACCACCAGGGCGCGACGGTAGCTGGCGGCAGCGGTCTGTGCGTCTCCGGCCGCGGCCAGGGCATTGCCGCGGTTGAAATGTGCGGTGGCGAAATCCGGTTTGAAACCGACGGCACGCTCGTGCGCCTCCGCCGCCTCGGTGCTTCGACCGAGGGCAAAAAGAGCCGTGCCCCGGTTGTCGTGGAACTCCGCACGGTCCGGCGCCAATGCGATGGCCCGGTCGATATGCTCAAGTGCCTGACTGGCCTGGCCGCGTTGCAGTGCGACCACACCCAGCAGATGCAACCCGTCCGGTGCCTGCGGCGCTATCACCAGTGCCTTGCGATAACAGCGTTCCGCCGCCTCCAGACGACCAGAACCGTGGTGTGCCACCCCTTCAGTCAGAAGCCGGTGAACCGTATCGGACCGTCGCGCTTCGCCCATGCCCTTCCCGTCGCCGGCCCCCTGACCATTCCGGGTCCAGGTCTGTTCCGTCGCCCACGGTTCCACTTGCCACAGGTACGTGCACCATGCATAGAGAAACCCGGCGGTCGCATGGACCGATCGCCGCGGGTGGCGGACGTCGTGCTGGGCCCTTCAAAACGATGATCGACGCGCGGTGCCGCGAATTCCGTGCCCTGCGATGTGCGCCAGCTTGACAGAGTGTCTGGTCGTGCTATCAATTCGCGGGGCATACGGGCGGGATGATCTTCCTCGGAACGGTGCGGCTCTCTTGAGCGCGGTCCGGAATTGTCTGCACGGAAACGGATTTTTGAGCTCTGCATCCGGTTGAGGACGTTGACATGGACGTTGAAGAGGACTCGGAAAAGAAATTTGCTGAATACATCAAGCTTCATTTGTTTGATGAAAGGTTCCTTTCAAGAGAAAAGGAGAAGAAGATCCTGGCTGAAGGCGTGACCCGATTTGAGGTTCCGTTGGAAGAAGCGCGCGCCTGCCTCATGGATGTTGCGACTGAGCTTGATTTGATCTTCGAAAAGGATGTCGACAAGCTGATCAAAGAGATCATGCAGGTGTTCGCCTCCGGCGACGGATATGTCGGCGCCAATGAGTTTCAGCACGGGGTGCAGATCTACAAGCAGCTCTCTTCGGGCAATGTGGGCGAGGGGGACGCGAAGCGACGGTTGAAACAAATGATGCTCGACAACGATTGGAAGCCGAGGCGGCGTGGCTTTACGGTGTTGAGCGCCATCGGCACGCGCAAATGGTTTCACGACATTGCACTTTAGCGGCAGCGCCGGCGGACTGGGCCGCGGCAGCGGTCTGGCCACTCGGAGCATCCGGCCAGTGCCGACGGGCGCGCGCGGCAGCGGTCCATCAATGACCAGCCAGGTTCGATCGCTATGGATCTATTGAGTATCGCCCAAGACTTCGGCATTTTCCTTGCCAAGGCGGCCAGTATCCTGGCGATCATCTATGTTCCCATGATTATTGGTGTCCGCAGCCTACCCCGTATCGACGATGTTGGATTCTTCCTCATTCCGGTCGTCTGGCTCCTGCCGTTGATCACCGGAACGACGATCGGGGCCGGTCTCATCGCCTTCAATCTCGATCCCGATTTCTTCACGGTTCACAATATTTTTCGTACCGATGGTCCGTGGTCTCTGTCTTATTCGGTCTTCATCCGTGACCGGGTAAATCCGTTCAACTATCCTGTTGAGCCATTGCTTGAATACCTTCGCAGCACCGGCGCCGATCAGAACGTGCTGTTGCTCGCGATCATCGCCGGCACCTCGTTCGCTTTGTTCGTGGTCAGGGCGATAGCGACCTGGCAGTCCCTGTCTGCGTTGCGCGGCATTCTGTTCGGCTGCCTGATCGTGATCTGGTCTGCTTACATGACCATCTTCCTGGTCAATCTACTGCTTTGGCTGCTCAATCTCCTGAACTTCTGGTCGTTGGCATTGCTCACCGTGGCGATCCATCTCCATCGCAACCATGCCATGCCGATCACCTTCGACACGCTGGCTGCGCCTGTCACCGGCGGCGGCCATGGCGACCATGATCATGGACATGGCGGTCATGGCCATGGTGGCGGACATGGTCATGGCGGTGGGCATGGTGGCGGACATGGCCATGGCGGTGGGCATGGCCATGGTGGCGGACATGGTCATGGCGGTGGCCATGATCATGGGCACGGCCATTCCGATCACCGTTCTTATGAAGGGGATACGACGCCAGGTGATTCCATGCATCCGCTTTACCAGGATCACCGCTGACCAATCCGTCGAACGCCTTCCGGAACGCGTACAAGCATCGGTACACCGGTCGCAAGGTGACGGGCTTTCAACTGAACCCGCTGTACGCCCGCCCGATACTGTCAGGGCATGTCCGTTCAACGGTTCTAAGATGAGACACGCCCAGGTCTGCAGACATGACCGGTCAGGCGTCCAGGATGGTTCAGCCGCGGCACGGCCCAAGGGCGAGGGGGGCGCCGTTGGATGGGCGCGTGGACATCTCTCAGGTCGGAACACCCACCCCTCATCCCCGGCCATGCAAGACGGACGGAATTGGCTCGAAGCATTGCCGTCGTTCCAGGGGACAATGGCGCCCGAAGCGCGATGACTGAGGCGAACTCGATTGTCGGTCGCGGCCACCCTCTCCAACGTCGGGTGGGACAGGAACTCTGATCTGTTCTGTCGTACGGATCAGGAACAAATCTTTGAAATACAAAGGTCATACCAACGGCCCGAAACAAGGACCGGTCCTCGGGCCGCCTGTTTCGGAGCGCCGGCATCCGTGCCGGCTGGACCGCCGGCTTCCAGCCGGCCCGGACCATGCCCAGCAGCCGGCCGCCAAGATGGCGGCGGTCCTCGTTCAGCGCCGAAACCGAGCCTGTCGTCAATGCGGGCCATGGGTATCAATCCGTCCGGTTCTCAGAGCGGGGGTCTATCGAGCGCTGGAGCTGACGCCAGCGCGTGGTGCTCTCCTCCGCGGTGGACCGCGGGTTGCACCGGACCTTCCTCGGTGCGGTGTCCGCCTGGACAGGAAGCGGAGCGGGCCGTGGCGACGTCAGTACTGATTGACGTCCTTGGAATCGACTTGACCACTCAAGCGCGTGCGGATGTGAGACCAGGAAACGCCGAGTGACAGGATGGTGGCGAACAGACTGCCGACCACGGTTGAAACGGCATTGGTGTTGTTTAGGTCCAGCAAACCATAGTCGACGAGCGTCCAAATCATAACCGTCATGGCGGTGGCCGCGGCGGCGACGCCGATCGGCCCCATCGACCGCCAAACCGCAATGGCATAGATGCCATAGAGCGTCAGCAGGCTCAATCCGGTGAAGAGTTTAAGGGCCCAATCTCCCGACCCGGAATCGGTCAGCCAATGGAAGTAGGAATATCCGGTCGCGTTATACGTCGCAAAGACGATGAACATGGACAGAATCCAACGGACCAGAAAACTGAGTGGCGTAAACATGGCAATGACCGAGTTGGACGACCCTCTGACGGGTCAACCATACCAGCGAGAAGGGACAACCGGTAGATTGCGGATGCATAAACTGTGGCCCCAGTGGCGTCGGACCAACGGTGGACCGGTCCACACCGGGCTCCCAGCATCGGTCCGACCGAGACCACAATCGGTGGCCTGATGCGACAGGAGCATCCCGGCCATCGGCCTCACTGTTGGCGCATCAGATACTCCCGCCAGCGGCCGATCAGAGTGAAATCACGACTATCAATTTCCTCGACCAAGCTGTCCAAGATTCGGTAGTCGCGTTTCAAGACCTGGTTCAACCCGCTGCGATAGCGATTGAATTCAGCCTTTCGCTGATCGACGACCCGAATATCCTCAAGCGATGGCAAGCGATCGCTCGATGATGGACCACCGCGGCTGACCATCGGGTACTGCGTGGCAAACTGCCGGTATTGCACCATGATCCCGGCCAGACGCGCCAGATCGATCGCCTTCAACAGATCATCCTTGGCCCGCGCCTCCACGCTGGACGGGAGTGCCCGGTCAACCTCGCCCAATCGCTGCACCAGCGCGTCGGCCCGTTGGCCAGCATCCTGGATCCGACCATTGTTGAACAGCGTGGTGAAAACTCGTTCGAACTGCAACATCCGGATTCGGGCAAAGCTGTTGGCCAGATCTGCCCGGTCTGGGAACTCCTTGACCTTCTGCCAGATCTCCTGAATGCGTGGCTGTAGCGTGTCGATGTCCGACCGGAAGTCCTGCCCAGACAGTCTGGCCAGGTTCATGTCTCGGCCCCGCTGGATGATCCGGCCGGCCGTCGTCTCCACCCGTTCGATGACCGCCGCGATGGCCTGGTTTTCCTGATAGACCGGATAATAGACGACTGCACCGGCAACCACGCCGGCCAGGATGAGAACGCCCGCGGCCATGGCGAACAGACGCCCGATGCCGCCTTTCCTGGCGCCGTCATCGTTCGCCGACGTCCCGGTTGGACGCAGCTCAGGCGGTGGTTCCGGTTCGACCACACGGGCCGCCTCGATGACCGCTTTGCTGGCGCCCAGGCTGCCCACCATCATGGTACGGTCTTCGCTGCCATCGTCGGCCGCTGCCCCGACCGATGCCATCGCTCCGGCCTGCAACGTGCTACGGTCGATTTCGAACCGGAAGGGAATCGGGCCAAACCGCACCTCATCGCCGTCATTCAACCATGCGGTCTTCACCTTCTGGCGGTTCACCTGAATGCCATTGGTACTGTTGAGGTCTTCCACACCCCAATTGCCGACACCTGGAAAGATTCGGGCATGCTGACGCGACAATTTACGCGACGGGATAGGATAGGTGCAGCTATCGCCACGCCCGACCGTCTGCTCCGTGCCAGCATGCAGGTGGATCTGACCGTCGCCGGGTAGCGCACCCTCGATCTGCGAAGAATCAAGGCAAATAAATCGAGCCTTGGGTGCGTCGCTTCCTGCGGGGGCCGATCCGTCCCTCCCAGCCAATGCGGTCTGATCCTGAAAGGCAATGGTCCTATCGTCACTGTTATTGGTCATTGTCCGGCAACCAATCGTGATTTGGGTTAACGCGTCGACCGCCGACGCGACAAACCGCCGGTCCAGCGGCAACCAAAACCGGGAGCAGAGAGTCGGCGCCGCCCGGCCAAGTCCGTGAGCTCACCGACGACAACTCTCCGGCGACGGTGCGGACTATGCCCCAGGCAGACAAACAACTGCAACCGCTCTCGTATCGATGCGCCAGCGCCACACTGCCGCCCAATCTGCGCTGCAAGGGCAGGAAGGATGGGCAAAACAGACACGCCTAGCTTGTATTGCTTGAACGCCAATGGCAATCAATCCTCCACAACGTCGATGTATCACGAACGGGGTGGGGAATGCTTCACCAGGCGAACGCACATGCTGCAGCAATAGAAGCGGTCGCATCCCGGCCACAATCAAAATGTCAACGCAGAGATCGGTTCACGAATACGTCGATCGTGGCGCTGGCTCTTACCGGTTTTTTTCTCAATTGTCCAATAGCACCGGCAGCTTCGCAGGATCGGTCGATCGATCCGTTCGGACGCCTACAAACTCTTGGCGGTGAACAGGTTTCCGGAGCGAAGGCACGCATCCTGTCGCTGTCCCGGCGATCGATCACACTCGATGAAATCGCGGCCACGGTGAGTGGAAACAACCTGTCCAACCGGGCAAGCGCCGAAGCAGTCAAGGTGTCCGAGGCATTGGTCGACCAACGCGACGCCGTTTTCGACCCGACAGTGTTCGCCGGGTTGTCTTATACCAACAGCTTCACCAAGGCCCGTAAGGAAGATGTTGGCCGCGAGCGCGACCAGGACGTGCTTCAGCTCAACGACGAAGAAAAAGCGCGCATCGCCGAAGAGAACGCGGAACGTGCGGCCAATGGCGAGCCGCCGGTCGATCCCAACAACGCACGGTTCCTGTGTTTTCCGGTTGAAGTCGATGGGCAGACCTTTCCACCCCAAGGTGGTGGTGTCGATATCGATGGGGATGGCGACCAAGATTTGCAGATCAATTCCGAGGACTGCTTTCTGCCACCAGCCTTCAGTGTCGAACCTGAAAATGCCAGTTTCGAAAGCCGATCGACCCATAATGCGACCGGGGCGCTGGGTGCTGGCCTCACGTTCCCATTTGGCGGCTCGGCGGCGATCAACCTTAGCTCCACGTGGCGGAAACCCGCCTTCGCCGGTACGGGCGGCGCGCCATCCTTGACGTCGGCTGCGTTCCCGACCGGATTGACGCTTGACCCATTCGGCTGGAACGACAAGCCGTTCTGGACCAGCCAGTTTGAAGTCTCCGCGGAGATGCCGCTGCCGTTTACAAGGAATTTCGGGTACGAAGGCTCGCCCAATTACTTCAGTCTGGAGGTCGCTCGAAGCGGTGCCCGTCGCTCCAGCTTCACGGAACGGTCGGTGCGCAACGCTAGCTTGACCCGAGCCCTGTTGGCCTACTGGGACCTGGTCCAGAATGTTGAGGACTTGAAGACGTTTCAGCTGCTGCGTGAGGTACTGGTACAGCGGCAGGCGAGCCAGCGCCGCCAATTCGACGCCGGTCTGCTAACCGAATACGACGTCGAACAGATCGATGTCGAACTGGCCAATCTGCAAAGCGAAGAAGAGATTAGCTGGAACTTTCTCATCGTGAATTCCAACCGCATCCTTACAGAGCTTGGCCAGAGAGAGAGAGTAATCTTTGTTCCCAGTGACGAGCAGGAGCGGCTAGACCGGCGGCATGAGGTCGACGAAGCCATGGCCTTCCGCACGGCCTTGGAGACCAACCCGGACATCAAGGTGGCTGAAGAGGATCACGATCTGAGCGAGACAACGGTGACCTTCAGGCAGAACCAGGACCTGCCGGATGTGACTCTTTCCGCCAGCTTTGGGGTCGGCCAGACCGATGCTGTCTTCGGGTATGCCAGCTTGTGGAACTCGCTTGGCAATCTGGTGCGGCCCGACAGCAGCGAAGTCTTTGTCGGCGTCCGCTACACAGTGCCTCTGGGAATGAATGCGACAGAAGCGCAGCTCGCCCGGGCCCGGGTCCAAGAACAACAGGCGTTCGATCGGGAACGCCAGATTCGCCAGCAGGTCGTCAATGCGGTCGATCGGGCGATCAGTGATCTGTTAACCACAGCCGCCGTCGTACGCCAGAGCGAGCAGGACCTGCGCCTCGCCCAGCTTGCGTATGAGGCCGCCCAAATCCAACGGGACGAGGGTCTGGTTTCGGAATTCGAGGTACTCAACCGTTATTCGGACTTACTCAGTGCACGGCGGACCCGCTCGGCAGCACAAGTCAGCCATCAGAAATCCTTTGTGCAACTGTTGTCGGCCCAAGGCATTCTCGAACAGGAGTACGTCCGATGACCCCATGCCGCGACGGAGCGATGCATGTCGGCCGCAACCGCCGGGGCGCGGTGCACCGGTTTTCGGACACCTGTGCGGTGGCGGCAATGGTGCTGCTGATCTCAACCTCCGGCACGCCGGCACAGACCGGCGGTCGCGGCTCCGGTGGGGAGCCGGCACTGCAAGTACCAACGTCGATTTTTGTGGTCGACGCAGCCAGCTTGGCGGCCGAACGGGAAGAGTCGCGGGTGTTGGACGCCGCGCGTGATACGCTGGGCCGGGTCGGCCGCGTATTGTACGCACCGGCAGCAACCCGCGAGTTGTCCCTGCGCGAAGCCAGCCTGGAGGCCTTGCAACGCAATCTTTCGATCCGGCGCACCCGCATCGCCAGACGGATTGCCGACCAGGCATTGCTCGAGGCACGCGCCGTATTCGATCCGGTGTTCGCCGCCAGCTTCAACGCCAACATACGCAACGACTTCTTGCGCGTGGAGACACCCGACAGCCGGTTCCGACCAGCAACCGAGCGGGTGGAGCGCGGGGATTTGGATAGCAAAGGCGTATTCCGGTGCACAGACAACGCCGCAGCCTTCACCCGCGGCGAAGACGCGGGCCAAGCTTGCCATGTGATCACCTTCGAACCGCGCACGCCGGTCACCACCACCCAATTCCTGACGGCCCGAGAAGAGGGGTTCAGCCCAAGCTTCCCCATCGAAGCCAACGAGCCGTCGCCGTTTCAACCGCGCCACGAGTACGTTCTGACCGGGGCGGTGAACATCGCACAGCAATTGCCCTGGGGCTCGAGCCTCAATCTGACGGTTTCCACGAGGCGGGATCACGCCTATTACCCGCTCGGTGCTACCGGGTCGATTTCCGAAACCTTCGGCAACTACCAACGACCGTACTTCACCACGATCACCCTCGGCGCCAGTGTGCCCCTCCCGTACACCCGTGACTTCGGTCCAACGGCCACCGCTGACACCAACGTCCGTCTGGCGCGCGAGAACACCGATGCCGCCGAGTTCGATACACGGGCCGTGATCAACAGCACACTGCTTGAGGTCGATATCCGGTATTGGATCCTGGTCGGTACACTGCAGCAGCTCGCGGTCACGCTGGAGACACTGGACTTGGCGGTGCGCCAGCGATCGGTAGTGCGTCGCCTGTTCGACGAGGAGTTCGTCACCCGCAGCGACCTGGATCAGGCAGAAAGCCAGGTCGGCTTGATCCAGGCACGTCTCCAACAGCTGTTCAACAACTACGTGGTCGCGTCCGAAGCTCTGCGTCAGATCCTCGACCGCGACGAAGAGTCGTTGATCGTTCCGCTCGGATACAAGTCGATCCTTGAGCGGCCGATCGATGATAGCTTGGCGCCCGAGCAGGTGTTTAACAACCCGACCGTGCAGCGTCAGGTGGTGGCTGTCAGCATCGCTGGGATATTAAACGAGCAAGCCGAAGCGCAGACCCGCCCCGACCTCACGTTTTTCGGCTCGGCCACCTTGGCCCAGTCGGGAACCTATGGCTATCGGGGGCTGCATGATTCGCTGTGGGCTATTTTTGAGCCGGATTTCATCAGTCTGACCGCCGCTCTGGAGTATACCTATCCAATCGGTAACCGGGGCCTGGAAGCGGCCGCCCGTGGCTCCCGGCACGGGCTGGCACAGCAGCAACTGTTGTTGCAACAGGTGGAGTTGACGGTGCGCGAAAGCTTCGAATCGGCCCGCGCTACTTTGTTCAGTGAGCTGGAGCGTGTGACTATCACGCAGCGATCGGTCAACCTGGCGCAGAACCTGTACAACCGATCAGCCCGACTCCAGGAGGAAGGCTTGACGCCGGTCTACGAATCCCTGAGACGGTTGATCACGCTGCTGGATGCCCAGGTGGCCAATATTCAGGCGCGGATCAACGCCCGCATCGCCGAGTCGCAGGTTCTTGCCAGCGTTGG
This sequence comes from Azospirillaceae bacterium, assembly GCA_028281465.1. Lineage (GTDB taxonomy): Bacteria > Pseudomonadota > Alphaproteobacteria > Azospirillales > Azospirillaceae > JANQJV01. The sequence goes on along the minus strand of JANQJV010000083.1, from coordinate 6,262 downwards.
CGCGCTGGCTGGCCGCTATGCAGAACGCACCGCGCAGACCGACGACGACCGGTATCGGCTGGCTCTCCTGCGCGAGGCCGGAATCCTGACGCATTTTGGAGGTCCGCTGTGATGTCCGCCCGCACAAGACGCCCAATGCCCAAAGCGATCCGACTCGCCGCCGTGCTGGCAGCATCCACGTGCCTGAGTCCGGTTCTGGTGCCACAGGGCGCTGCGGCTCAGAGCATTGACTACGACCGGCACGCCAGTGGCGTGCTGGCGGTCATGGGCGCCCATGTTGTGGAACGTCCGACCGCGGACCAGGGCGAAGACCTGGGCATTCTGGAAAGCGTGTTGCGTGAACGCCAGAGCAAGCGTCAGTTTGCTCTGACCCGCGGAATCAAGCCGCTGACCCGTCGAGATGCCGCGTTGGCCGGGCTCGACCGTAATCTGACCTTGGCCATCGGGCGCGGCGATCCTCAGGTCGCGGCCGAGGCCCTGCGGGAAGCCGAGGCCGTGTTCGATCCGGTCTTCGACCTATCTGTTGGCTACACACGGTCAGACACATACACGCGTGAGAAGGTCGGTTTCGTCAATGAGCAGTTTTTCCTCGTGACAGGCACAGCCGATGAGCCGATCTTCGACGATCCTCTGGCGGATACCGGCACGAGCCAACGCCGTTTGAATCTCTGTTCCATTTCTGCAGAGTTCTGCAATACCGATGATCCCGTGGTGCGCGCCATCGAGTACTACATCGAGGTGAGCCCGGAGGACAACATCGAGGAAGCCATTACTGCCAGTGCGAGCCGCTCCGGCAACTTCGGCCATCCGGATCAAACCGTGGAATTCTCCCTCGGCGTGACGCAACAGCTCCCTTGGGGCGGTGAGCTCACTCTGACCGACGAGACGGTGGTGCGGAAAATCTACTATCGGCGCAACGATTTTTGGGGAGACGGCGCCTTTACGACCGACATCACCGGCACGCTCGACATGCCGGTGCCGTTCGCTCGCGGCTTCGGTGCAGACAGCGCCAACCAAACCAGCATCCGGCTGGCCGAGGTCGTCCGCGAACGCACCGACTGGTCGCTGAAATCCTTGATCAACGATACGTTGCGTGACGTCGATGTCGCGTATCTCGAGTTGATCCGCCGGCTGCAGTTCCTGGAGAACACGGTGGAGAACCGCCGTTTGATCGGCAGGCTGCGGGCCCGCATGAACCGACTGTTCGACGCTGGCGAGGCGACGCGATACCAAAAGGCGCAGCTGGATTCCGAATTCACCAAAGCTGACATCCGCGTCGAACGGGCCCTACAGGACTACATCAACGCCTCGATCGATCTGGCCAACCTGATGGGCGATCCGGATGTACGCCAGGGCGACGTCATCTACCTGCCGTATGCCTATCGGATCGACCCGCGGGACGACCATCGGTTCACGGTGGGGACGGCGCTGGAGACTGCCCGCTACAACCGTCCGGAGTTCTTCATCGCCGATCTCGATCGCAAAGCGGCCGACATCAATCTGCGCTTTGCCCAGAACGAGACCCGACCAGACGTGGATGTGAGTGCCTCGGTTTTCCTCAACCAGAACAATCAGGTGTATGGGTACGAACACCCTCTGCACAGCCACAACCGGATCATTCGACCCGACAGCATCAACCAGAGCTACACGCTTTCCTACACGTATCCGTGGCGCAACCGGTCGTTGGAGTCCGCCGCCGTGCGGGCACAGCTCTCGGTCGATGACAGCAGGCTCGGTGTGCGTGCCACCACAACCGAGGTGCGTCAGGAAATCGCGCAGCAGCTTGCCAATCTTCAAGCAGCAACGGCACGCGAACGGGTCAACGAAGACCGGGTGCGCAGCCGGCAACGAGCCTATGAAAGCTTGGTGCGTCAGCAGGAGGTTGGCATCGTTTCCGAAGACGAATTGATCAACGCGTCGCGCCTGTTGCTCGATGCCCAACTGGCTCTCACCGGATCGACGATCGACCGAGAACAGGCGCGTGTTCAACTCCAATTCGCCCAAGGCACCATCGCCGCCGATCTGCCGATGCAGACGGCACAGACCCGCTTCGAGACGAACCGACTGAACCGCTTGGCCTCGGCGGGCATGACGCCGTATTTTGCGAAGGCGGATCGTGGCGGGTGATCGGCGGGCCGGTCGCGGCCAAGGTATGGTCACCCGGAAGGCGATTCGTCGGCGAGCCGGCGCCCGCGATGGCCGGTACGATGCGTGGGATATCGCCAATGACGATCGGTCTGCTCGGTCCAGCCGCCAACCAGCAGTTGGACCGGCTCGACGCCCTTCTGGGTCGAGATGCGTCGGACTCCGTGCTCCGACTTGAGTCGGCGTTCGACGGCATCGGCCGAGCCGCATTGGACGACCGCGGTCTAAGCTGGAATGGACAGGATTTGTCGACGCTGACGGCCCTTTATGTGCACGGATTCCGCTATGAGGATCCGGTCATTCCGGTCGACCGCAGCTTGCAGGATTGGTCACTTTGGCAGACCGGCGGGGTGATTGACCAGCAGAGCTACAGTTTTCTGTACAGTTGTCTCGCCCGCCTGGAAGCCCAGGGTGTCGCCTTAGTGAACGGCCCGTCGGCCCATGTGACCGGGTTTGCTCGCGGCACTTGGCTGGCGCGGCTACACCGGGCGGGGCAGGCCGTCCCAGCCACGTTGGTGACCAATGACGACGATGCCGTCGGCCGCTTTCTGGCCCGCCACACGCCGGTGATCTGGCGGCCGGTCACCGGCCCGGCGGCTTGGCAGCTCTTCACAGAGCGGCAACGACGCCACTTGGTCGCGCGCGACAAACCGCCAGTGATGTTGGCGCAGGTGATTCCTGGACCGATCCTGAGGCTCTACGTGCTGGATGGCCAGATCGTCCTGGCCACGCGCCAGACCCACCCCCATCGCGGCGAGGTGGAGCGTCTGGAGGCGTTTGAAACGGTTGACGCGTCGGTTGCAACGGCGTGGTCCGGCCTCAGCCGGGCCATACGGCACCTGGGTCTGCGCTTTGCCCAAGTTTTAGCGGTCGAAACGGACACATCCGTGGTCGTCTACGATGTGGACGTCGACCCCGTGGTGACCGATCTGCCTAATACCCTCACTGACTATCTGCTCACCTGCCTGGCAACCCGGCTGCGCGGAAGCGGCGATTTGCCACAACCGCCGGTACCCGGACGCCATGATCGTCCGGCACTGCTGCTGCGGCGCATGCTGGCAGTCCAGTTCGACATGGAAGCCACCAAATACGCGCAACCGTGAAACCGGAGCCGTGGTTTGGTCCGTTGTGGCAATGGCGTTTGCTGCATCAGACCGGCGCGGTATCACGGTCGACACGGAAAGGACGGTTGACGCGGCTGATGCCGCTCGCCGAAACGTCACGCGGCGTGCTGCGGATGTGACACGAAAGACGAGGAGGAGTGCCCATGCGGACCGAACAACGGCAAATGCGAATGGATGGGTCGCCCAACCAGGGTTTATCGCGCCGTCAGGTGACACAGACCATGGCGGGAGCGGCTGTCGCCGCACTGGCGGGCGTGCGGCCGGGTCGGACTCAAAGCGTCCCCACCCTGACGATCGGCGTCCTCCTGCCACAATCCGGATACCTGGCCCAGGCCGGCCAAGCGTGCCAGCGCGGTGTCGAGATTGCCCCCGCGATTCTGGCCGACATGGGATATGCGGTCGAGATTCTCGGCGCCGACACGGAATCCAATCCCGAAGTCGCACGGTCGCGCGCCGAGAAGCTGATCGGCGACGGCGCCCACGTGCTGGTCGGTGCGTTCTCCAGCGGCGACACAGCAGCCATCGCCCAGGTGTGCGAACAACGTGGGGTGCCGCTGGTGATCAACATCGCTGCCGCACCACAGATCACGGAACAGGGTTACCGCACCGTGTTCCGCAATTTCCCGACCAGCCCGACCCTGATCCGCAACGGGCTCGGGTTGATGAAGGATTTGTTTGCGGCCACCGGCACGACGCCAGCCACGGCCGTGTTCCTGCATGCCAACGACACCTTCGGCCGCGCGAACAAGGCTGCGCTCGACGCCCTGTTTCCAACCATGGACATGCCGTTCGAGATCGTCGAAGCTATCAGCTACGATCCACGTGCGCAGGACCTGGCGGTGGAGGTGACCAAAGCGCGGGCCCGGCGGCCGGACCTGGTGATCGTGACCACCCGCGCCAACGATGCCATCTTGATCGTGCGTGAGATGGTCAAGCAACGTTTCGAACCCATGGGTCTGATCAGCCCCGGCAGCCCCGGGTTTTATGACGAGCAATTCTACGACGTGCTTGGGTCGTTCTCGGACTATTGCATTACCAACCTGCCGTGGGTGAATCCCCATTCCGAGCTGGCACAACGCTTGGCCGCGGCCTTCCAGGCCCGCTATCCCGACGTGCGCTATGCCGGTTTTCAGTTCAACGTCGGTTTCACTTTTGAAGCGCTGCTGATTGCCGCCGATGCCGCTCGGCGCGCCGGGAGTACGGCGTCTGAGGCATTGCTGGAAGCCTTGCGCACGACGGCGCTCGCCGACAAGGTGATGATTGGCGGACCGATCCGGTTCGACGCAACGGGACAGAACCAGACCATCGCGTCGGCGGCCGTGCAGAACCGTGGCCAGGCGCCGACAGTGGTGCTTCCGGCCACGGCAGCGGAAACCGCTCCGGTCTTCCCGATGCCCGGATGGCGCGATCGGGCATAGCCCTTGGGTCCGGCGGTACCGGTCAGGACCGCCGGACCGACGGTGGCACCGCGCTTCACCGATCTCGGGCGTCGGCCGGTGAGCCGCCTTGCCAAGCTTGGAGCCGATGGCGAACCGGTGTATACGAACGTCGGGACATCGGGCTTAGGGAATTGGGTCAATCCGCAAAGAGTCCGGCCCCAAGTGGGACGCGGTACAAACCTGTGACAGCACGGCCGAGGGTGATGTGAAAGACGCAGATATTTCCAAGCTCGGGCGATACGAAATTGTCGGAGAGTTGGGACGCGGCGCCATGGGTGTCGTCTACAAGGGATTCGATCCAGGCATTGAACGCAATGTTGCCATTAAGACCGTTCGCAAGGATCTGGTCTTGGATGATGATCTCGACGCGGCCACCATGCAAATTGAGCGGTTCAAGCGCGAGGCCAAAGCCGCGGGGCGCATGACCCATCCGAACATCGTGGCAATCTACGAGTACGGCGAGGAAGACAACACATCCTACATCGCCATGGAGTTCGTCGAAGGTCAGAGCCTCAAGGATTTTTTTGACAGGAACGAGCGGTTCGACACGCCAACCATCGTTCGGCTCATGACGGAAATCCTGGCGGCCCTGGACTATTCCCACCGCAACGGCATTGTTCACCGCGACATCAAACCTGCCAACATCATGCTGACCAAGGCGGGGCAGGTGAAGATCACCGATTTCGGCATCGCCCGGCTGGAGTCTTCTAGCCTGACCCAGGCCGGAACGGTGCTGGGCACACCCAGCTACATGTCGCCCGAACAATTCATGGGGCAAACGGTCGATGCCAGATCCGACCTTTTCTCGGCCGCCACAGTGTTTTACCAATTCTTGACCGGTGAGAAACCATTTACCGGTCAGTTGACCACAATCATGCACAAGGTGCTCAACAGCGAGCCCGAACCCCCTTCGGCGCTCAATGTCCAGGTGCCACGGGCGTTCGATCCTGTTGTGTCGGTCGCTATGGCCAAGCGTCCGGAAGACCGCTTTCAAACAGCAGAGGAGTTCTCGCGGGCAATCCAGGCCGCTTGTGACGGGAAGCGGGCCGCGGATAGCGATGCCACCATGGCGGTGGGAGGGTCGTCAGGCCTGGCTGAATCCACCGTCACCATGGGCAGCATGGACAGCGAAGCGACAGCACAGATTTCGCTGGATTCCCGGCCGGCAAGCCGGCGTGGTGCAGCCCCGGCACCCGACAGAGCCGATCCCCCGGCCAAAAAGAGTAACATTGGCCTGATTGCGGCAGCCGTGGCGATTCTCGTGATCGGTGGTGGTGGGGCGGCGTGGTTCCTGGCCAACTCCGGCGGACCGTCGACCGAGACAGAACCGGGTCACCAAGTGGAGGCCCAGCGTCGTGCCGACGCCGAAGCGGAGGCCCAGCGTCGCGCTGACGCCGAAGCAGAGGCCCAGCGTCGCGCTGACGCCGAAGCGGAGGCCCAGCGTCGTGCCGACGCCGAAGCAGAGGCCCAGCGTCGCGCTGACGCCGAAGCGGAGGCCCAGCGTCGTGCCGACGCCGAAGCGGAGGCCCAGCGTCGTGCCGACGCCGAAGCGGA
>JANQJV010000066.1 GCA_028281465.1 Azospirillaceae bacterium | reverse complement strand
AGCGCCGAAACCGACCGTTTGAACTCCCGTGCGTTCTTCTTGCACGCCTGCTCCAATATTCAGCCGATCTTATGCCAACGGTCCGAAACAATAACCGGTCCTCGGGCCGTCCTGTTTCGGAGCGCCGGCATCCTTGCCGGCTGGACCGCCGGCTTCCAGCCGGCCCGGACCCCGCCCAGCGGCCGGCCGCCAAGATGGCGGCGGTCCTGGTTCAGCGCCGAAACCGACCGTGTCGTCAAGGCGGGCCATGGGTCTTCGGTGTGGACCTTTCTCTTTGGTAATCTGTCCGGAAATAGGGGTCCGTCTCAGTGAGGCTGTTCGAAGGCAACGGGTCCAGCAACGCCTTATGACCGATGCGGAAATCCGAAAGGGCGTGGTCGTCGACACCGACGTCGCCTGACCCGCGCCGCGCCCCGAGACAACGCCCGAATCGGGGCTTGCTGATCTTCAAGCGTTCGGAAAAGGCCGTCCGTCACCATACCGGTACTCCATCCTTGGTGGGGGACACCAAATCAGAGCCCCATCTGGTCGGCGGCCCCAAAAGGCGCACAGCTTCCAGGCGCCTCGTGCAGGCGGTCATTGGTCCGGCTCGTCGGTCCTACGCCGCCAGGCTCTTACTGAAGCTGGTCATGAGCGCGCGCATGGTACGGGGGCGGTCTTGCCAACGCATTGTCAGGCCACCCAGGAGCGCGGTTTCGAACTCACGCGGCAGTGGAACGCCACTCTCGGATGGTTTGACCAGATCGTCACGCTGCAGGCGGCGGGCCGCGTCCATGGGCGCCTTGCCGAGGATAGCGGCATATAGCGTGGCCGAGATGCCGTAGACGTCGGTCCACGGCCCTTGTTGACCGTCCTCGAAATACTGCTCAGGTGGGGCATAGCCTGGTTTCAGGATCACCGTCAACGCGCCCACGGCCTTGCCGGTTGACAGGCGGGCAGCGCCGAAGTCCAGGAGCTTGCGTCCGCCGGTGGCCGTCACGAAGATGTTGTCCGGGCTGATATCGCGGTGCACCAAACCGGTTTCGTGCACGTCCTGCAACGCCTTCATGATCGGCAACAGAATCGACAGGGCTCGACGGTATTCCACCTTGCCGCCACTATCCGCCACGTATTTCTTGAAGGTGCGTCCTTGTAAGTATTCCATGACGAGGTACGCGGTTGCATTGTCCTCAAAGAAGTCCTGCACGTCGACGATTTCTGAAATCACCCGGAGGCGCGCGAGCACCCGCGCTTCGTCCAGGAATCGGGTCAGGCCGGCCTTGAAACTAGCTTGGTGCTCCGGTGTGTAGGGGATCAAGCTGCCGCTGCCAGGCACGCGCGAAGCGAGGTTGACGGGAAAATATTCCTTTATGGCGACGGGAACATCGAGGCGTTCGTCCCAACCCATGTAGGTGGCGCCGAAACCACCCTGGCCGAGAAGCTTGCCAATGCGATAGCGGCCGTGCAGCAGCGTGCCTGGTGGCAGGTGCGGACTGGGCCGAGCCGGTTGTGCGCTGTCAAAACCGCAGCCCGGGCACACGGTCGCCTCATCCTTCGGCTCGAAACAGTTGTGGCAGCGCGCCCGTCCCTCCGATCCATTGCCGGCAAGCAGTTGCCCGGTGTCACCGCCACCCGGCACGCCCGCATCGGCCACCGTGTGCTGCGCATCGAGCAAGGGCATGTGCCGCGTCACCGCCGACGAACCGTCCGCCCGCCGTGGCATGGCCGGTAAGGAACGATCTTCGGTCGGCCCAACGGTCACCTGCGAGCGGGTGGGTGTGGCCGCCGCGCGGATGCGCGGCCCGGCGCCACCGGCCCGGAGTCGTGGCTCGACCCGCCGCCGGTCGATGGTCGAGGGATGGAGCGTTGCCGGCGCCAAACCGTCGGCGCTGCTGTCCGGGCCCAGACCTGGGCCCACGTCAGGGAGGGCAGGACGGGGGCCGGCTCCGGCATCCGGCCGCACGCCCGGTTGCAGTTTCAACGGGGCGGCGGCGGGACGATTGAGGTTCTTGACCACGGTAATGCCCATGGCACCGTCGGTCGCCAGACGCACTTCGGTCGGAGCGGACAAATCCACCGGCTCGACGGTCGCGTCGGCCATGGCCACACCTGTCTCGATGGGCCCCGACTCCCGGCCTTCCAGGAGCCGGACCTGCTCGGCCAGGTGGCGTCGTAGTCGGGCGATGTTGCGGTCGTCCCGGATCAGGCCTGACTGCAGCAACCCAGCGATCCGATAAGATCGTCGAACCGCATTCGGTTCGATCAAGGGCAGACGTTCCAAGAGATGGCCAGAGCCGACAAAGTCGTCGGCCATGCGCCGCGCCTTACGGTGCAGATGCTGCTGCACGGCTTCTGGCAGATTGGCCATGCGGATCGCCGCCAACACCGCTTCGAGCTTGTCTAGCGGGCTATCAGGCGAGCCACCGCCCAACAGCAGCGGCTCGACCAGGCGCTCATTGCCGAAGGCCGCCTCCATACTGGCGGCCACGTCGGACAGGTGGCGGGCGGCGAACGCGGCGTGCGAAACGGCGTTCAGATAACTCAACCGCGCCAGGAGGTCGGTCAACATCTCCGCCAAGCCGTTGATGGCCAGGCGCAGTCCGGTGGCGCCGCCTTGGTTCAGGCGCCGCGCGAAACGCCGAGTGAGCGCTTCGGCCATGGCGGTCCCACCGGCAACACCGCTCGACGACACCAAACGCTCAACGATGCGCGCGAAATAGTCGGCTTCGCGCCCCGCTGCCTGGGACGCCAATGCCTCGTTGGTGATCAGCAGCCGGCGAACCCGATCCAGCGCCGCGCGTCGGGTTTCCGGCAGCCGTTCCTGCCGTAAGAGTGCGGTAAACGATGTCGCCTGCGATTGGCCGAGCCGCCCGGCCGACACGGCCGCCTCACCGTGCACCAGTCCGCACAGATGCAGCAGGTGGTCGCCCAGGGATTCCGACCCGCTGAACAAAATGCGCGTTGCGGCCGGTGTCTGGATCAGGTCCGCCAACACATCGTCGCAAGCCGCGGTAACACGGTCGTCGTCGACTCGCCAGACGATGCCCAGCACATGTTCCAGCTTCGCGGCCCACTCCCGCTTGTCAGACAGATCACGGGCCAGCGCAGCGCGCACCAAATCACCTGGGCCGTCCGCCGTCGCGGGCATGGCTGTCACAGCCGCCAGCGCCGATGTGCCGTCCGGCACGGTGGACAATATCTTTTCGGTCCGGCGGGCCGTCTGCATCACCTGCTCGATCGCCACCACCAACTCCGCACGGCGCTGCTCGACCGGTTGGCCGATCTGCCGTGCCTGTGCGGCGGCCAGACGCTGCACCATGGCGTCGGCGGCTGCGCTCGCTTCGCCGAACCGGCGTAGGTGGCGCCAGTCGAATAGCAGTTCGAACGGCGTCAACCCTTGTTGGTCCAAAATCGTGCGCAGCGTCTGGCCAATGCTGATGCGGGCCGACAGACCGACCAAGTCTTGGGCAGTCCGGCACGGATCAGTTTCCTCCGGCAAGGCAACCGCGGTTGTCAGGATCATGGTCTTAGGCTTCGGCACGATGACAGCGGATGGTAGGGATACAGGATGCGACGGGGGTACGGGCCAGGATGGCCACCGACAAGGCCCATACTCGGACGCGCAAACCGGTGGCGCAATTGTGTCAGCAGTAGAGGTCACACCGACCTCTTTCCACACTAGTTTGTTGGAAGACGTGTTGCCACGCTCTTAATTGTTATCCAGTGGATAGCCAATAGCAATGGTCGAAATCGGCGTCGTATCCGGTTGAATGTCCAGCCGCGCGGCATACGACGGGCCGCCAGGGTGGCGGCGGTGCAGCCGATTTGAACGCATCGCTTCGAAGCGACGCGGCTCGATATTGCTCAACAGATGGGGGGATCCCGGTCGTCGTCGCGATGATCGCGAAGGTTTCGGCCCGGCCGGTCACCGGCTTGGAAACGCTTTCAGGAGGGCGTTGACCTGCTCGGTAAATGCGGCATCGCTCTGGTAACGTTCGACCACGGCAGGATGCCGTTGGGCATGGAACAACAAGACTTCGCGGCTCGGAAGCTGCTTTGGATTAGGGGTATCCATAAGCTCTCCGCTCCAATTCAGCCGCGCCATGAAATAAGAGGCTCGGCAGAAGAAACTGAACATGCGAGTATTTTCATCCATCTGCTCTCGCCGCAATAGGGCATAAAGATAGTAATTGCGGCCGTGGAAAAAATTCGTGTACGCTAGTTGCAAGGTGCTGAAATGCTCTACTCCACCCTTCATTTTACTTAGCAATTGTTCCGCTTTGTAACCGTTGCGAAAATACTCCCTCGCCTCGGCTTCAAAGGAGAACGGCGAATTGTTGATGGCGGTCATGGCATCGCCGTAGCCACGCAAAGCCAACCCCAGCACCAGCTCCAGATACCGAGCCTCGCGGCTGAGTGCCGGCGGCAGCGACAGCATCATGTCGAAGGCGGCCTTCAAATGGTACGGGTGGAACACGGCGATACGGCGGAAACCGGCTCGGCCACCCTTTGCTGCCACGGCGGTTCGGGTCACCGGCGCCAATGAACCCAGCACCAGCACCGTCAGATCGTGGACCTTCCAGCGTAGTCGGGATTCCGCCGATAGGCTGCCAATGTTGTAGCGCGCGAGGAAGCGGGACAGCTTGCGGACGAAGGTTTGCTTGGGTTGTTTGTGGGCCGGTAGCTTTGCCACCGTGAGGGGTTTGCCGAGCTGGTCGCGCGCCGGTGGATCTGGATGGAAGTTCAATGACTGTCCGGTGACCAGTCCGCGCGGTTCATTGAAGCCGTTGGTCGATGTCGGCGCCGTGGCAAAGTCGCCGGCAGTCATCGAGGTTTGAAGCATGGCCATCCATACCCCCTTTGGGTGGACCGGACCGGTGTGGGGCGGCGCCCGTCGAGCGCGTCTCGGTGTTTCGGCACTGTAGGCCGGGGGCCAAGCTTCGTCATCGGCAGAGTTCGACGTTGGCGTGGGTGACCGCGAGGGCGGCCCGGCCCTGTTCAGTTCTGGTTCCGGGGGACTGGCAGCAGACGATCATTGGCAGACGTAGGCTGCGTTCCACCTCAGGTCGGTCGGCGCACGGGATAATGGAATACTAAGGTCACGATCGCCGTTCAAGCCAGGGGGGCCGGGTCGGGATCGCCGACGCTGCGCCAGGACGGGAAGTTGATGCGGAACAGCGAGCCGCGGCCCGGTTGGCTGGTCACGGTCAATCTGGCCTCGTGCAGATCGCTCAGCACGCGCACCACCGAAAGGCCGAGGCCAGTCCCGGCGTCGCGGCGTGCGAACATGGGGCGGGCCACCTGGACGTAAGGCTCCAGCACCTGCTGCAAATAGTCCTCCGGAATACCGGGTCCCGTATCCTGCACTTCCAGCGTCACCGCATGATCTGGGGCCCGCAGCGTGCGGCAGGTGACCACGCCACCGGCCGGTGTGAACTTGAAGGAATTGGACAGGAGGTTGAGCAGAATCTGACGCAAGGCCCGTTCATCGCCCTGCAGCAGCAGCCGGCCCGGTGCCATGTCCTGCATCAGCTTCAGACCCGACCGCTCGGCCTCGCCCTGCTCCAACCGACAGACCTCATCGATGAGGCTGCCCAGGTCGAGGATATGCTCTTCCAAGACGTATTTGCCGGCCTCGACCTTGGAGATATCCAGAATGTCGCCAATGATCTTGAGCAGGTGTTCACCGGCGCTCTCGATATTCTTGATATAGTCACGGTAACGCGGGCTGCCCAAAGCGCCGAACAGCTCGGCGCGCATGATCTCTGAAAACCCGATGATCGCGTTCAACGGTGTGCGCATCTCGTGGCTCATATTGGCCAGGAATTCCGATTTGGCTCGGCTGGCGAGCATGGCCTGGTCGCGCGCCGAGCGGAGCGCCTGTTCGCTGCGGCGCACTTGTGTACGGTCTTCGAACACCCAGGCAGCATAGAGCGTGTCATACCCTGGCGACTTGAGCCGCATCATCGGCTGATGCACCACGTCGAAGATGCGTTCGCCCAGCTCAGCCGAAACCAGGCGCGCTTCTGCGCTGTGACCGGGGCACAGCCGGGCATATTGGGGATCATGGAGGCCGATTCCGGCCAAGGCGTCGGCGATCGAATGACCGACCAGTTGTTCCGGCGTAACGCCAAAGGCGCGGCGGAACGCGCGGTTGGACGCCACCACCTCGTTGTCGCTACCACCGCCGGTGCCGCTGCGCGTGAGCAATGTGCCGGCCATGGTATTCAGCAATGCCTGCAACAGCGGCTCGTCCAAGCGGGTTGCCGTGCGCAGGGCGGTCAGATTGGCGTGCAAATGCTGGCCGGCGGTGGTGTAGCTGCCGTAGGCGCAGGCCAGCCAGGCCGGGAAGGCCAGCCAGGCGGCCCGGGCGTCCGGTTCCCATGGCCGGCATTGGCCAATCACGGTTTCGCGCCACAACGCGAAGGACGAGCGCGGCGTCAACACCTCGCCATCGCTTTCCATCGGCTTGGCCGGATCGCCGCCCCACGCCACGTCGTGTACCAGTTCCCGCCGAAACGCAGCCAACACCACGCCTGGTTGGTCGCGAAGCCCCACCGCCATCATGCCGGAAGCGACGTCGCGGTAGGCGTCGGCGTCCGGATCAAGGCGGCGCAGGCATTCGGTGGCCAAGAATTGGTCGGGTCGTTCGGCCAGGAGCGGCATCAGTCGCTCTATGCATTCCGGTGGTGGCGTGAGACCGAAACAGGCCACGGCATTGCCGGCCCGCACCGCCACACCGTCGGCATTGGCCAGATCGAACAGATTGGGATCGCCGCAGATCAGTTCCTGCACCAGGTTGTCCGCCTTGCCGATCGCCCGTTCGATGGATGCCAGGTTGGCCATCATACGCCGTTCGGCGGCGACCTGGCTGCACCGTTCCAGCCGTTCGATGGCCACCGCCGCCATGCGGCCCAACCGGGCCGCCGAGGCGCGCACCACCGGTTCGACCGTCCGTGGACGTTGGTGATGGCAGGCGACCAACCCCCACAGCACACCATCCACGATCAGGGACACCACCAACGTCGCCGCCACGCCCATATTGCGCAGGTATTGCAAGTGCACGGGCGATACCGCACGCAGCACCCCATAACTCATGTCGATGGGCGCTGAGTCTGTCGGGGCGCCTGCGGCCGCGATCAAGGGGACTGGCGGAGCGTCCACGTCGACGATGACGCGCAGGATATTGCTGCGATACAGCCGGCGCGCCTGTTCGGGGATATCGGTGGCAGGAAAATGTTGGCCCAGGAACGGTGTGGCCGCCGGCGCGCGGATCTCTGCGATGATCTCACCGCTCCAATCCGGTGCGAACTGGTACACCATGACGCGGTCGTAGCGGGTGACGGTGGTGAACGCCTCCGTCGCCAGGCGAGCCACGTGGTAGGGCGTGGATGCGGTGGCCACCTGATCAGCAAACGCCGCCTCCACCGTCGCTGTGCCGGCATCGCCGGCATCCGCCGCACCGAGGCGTTCCAGCTCCAACAGGGTCTGGCCGTTGTTGCGATGGATCGATGCGATCAACGGAACACGACCGACATTCCGTGGCAGCGGGAACAACTGGAAGTTCTGGCCGACCGGCGGCACCTGCTCCAGCGCCGCCTCGATCTCTACCATGGCTTCGGCTGACAACACCTGTGCCAAGGGTCGGCCGACCGCGGCGGCTGGTTCGACAGCAAGAAACAACGACAGGTTGGTGCTGGCTTGCTTGACGACCAGCGTCGAGTCATTGAATATGATGAGCGCACCGTGCGGCTGGATGTGACCCGGCGTGTGGATCGGTTCCTGCGCGCATGCGGTCAAGTCAAGCACCATTCCGCCTTTTTCCCCACCGCCGGACATCGATTCAAGCACCGGGTCGCGCTTGTTGCCGATCGAGCAACGTTGCGAAAGCGGCAAACGCCGCGGTTGCCGCGTGGGCGGCTCTGTTCAGAGTTTCCTTCGTGTCCAGACGACGGTCGAGTTCATCCAGCAGCGCCGACCAGTCAGCCTTGTCGCGTCTGCTCGACCAAGCCCAATAGCTGGCGCCGTCGTCCGGGCCGAGACCGAGCCGATCCGCCACATTCCGATAGATCACGGCAGCACCGAACTGTGACCCCCGCAGCACGTACCGCATGCCTAGCCCGGCCGACTCATCCGAAACCACCGTCACCGGCACGTCGGCGGTCAATGCCGCCGGCTCGATGCCAATCGGGCTGATCCGGTCGAGGTCACGGTTGAGGTGGCCCAGCGCAGGCGCGACTTCGGCGCTCAGTTTATCATCAGTGGATACGGTAGCCATCCAGCGGTAGAAGCCGGAAAATGCCATCATGGCGGCGCCGTACTGAGTAAAGGTGAGGTCGGGCTGCACCAACGGAGCCAGGATTGGGTGCCCATGCAGGCGTTCATGCATTTCATCGATCGCCCGGTGCAAAAAGGGGCGAGCGATGCGGTTTCTGGACACGGGCTCTACGCTCAAGGTCATCCATCCATCTCGGACGTTTCCACACCGTAAGGTTTAGTGGAAGCCGTCGGCGCTGGCAATGCCACCCGGGATTCGCGGAGTCACTCGGCCGCCAGGCTACCGTTGGTTTCACCGCTGCCGGTCCTGGTGGATTGTTGTTGGCGATGCCACAAGGCGGCATAAGCCCCGCCTTCGGCGAGGAGCTCAGCGTGACGGCCCCGTTCGATCACTCGGCCGGACTCAAGCACCAGAATCTCGTCGGCGTCGACCACCGTCGACAACCGGTGCGCGATCACGAGCGTGGTGCGGCCCTCGCTGACCTCGCGCAGATTGGCTTGAATCTCGCGCTCGGTGTGTGTGTCCAACGCCGACGTGGCCTCGTCGAACAGCAGGATCGCCGGGTTCTTGAGGATGGTGCGCGCGATTGCCACACGCTGCTTTTCCCCTCCGGACAGCTTGAGGCCGCGTTCGCCCACAACCGTGTCGTAGCCGTCCGGCAGCGACCGGATGAAGCCTTCGATATGGGCCAAACGGGCCGCACGCTCGACCTCACGCCACGTGGCGTCCGGCCGGCCATAGGCGATGTTGTAGCCGATGGTATCGTTGAACAGCACTGTGTCCTGCGGCACGATGCCGATGGCGGCCCGCACCGAAGCCTGCGCCACCACACGCAAGTCTTGCCCGTCGATCAGGATGCTCCCCGCCTGGATGTCGTAGAAACGGAACAACAGGCGGCTGATGGTGGATTTGCCGGCGCCCGTCGGACCGACGATGGCGACCGTGTGACCTGGTGGCACGGAGAACGACACGCCCGTGAGGATCGGCCGGCGCGGATCGTAGCCGAAATGCACGTTGTCAAACACCACATGTCCGCCGTTGACCTGCAGTGCCGGCGCGTCACGCTGGTCTTCCACTTCGCGCTCTGCCGATAGCAGATCGAACATTGTTTCCATATCGATCAAGGCTTGCTTAATCTCACGGTATACGAAACCGAAGAAATTGAGTGGCATGTAGAGTTGGATGAGATATGTATTCACCATGACAAAATCGCCAACGGTCATGGATCCGGCAACAATATCGCGCGCGGCCATCAGCATGATCAGCGTCAGGCCAACCGAAATGATCACCGATTGGCCGAAGTTAAGCGCCGACAACGACGTCTGGTTGAGCACGGCGGCACGTTCATAGCCCTCCAGGGCTTGGTCGAACCGTCGCGCCTCGTGGGCTTCGTTGCCGAAATATTTGACCGTCTCGTAGTTAAGCAGACTATCGATGGCCCGGGTATTGGCTCGGCTGTCGGTTTCGTTCATTCGGCGGCGGAACTGGATGCGCCACTCGGTGACCAACAGCGTGAAGGCAATGTAGCCGGTCACCGTGGCCAAGGTGACAACGGCATACCAGACATTGAAGAAGCTCCAAAGGATGATGGCGACCAAGCCGATTTCCAGCAGTGTCGGCAACACGTTGAACAGCATGAAACGGAGCAGGATGGAGATGGCGCTGGTGCCGCGCTCAATGGCGCGCGACACGCCCCCGGTCTGCCGCTCCAGGTGGAAGCGCAGGCTGAGTGCGTGCATGTGCCGGAATACCTGCAGGCCGACCGTGCGGATGGCACGTTGGCCGACCTTGGCGAACAAGGCGTCGCGTAACTCACCGAACGCCAGGCTGGCCACGCGGGCGAGGCCGTAACCCAGGATGACCGTTACCGGAACGGCAAGCAGAACGGTCTCCACCGGCATGCCCGCTGTTGATCCGTCCGTGCCGGGGCTTCCGGTCCCCGGTGTGAGGGCATCGACGGCATATTTGTACAGGATCGGCACATGGACATTGGCGAGCTTGGCTAGGGCCAGCGCTGCCATGGCCAATGTGACGCGCACGCGCGCGGCCCCGTCGCCGACCGGCCAAAGATAGGGCAGCAAGCTTGCGATCGTGCGCAGGTCGCTGCGGCGTCGTTCGTTCTCGGTGGCTACGTGCGACGGCAGCATACCCGGCCTCCCGATTTTGCAGTGCAGCGGTGGTGATCGACCCTGACTGACGGGCCGATCCAAGGCAGCGCGTGGCTTGGTCAGTCTATGGCCGCGGTGTCACGGATCGATCAAAAACATCCCGGTCGCGCGCTTTCGTGACTTGCGCCGCAGCAAACGGATCGATTATGACCCGACCACGCGCTACATGGGCTTAGACTAAATCGAACATATAGTTCGGATGGTAATCCAAACGAGCCGGAGCCATCCGGGATGTTCGGTGCAACCGAAGAAAATCGGAAACGGTGTACAGAATGGACAGCTTGGCGCTGGCACTCGATGACGAACCCAAGCTCGATGCGGTGGTAGCGGATGCCCGCGATCGCCTCAAGGGTGTTCAGCAGAACGACGGCCACTGGGTGTTTGAGCTGGAGGCCGATGCCACCATTCCTTCGGAATATATTCTGTTGAAACACTTTATGGCCGAAGCGGACAAGTCCTTGGAGCCGCGGATCGGCACCTATCTGCGCGGCATCCAGAGCGACCGCCACGGTGGTTGGCCGCTGTTTTTCGACGGTGATTTCGACATCAGCGCCTCGGTCAAAGCTTATTATGCTTTGAAACTGATCGGGGATGACCCCGATGCGCCGCACATGCGCCGCGCCCGCGAAGCCATTCTGGCCCATGGCGGCGCGGCGACCAGCAATGTGCTGACCCGATATTGGCTGGCGCTGTTCGGCCAGGTGCCGTGGCGCGCTGTGCCGGTGATGATGGCGGAATTCATGTTGCTGCCGCAATGGTTTCCGTTCTCTCTCGGCAAGATGTCGTATTGGTCGCGCGCCGTCATCGTGCCGCTGCTGATCTTGACGGCCCTGAAGCCACGGGCCCGCAACCCAGAGGGCATCGGCATTGTCGAGCTTTTCGTGACGCCGCCCGACGATGAACGCGGCTACAACACCAACCCGACGGGGTCTTTCTGGGGTGATGTTTTGCTGTTCGGTAACAATGTGGCTGGCCGCATTGACCCGATCATGCCCAAGTCGATGCGGCGCCTGGCGATCAAGAAAGCGCTCGATTTCGTGTTGCCACGGTTGAACGGCGAAAACGGCCTTGGTGCCATCTTCCCGGCCATGGCCAACTGTGTCATGGCGCTGGATGCTTTGGGGTACCCGCGCGATCACCCGGCCGTGGTGACTGCGGTCAAAGCGATCGACGATCTGCTGGTGTTTCGCGACGACGGCAGCGTGTATTGCCAGCCTTGCCTATCGCCGGTCTGGGACACGGGCCTGGCGGCCCATGCGCTGATGGAGGCGGGTGAGGCGGGTGACAGCCCATCGATCCGTCGTAGCATGGACTGGCTGCGCGACCGCCAGATTCTGGACCGGGTCGGTGATTGGGCCGATGTGCTGAAGCCGAAGGACCGGCCGCGTCCCGGCGGCTGGGCCTTCCAATATGGCAACGACTTCTACCCCGATGTGGACGACACGGCCATGGTGGCCATGGCGCTACACCGCACCGGAGACCGGCGCTACGAGGAGTCGGTGAACCGGGCCGCCGAGTGGATTCTCGGCATGCAAAGCAAGAACGGTGGTTGGGGGGCTTACGACGCCAACAATACCCATTATTACCTGAACCATATCCCGTTTGCCGACCACGGCGCGTTGCTGGACCCGCCGACGGCCGACGTGACCGCGCGCTGCCTGGGTTTCCTTGCGCAGTACGGCTATGGGAACGATCATCCAGCGGTGCGCAAGGCGATCGACTATCTGATGAACGAGCAGGAGCCGGATGGTTCGTGGTTTGGCCGCTGGGGCACCAACTATGTTTACGGGACCTGGTCGGTTCTGGCGGCCCTCAATGCGGTCGGCATGGAGCTGGACCATCCGGCAATCCGCCGCGCCGTCGACTGGCTGATTGACCGGCAGCGTGCCGACGGCGGCTGGGGCGAGGATTGCGCCACCTATTGGGTAGACCGGCGTGATGAGGTGAAGGACTCCACGCCGTCCCAGACCGCCTGGGCCGTGCTGGCCCTGATGGCTGCCGGCGAGGTCGACAATGACGCCACACGGCGCGGTATCGCCTACCTCAAGCGCTTCCCGCGTTCGGGCGCGCGCTGGGACGAATGGCTGTTCAACGCCGTTGGTTTTCCTCGGGTATTCTACCTTAAATATCACGGCTACGCAGCCTATTTCCCACTTTGGGCTGTGGCGCGCTACCAGCGCCTGATGCGCAAGAACGACCGCCGCGTCGAGTGGGGCATGTGAGACGGGCCCGTCTGGTCCCACCCCCAAGCGGGTCACGGCTTGTCCTCAGACCCATGCGCACGACCAGCGGACTACGCGGAGCGGTTTTTTGTTTTCCGCTCCCTGATCTCCGTTTCTGCATCGCAATTTGCAGATCTTCTATAATAGATTATTGAGCTTATTTGTTTTTTGATGCGGTGGGGCGATCCCCTCGAGCACACGGTTTTCGCGGCTCGGGAGGGGGGTGATGCCGCCTTCCGGGCCGCATGGCATGGTTTTGGCAGTACGAAGCCTCGTGGCTGGTTGCCCGGCGGTCGATCACGGGATGATTTCGCATCCCAAGTGTTCACAGGCTCGTGAAAGACCGGACATACCACTAGAAAAACATAGACGTACCTTGTTCGGGGTACACTGAATAATTCATCATTGGCGAGCTGAGGGTACCATGTCGATTCGTGTCAAATTGCTCCTGGCTGTCGGGGTTTTGGGCAGTCTCCTCATCATCTTGAATGCATCCTCTCTCATAAGCGCCTGGCATCATTTGGATGACGAGACACATGCCCACGCGGTGAATACGTCGGCGGATCTGCTCCTGACCAGCGCTGGAAGTTGGGCCGTCGAGCGCGGCACCACCAACACGGTGTTGGGCAGTCCCGCCACTGTTACTGCGGCGCAACGCGATACCATTGGCGATCGGCGCGCGCGTGGGGACCAAGCCTTTGTCCAGGCACTCGCCATTGTCCGATCGTTGAACTTGGCCAAGCCGGCGACACTCCGGTCTGCGGAGGATGCCTACGCGGCCGTCCAGCGTTTACGGCCCCACGTCGACCGTGTCTTGGCGTCGGGAACCTTCGGCAACGCCACGACCCTGCGCCGGGACTGGTTTCCCACCATCACAGCCTTGATCATGGCGGCGCAGACGGTGCGCAACGAAGCTGAACAGGCGCTTGGAGCGACCATTCCCGCGAAAGTCACCACCGCCTTCGCGGTTCGGCATGGCCTGTGGGAGGCCAGTGAGTTTGCCGGACGCGAACGTGGCTTCATGGGGGGCGTCATTGCACGCAGCGCGTCATTGTCGCCGGCGCAGTTGCGCACCATGGCGTCCTACCAGGGACGCATCGCGTCGGTTTGGGCGGCCGTACAGAGCCGGGCAGGCGTCTTCAGCCCGGCGTTCGCTGGTGCTGTCGCCGACGTGAACCGGCTTTACTTCGGAGAGTTCGCCCAGTTGCAGGATGCGGTGTATGCGGCCAGTGCAACCGAATCCGCCTATCCGGTCACGGGCGCGGATTGGTTTGCCCAGGCCACCGACGGCATTGGCATGATCCTTGGCGCTCAGCGCATCGCGTCGACGGAAATCGCGGCGGAGATCGATTTGGAGATCGCCGAAGCCTGGACTCAGGTGGTGACAAGCCTGAGCCTTCTCCTCTTGACCGTGGTGGTGCTGGCTGGCGCCGCGTTTATTCTTAGTAGGCAGGTGGTGCGACCACTGCGTGCCATGATCACCACCATGGGATGCATTGCCCAAGGCGAGCTGGATCAGACGGTGGTCGTGCCGGCCGGCCGGACCGAGGTGGCCGACATGGCGCGGGCGCTTGAGGCCTTGCGCCGACAGAGCCTCGAGGCGCGCACTCTGCGTGAGGCGGAGCAGCGGCGCAAGGCGGAGGCCGACGAAGCGCGCCGAGCAGCCGTGTTGGGATTGGCCGACCAATTGGAAACCTCGGTTGGAGCAGTCGTTTCGTCCGTCGCCGCGTCCGCTCACCAGTTGAGCGACACGGCCCGGTCGGTGTCGGAGAACACCCAGGCCACATCGACCCAGGCGCAAGACGCCGCCGGGGCGGCCCGGCTCGCCTCGTCGAATATCCAGATGGTCGCTGCGGCAGCCGAGGAATTGGATGCGGCCATCGCCGAAGTGTCCGGTCGGGTTGCGGATGCGGCACGGATCTCCCGCGAAGCGGCGGCCGAGGCGGCGGCGGCGTCCGACCAGGTTGGCAGTCTGAGCCAAGCCTCGGGCCGCATCGGAGACGTGGTCAAGCTGATCCACCAGATTGCCGGTCAGACCAATCTTCTGGCCCTGAACGCAACCATCGAGGCGGCGCGCGCCGGAGACGCCGGCAAAGGCTTTGCCGTCGTTGCCCAGGAGGTTAAGAACTTGGCCAACCAAACCGCCAAGGCGACGGAGGAAATTACCGCGGAGATCGAGGCCATGCGCGCCGCGATCGATCGCACGGTAACGGCCGTCCGCGGCATCCACGGCACTGTCGGCGAGATCGAACAGGTCAACACCGCAATTTCGGCTGCAATCGAAGAACAGTCGGCGACCACGGCGGAAATTGCCCGCAACATGACCGCCGCCACCGACGGCGTGGGCACAGTCGACAGGGTGATCGAGAACGTCTCGACCATGGCCTGGGATGCGCAGGCTTCGGTGGCGCAGGTCCAGGCCTCCGCGGACGACCTGTCGTCCCAATCCGACCGTTTGCGCAGCGACGTGCAACACTTCCTGTCGACCATTCGCTCAGGGTGACGGCATGGGCCCGGTTTGGTGCTGGTCCCGGACGCACCGATACCCGCGCCAGCCGGATGATGGGATCAATTCGTGGATGGTCAGAGATCGCCCCCGATCTCCCAAAAAGAACAGCAGCATCCGTCTGGACACGAGCACACTGATCCAGATCGCGAAGAGACTGTCGCGATGCAGCCGGCCGGGCCAGGATTGCCCAGGCAATGGGCCTCGTTGAAAACCGCAAAACCCTGTCCGGCACCGGACTATCGTCAATACTCGACGATAGTGCCCATTGGCGTGGTGTGGAGCCGTCGATTTTCGAGACAGTTCTAAGGCTACTTATACCAACGGCGCAATCTGTTGACTGTTGCTCGATGACCGGCGACTTGCCCCTCTCCCGTCCGGCCGGCAGATGACCAGGAGGATGCGGAGCGGCTCGTCCTTCTTCAGTTTCGGCGTGTGCGGCTGGCGCCCGCCCGCCGACTGGACGCGGACGAAGGATGCGGCCTCCAGGGCCAGCGGCTGTTCGGTCCACGGGTCGCGCACGAGTTCCCACGGGATATCCGTCGC
>JANQJV010000045.1 GCA_028281465.1 Azospirillaceae bacterium | reverse complement strand
GTAAGCCTCCGGCGAAGGCCGCCTACCGTGAGCGTCTGGGATGGTGTTCTGTGTGGCCATGAACAGACAGACGAACACATCGCCACTCGTTGACCACCGTTTGACGGTGGTGAAGACGAGCAAGCGCGTCCGGCGGTATTGGTCGGACGAGGAGAAACGCCGGATTGTGGCGGAGAGCCAGGCAGGCCATCGCCAGGTACTGGCCACGGCACGGCGACACGGTATTGCGCCGACGCTGCTTTATAAATGGCGCCGCGATCTGGAGGAAGCTGATGAGAGGTCGGTGCCGGCGGCACCGCCGTTTGTTCCGGTGCGGGTTGTCAACGACGCTCCAGCCCCGGAGCCGACATCGGGATCGACTTCGAGTGTCGGTGAGGGACGGATCGAGATTGTGCTGGCCAACGGCCGGCGGGTGGTTGTGGGCGGCGGGATCGATCCGGACCGGCTGGCTCAAGTTCTGCAAGTGGCGGAGGCATCATGATCCCGGTTCCATCCGGCGTTAAGGTCTGGCTGGCGGGCGGCGTGACCGACATGCGTTGCGGCATGAATTCGTTGGCGCTGAAGGTCCAGCAAGGATTGGGGCGCGACCCCCACGCGGGCGATCTCTATGTTTTCCGCGGCCGACGTGGCGACCTGATCAAATGCCTGTGGCATGACGGGTTGGGGATGTCACTCTATATAAACTATATAAAGCGCCTTGAGCGGGGCCGGTTCATCTGGCCAAGCCCGGCGGACGGGGCGATTTCGATTTCCGCATCCCAACTCGGCTATCTGCTCGATGCGATCGACTGGCGGAACCCGCAACAAACTTGGAGACCACGCTTAGCCGGATAGCTCCGCGGCAAATCGTCTGCGACATAGTGACTCAGATCGGGGAAAACGGGTTAAAATTCCGGGCGTTCCGTGAGGGGTGAGGTAGAATCCGCCCCATGACCGCGATGCCTCCAACCGACGAGATCACTGCTCTGCGCGCCGCTTTAGCCACTGCCGAAGCGCGTGCCGCGGCTGCCGAAGCCGCAAGGGCCGAAGTCGCCCGGGTCGTGGCGGAAGCATCCGGCTACAAAGCTCAGATCGTCGCGCTCAAGCTTGAGATTGAGAAGCTGAAGCGCGAGCTTTATGGCACACGCTCGGAGCGCAAGACCCGCCTTCTGAACCAGTTGGAACTGCAGTTGGAAGAAGCGGAAGCCGCCGCGACCGAGGACGAGCTCGCCGCCGAACAGGCTGCCGCCAAAACCACGCCAAAAACTACGACGGTCAAAGGGCACGAGCGCAAAATCCCTGCGCGCAAGCTGTTTCCGGCCCATCTGCCCCGTGAGCGGGTGGTGCTGCCGGCGCCGGCTTGTTGCCCGTGCTGCGGTTCCGACAAGCTGACCAAGCTGGGTGAGGACGTCACCGAGACGCTGGAAGTGATCCCGCGCCAGTGGAAGGTGATCCAGACGGTGCGTGAGAAATTCTCCTGCCGGCACTGCGAGACGATTACCCAGCCACCGGCTCCGTTCCATGCCATCCCGCGCGGTTTGGCCGGCCCCAGCCTGCTGGCGATGATTTTGTGCGAAAAGTTCAGCCAGCATCAGCCGCTGAACCGCCTGTCGGAGCGCCTTGCCCGCGAAGGTGTGGATCTCAGCCTGTCCACCTTGGCCGATCATGTCGGCACCTGCACCAAGGTGCTGACCCCGGTGTTCGATCTGCTCGAAGCCCATGTTCTGGCGGCCGGGCGGCTGCACGGCGACGACACCACGGTGCCGGTGCTGGCCAAGGGTAAAACCGATACCGGCCGATTGTGGGTTTATGTCCGCGACGACCGGCCGTTTGGCGGTGCAGACCCACCCGCCGCACTATTCTACTACTCGCGCGATCGGGGTGGAACTCATCCGCAACAGCATCTGGCCGACTATGCCGGGTTGCTGCAGGCCGACGCCTATGCCGGTTACAATGCGCTCTACGAACCTGCCCGTGAGCCGGGGCCGATCCTCGAGTGCCTGTGCTGGTCCCATAGTCGGCGCAAGTTTTTCGAACTGGCGGATATCGCAGCCACGGCCAAACGGCGCGGCAAGACGACCCCGATCTCGCCGGAAGCACTGGAGGCGGTGCAGCGGATCGACCGGCTGTTCGACATCGAGCGCGAGATCAACGGCAAATCGGCAGCCGAGCGCTTAGGCGTGCGCAACGAGCTGTCCCGACCTTTGGTCGAGGACCTGGAAAAATGGATGCGCGGGAAACGCGCGGATATGTCCAAGCACTCCCCTGTGGCCAAGGCCATGGACTACATGCTCAAGCGCTGGCCCAGCTTCACCCGCTTTTTGAACGACGGCCGCATCTGCCTGACCAACAACGCGGCAGAGCGGGCTCTGCGCGGAGTGGCTCTTGGCAGGAAATCGTGGCTATTCGCAGGCTCCGACCGCGGCGGCCAGCGTGCCGCGATCATGTACTCGTTGATACAGACGGCAAAGCTGAACGACATCGATCCCCAGGCTTGGCTCGCCGATGTCCTGGCCCGCATCGCCGATCTTCCGCAATCCCGCCTGCACGAGCTGCTGCCCTGGAACTGGAAAACAGATCGGGAGCAAAAGAAAGCGGCATGACCGCGGTGCTCACCGGATGGTTACGTTGCTTCGCATTCCCGGAGCCGGTTGTCTAAGCGGGGTTATAGCGATGGCGCAAGCCCGTCGCTCTATTTCATGAGGATTCTTAAAAAAAAAGATGGTAGTATCGGTTGTTACTCGCCGGAGTCCTGCTGACCTACCGAGAGGGCCACGCTACCAATCGTCGGATTACTGCTAACGGGAAGAATGTCATCCTTCCAAATCTCATTAGATATATATCCGCGATACACCTCTGGCACATCCTCAAACGGAATTCTCTCCGGATGTTTCTTCTGGATAGAAACAGAATTACTTGACTTCTCAGCTATAAATCTAACAGAAACCGGCACGCTATGCTTTGCGGACGTCCCGATGAGCAATCCCCAACGTACTCTACGTCCGAACGGTGACGTTAATGGAAGGTAGAGGTTCTGCAAACGCCGATCTTGACCCCGGGCATAATGCGAGAAACCCCAAATCAACTGGCCAACTTGATGTATCTGCCCGGTGAAATCGTCGGATTCGCTATTTCGATAGATCGATGGCTGTCGATATTGAATGCGCAGACCTAACTTGCTCCCTGGTATTTCCGATATAGCCATGTATTCCTTCGAGATACTCCCGTCGTTGTTCAGGGAATACCGATAGACTGTGTACTCCCCAACCAAATCGGCAAAAGTGTCCGGGGCGAATTCGGAAAGCAGATGCTCCCCTCGGATTATGGCATTGCTACGCTCCTTAACATAATTGAACACGGCGGAAACTGAGTAAATAGAGCGAATATGCCAGAAATCGCGATCGATATCTGTATAGTATCGCCGCCAATACCCGGTAAGCCATCCAATCTCTTCTTCGCTGGGCATCTCATCGCCATTTATGAGCCTATCGATCTTGACTGTATCGAAGGCTGCACCGCCAATCTTCTTCACGTGCGATTGAAGCTCGATGAGGAATTGAGCGCGAGAAATAGCAAACTGCTCCATAAGGCAAGTGAGCTTATCTCCAATCTTGCCGGGACCGTCAGCGTATAATGGCAGATATTCCACCGAAGTCTCCTAGGAAAGCCGTCACTTAGCGCTCTGAATGCATCGTCCGCTAGGATTCATAGAGTTTTCCAGCCAACTGACGTTAATCAATTGAATCCGAGCTTTTTCTTTATTATGGCCCAAAAGAGGTGCTGGTTCCTTGATAGAGCATTCACACATGTTGTTTCCTCCACAACTGGTATCGTCTCACAATCTCTTTTGGTGGCGAGTCAACGTTGAGGCAATCAGCGTATTCGAAAGTCTTATTCGAGTCACCCTTGGAGTCGTGCATTTGCCACCCCACTCTTTCTATCATCTCGTCCACCACGGTCTAGCATTCGATAGTCGCCAACGTCCTTAGAAGTCGAGACTGATCACCCTGGGACTATATTGCCAGGCGCCATGGTTTCTAACAATAAAATCTGGAACTCCCTGGAACTGTCAGGATTTATCCAGGAGCGTGTGATCACTGGAAATAACCAAACCTCTCCTCTGAGGCCCAGAAATGGGTCCCATGTCAGTTCTGGCCGCCGATTGCAGCAAATTCGCCATATCTCTGCGCCAATGATCTCGTCCCAAGGTACATTTTTTGCCACATCTCGTCCAACTTGCAAGCGCCTCTGAAGCCAGCGCTTTCGAAGATCGAGCAGAGTTACCCCTGTCTCGTTAGTGTAGTCGAACTGCTGCATTGCGATAGGATCGCATTCAATCACCACTGCTTGCCCCATTATCTCGCGAAGCTCTTCACCACGAGGCGGGTCGTCAGCTCTCATTTTTGTTTCAAAATGGTCCATATACTCTTTAGACAGTTTAATCCTTAGGCCGGGCCAGCGAGGAGTGTCTTTGCGCCTTTCTTTCTGAGTAAATTGGCCGAGCTGCTCAAACAACATATCTGCTTTCTCTCTTGTCCACTCCTCACGTCGCCCTGGCGTAAGTTGCTGTAGTCCTGGAAAAAAGCCTGGCTCCAGACAAAACTGCTTCATGAAGCTCCTAACTGATTCAATATCGGTGGCATTCACGAACAAGTGATTCGGTAAAATGGGCGGAGAGTCGCCGTACAGGCTGAGAATAACTGCTTTCGTGTTCCTATATTCGAGCGGATCGGTTGCTACTCCTACCTCCCAAGTGCACTGGCTCCACCCCTTATCGTCCGACGAAAAGAGCATGAGTACGACCTGCGACTCGTGCAGTTTTTGGCAAAGCCCTTCAGGTAGTGATTGCCCTACATTAGGATTCTGAAATTTGGAGTTTCCGGCAACGGATAGTTGCAGATCTGCAGAGCAATCTTGGAGCCGATGTGCTAATACTTCGGCTGCTTGCTCGTCTCGAAAGCTATAACTGAGAAAAAGGTGGTGCTTCTTTGTATCATTGTTCCGCCGAGATTCGTCACTCATGATAAACCCCCCACGGCGCGCGCGAGAGTCACTGCCAATATAATGAACACTGAGCAAATTATCCCATAAGGCGCCGATTGTCTTCACATGGCCAGGCATGAACTGACCGATTGCATCCAATCCCCCATGCTGAGCGCGTTCATCTTACATACTTACTGATCCTAGCGCACCCGGAGCCCGGCTGTCAAGCGTCAACCCGTTTTAATGCAGGACTTCAATCACTTCTAGAGCGATAATCATTGCGTTGATGAAGGCATTTATATCCTATTAACAAATCACTCTATGCCTTTTGATCATGATGATTGGCATAATCTGGAAGTCGGCATAATGGGCCTTATGCCGATGTCGGCATAAGGCCCATCTATCCGGAAAGGCATCGCGCTGATCGGCGGCTACGACCACGACGGGGCGCGGTTCGGCGACTGGTTGGTGCGGGAACTCCGAACCCTCATCAAGGCGGTCGCCGAGGAACAGGACCATAAGCTCCTGAACCCGATCCTGGCGCGCCTCAAGAAAGCCTGCCGACGCCACCAAAACCACGATACCGAGAAAATCCGCGCCCTGGCGCGCGAAATCCTGAACGATTGGCAGGCGGTCGTCGCCTTTGTGCGCAATCATGCCCTGCCACCGGCGAAACCTCGATCCTTGGTCATACATCGCAGACACCTTGGCACGTGCCAGACGCGCTCTGCCGCACAACCAAATTCCCCAAGCGGCGTGAACACGCCGGAGATGAACGGTTACACAAAACCTGCAAGAAGCTCGGCGTAGCCTTCTGGGATTACCTCGGTGCCAGACTTAAGGTTCCAATCGCACCCGATATCCCGAAACTACCCCAAATCAACAAAGCCAGGACCAAACACGCCTGAGCGCCAACGATTCTGCCCCTCTTAGAAAAACGGGAGAAAGGTCTGTCTCATCGAGCGTTCAGGCACTGGACGACGTCAATTCGGGTCAGGCACGGGACCCTTGCGGGCCCCATGCGCCATTCAGGTCATGCCGCCGCGCGCCGCTCCAGCCCTTTGAGATAGTTGAGCATGGTATCGGCATCCGACACCTCGTACGGATCGGTTGGGCAATTGTCGTCGAATTGTGGCTCGACGAACATTTTCTCGATCGTCCCGTCGACGACGAGCATAGAGTAGCGCCAACTGCGCATGCCGAAGCCCAGGTTCGCCTTGTCCACCAACATACCCATCTTGCGGGTGAACTCGCCGTTGCCGTCCGGCAGCAGGAACACCTTTTGGGCACCTTGGGCCTTGCCCCATTGGTACATGACGAAGGCGTCGTTGACTGACAGGCAGATGATTTGATCGACGCCATGCGCCTTGAATTCGTCGTGCAGCGCTTCGTACCGCGGCAGGTGGTTGGTCGAACACGTCGGCGTGAATGCGCCGGGCAGGGCGAACACCACCACCGTCTTTCCCTTGAAGATATTTGCGCTCGTGAGGTCTTTCCACTCGAACGGGTTTGGCCCGCCTAAGTCGTCATTGCGCCAACGGGTCTTGAACACGGCATTCGGCACGGTCCGCATCGTGAGTCTCCTTGCCTGATTGGTTCACGGCTGAATGTGAGAACGTTCCTTAAATCCATTCCAGAACGCCAGCCGGTGGTACGGCTGTGGAGCGGTGCGGGTCAACTGCAGTGCACATTTCGGCTATGCATAGCCGATGCGCATCAAAGGTTTACGGTTGCTGCAGTGCAGAGCGCTGCGTATTCGCGGCAATCCGGACGCGTTTGGGACGGTATGCCGCATCAAGGCCGCACAGGCCGGCACGGCCCGCTGGCTCTCTGTCGGAAACTCGGGTAAACATCGGGTTCGCCACGCCTCGGTCATCCTGCCGCCTCCAGCCCCTAACCCATGCCCGTGCCATGAAATTCACCCTGTCCTGGCTCAAACAGCACCTGGAAACCGACGCCCCGGTCGAGACGATCGCCGAAACCCTGACCCGGCTCGGCCTCGAGGTCGAAGAGGTCGTCGACCGATCCAAGGCACTGGCGCCGTTTTCCGTGGCATATGTGGTTGAAGCCAAGCAGCACCCGAACGCCGACCGACTGCGGGTTTGCCAGGTCGACACCGGCGCCGGGATCGTGCAGGTGGTATGCGGTGCCCCGAACGCGCGCACCGGGATGAAGGGCGTGTTCGCGCCACCCGGCACCCACATCCCGGGCACGGGCATCGATCTCAAGCGCAGTCTCATCCGGGGCGAGGAATCCAACGGCATGTTGGTCTCGGAGCGCGAGTTGGGCCTGTCGGACGAACACGACGGCATCATCGAGCTGCCCGATGATGCGGCTTTGGGTGCACCCTTTGCCGTCGTTGTGGGGCTGGACGACCCGGTGATCGAAATCGGTTTGACGCCGGACCGGGCCGATTGCGCCGGCGTGCGCGGCGTTGCCCGGGACCTGGCTGCCGCGGGCCTGGGCACGCTCAAAGCCTATGATCCGCCTGTCGCGCGAGGTGGCTTCGCCAGCCCGATCGGCGTCGAGATCGCCGACGATGTTCGTACCGCCTGCCCGCTGTTCGTTGGTCGATATGTGCGTGGTGTGAAGAATGGCCCGAGCCCGCGCTGGCTGCGCGATCGGCTGGAGGCGATCGGCCTGCGCCCGATCTCGGCATTGGTGGATATGACCAATTTCGTCACCATGGATGTTGGTCGGCCGCTGCATGTCTTTGACGCCGACAAGCTGCACGGTACGGTGACCCCGCGTCTTGGCTGTGGTGGGCAGTCCTTCCGCGCCTTGAACGGCAAGGACTACACCCTTGATGACGACATGACGGCGATCTGCGATGCGAGCGGGGTGCTCGGCTTGGGCGGCATCATCGGCGGCGAGAGGACCGGCTGCACCGATGCCACGGTCAATGTGTTCATCGAATGCGCGCTGTTCGATGCGGTGCGTACGGCCATGACCGGGCGCAAGCTCGAGATCGTGTCCGACGCGCGCTACCGCTTCGAACGCGGCGTCGATCCCCAGGCCGTTTTTGCCGGCATCGAACGGGCGACTCAGCTCATCCTCGAGCTGTGTGGCGGCGAACCGAGCGATCTCGTGGTCGCCGGGGCCGTGCCACCGTGGCACCGGCGCCTGCCTCTCCGGCCGTCCCGCGCCGCCTCCCTGGGCGGTGTCGACGTGCCGTCGGCCGACCAGCGGCGTATCCTCGAAGCGCTTGGCTTTGGTGTCACCGAGACCGCCGATGGCACGCTTCAGGCCGAGGTACCCAGTTGGCGTAAGGATGTGGAGGGTGAAGCGGACCTGGTTGAAGAGGTGCTGCGTGTGTACGGCTTCGACCACATCCCAGCGACGCCAATGCCGCGTGTCGGCACGGTGTCGCGTCCGGGCATTTCTCCGGTGCAGCGTCGCGTCG
Organism: Azospirillaceae bacterium; assembly: GCA_028281465.1. Taxonomy (GTDB): domain Bacteria; phylum Pseudomonadota; class Alphaproteobacteria; order Azospirillales; family Azospirillaceae; genus JANQJV01. The sequence continues at coordinate 3,770 of JANQJV010000045.1, read as the reverse complement.
TCATGGCGCGGCGCATCCTGGCCGCCCGCGGTCTGGGTGAAGCCGTCACCTGGTCGTTCATCTCTGGTCCGCTGGCTGAGCGCTTCGGTGGTGGCCAGCCTGGCCTGCGCCTGGTCAATCCGATCAGTACCGAACTGGGGGTGATGCGGCCCTCGATTCTGCCCAATCTGGTGCAGGCGGTGGCGCGCAACGCCGACCGTGGCTTTCCCGATGTGGCCTTGTTCGAAGTCGGTCCGGCCTACCACACACCGGAGCCGGACGGTCAGGCCTTGGTGGCGGCCGGCGTGCGGAGCGGCAACCAAGTGCCTCGGCACTGGTCGGTGCCCACGCGGGTGCCAGACGTTTTCGATGTCAAGGCCGATGCCATGGCCGTGCTGATGGCCCTTGGCGCCCCAACCGCCAATCTGCAGACCACGGCCGACGCGCCGGATTGGTATCATCCAGGCCGTTCCGGTGTGCTGCGCCTGGGGCCGACCGTTCTGGCGCAGTTCGGCGAAATGCATCCGGCGGCTGTGAGTCTGTTGGATGGCAAAGCCGGTGTCGTCGCCTTCGAAGTGTTCCTGGATGCCGTGCCGCCAGCGAAGAAAAAAGCTGGTACGGCGCGGCCCATGCTGGATCTCTCGGCATTCCAGCCTGTACGCCGCGATTTTGCCTTTGTGGTCGACCGCGCCGTGGACGCCGAACGTCTGGTTCGGGCGGCCAAGGGAGCGGATAAGGCGTTGGTGGCCGAGGTCGGTGTGTTCGACCTCTATGAGGGCGCCGGCGTCGGCGACGGCAAGAAATCGTTGGCACTCGCGGTTACGTTGCAGCCGACCAAAAAAACACTGACCGACCAGGACATCGAGGGCGTGGTGCACAGGATCGTCAGTGCTGTCGCCAAAGCCACTGGTGGCGTACTGCGCGGGTAACCCGCCGCCGATAACAAACCTCGAGCAGGCAAAATCAATCTGCGACAACAGTTTGCTGAAAACGCAAAGCGCTGGAGTGGGTTTCGCAAACCGAAGAGAGCGGAAAACGCTCTGGCGCCACGGCCCTTTGGACGGGACGCATCGGACACACTAGTGTTGTACGCTGGCCCTCTGGGTGGCGGTCGTGGTCGACTCGGTCGGTGGTGGCCCGGAACGGTCAACCGATCCCGTCGGTCGAGTCAGCCCTTGTCCGTGTCGTCGTCCTCTTTTTGCCCCTCCTTTTTTGGGCCCTCCTTTTTTTGCCCATCCTTCGCCAAAACGCTCGCTTCGCCATCGAAGTCACGGACACCCTGACTCAAGGCGTAGCAGGCAAGTCGGATCGATCTGGGAATATCCAGTTCCTTACCGTCGCGCACACCTGTCTCATAGTATTGGATGACGCGCTTTTTGAGACCGAGCAGATCAGCCGCTTCCTTTTGTTTGAGATGAAGGCTTTTGCGCCATTTTTTGAACTGGGTCGGGGTCATCGCACGCCCCCCCGTTTGGTTCGCAGTATTGCCATTCTCGATTGGGTCCTATGCCACCCACTCATCGCGCGCCATCGCCATTGAAAAGGCGCACAGCGTGCGCATATAATGATGAGCAGAACGAATCGTTTTCCGGAAGACAGAGGTTGGACTGCACCACGCCAAACCGCATGGAGGTGTCGATGTTGACCCAGATGATGATGGCTCGCAATATCCTGCAACGCCGTGAAGTGAATGTTCATGCCGTGGCCATGGTGGAGTACCGCATCCGTCTCTTTTTTACCCGGATGCGTGGCCTGTTCCTCTGATTGACCCAGGGATCAGCCTAGGCTCTGGCGACTGCGAGCCCAGAGCGATACGGGGATCGCCATACGGATCGACGCCCACCGCGAAAGGCGAAATCCCAGTCTCTGATCGAGACCAGTCACGCAGGGCGAGGCCGGCAGCCGGTGTCATGGCTGTCGGCCCGTGGCGAACCAGGGGATCACAACTCGCAAACCTTCGCCCGCAACCCCAGGTCTGATGGACATGCCCGCCTGGGCGCCACCGACGGCTAGAACGGGGACTTGAGGGTGACCACACGCGTGACCCACGAGGCGGCACCGCCGCCCGGCCATGCCGCCACCATTGACGACACGGTGGATGAGGTCCTGCGGCGTGAGGAAATCAAAGGCTTCCGCTTGGCCGCCATGGGCCGGCTGGCGGTGCTTGTCGTGCTCGCCGGATACTTCCTCACCCATATGTCACCTCCCATGGTCTGGTACCCGCTGTGCCTGGTGGTGGGTTTCTCGCTGCACAGCGTGTTTATGCTATTCTTCTGTCGGCTGAATTTTTTTCAATCATGGGGTAAGTACATTGTTGTCGTTATGGATATCTTCCTCCTGACGATCGCTGTTCTGTACCCAAACCCGTTCCTCGACGAAACTTGGCCGCGTACCATGACGTTCCGGCTGCATGATTTCGTCTTTTTCTCGCTCATGATCGGCAGTGTCGCTCTGACCTATACGCCCGGTCTGGTCTTGGTGGCCGGCGTGACCACGGCGGTGTGCTGGTTGGGTGCCACCCTGATCATCCTGTCCTGGCCTGGTACGCTCACCTGGGCCGACCTGGATGTGACCGGTTTGATTGGCCCTGCTGATACCATCACGCATTTCCTGCAACCCGCGTTCGTCGATTGGGGTGGCCGGGTCAAAGAAGCCTTGTCGGCCGTGTTGTTGGCCGTGCTGCTCTCGATCGCCGTGTGGCGGGCGCGCCGGGTGGTGTATCGCCATGCCGAGGCCGACCGGGCCCGGCAGATTGCGGAGGAGGCGTTTGGTCGGTTCATTCCGCATGTGGTGGCGCGCAGCATCGTCCAGGCGCGCCGCTTGCCGTCGCCAGAGCGTCGCGAAGCAACCGTGCTGTTCTGCGACATCGCCGATTTCACGGCGTTGTGCGAAGCTCTCCCAGCCGAGACGGTGGTCGGCGTGCTCAACGCCTATTTCGATGCGGCGGGCGCCGTTGTCACACGGCACATGGGAACGATCACACAGATACAAGGTGACGCCCTGCTGGCCGTGTTCAACCTGCCGGTGTCCGATCCGGATTACGTGACCAATGCCTTGGCGGCGGCGCAGGCCTTGGCTGATTTGGTTGCGACGGAGCGGTTCAGCGGCGAGACGATTCGCGTGCGCATCGGCGTCGCAACCGGCGAGGTGGTTGCCGGCGGCATCGGCGGGCGGGCCCGGCTGTCCTATACTGTGCACGGCGATGCCGTGAATCTGGCCGCTCGCCTGGAATCTCTCAACAAGACTTACGGTAGCACGGTGTTGGTCTGCGAACGCACGGCCACGCTGGCCAACCGCAAGATTGCCCTGCACCTCCACGACACCGTGAGCATCCGCGGCAAACAACATCCGGTTGCCGTGTACCGGCCGGCGTCGTCGGCCGCGGACAGCCGGCCGTCCGGGCTGCCGGCTGCCGACGTCTCCACCCTGTCGGCCGTGGTGGCCGTGTAGCACCTGTGCTCAAGCAGCCCGTAGGTCGGTGCAATGGGCCGTGCCGCGGTTGGTCCGTTGGCTCCGCCGCTTGCCGGCCCATTGCGCCGACAGGCAACGCTTCCGCCAACCGGAGCGTCGGCTGTCGGGGCGATTGCGGTCGAGGGCACGGCCAACGGACAGGCCTGGTCGCGCCATCGCCCCGACCGACGTACGGTAACTGTGCGCAAACAGCGCAGCGGTCGCACAGACGGACAAGGTCGGTGCAATGGGCCGTGCCGCGGTCGGTCCGCTGGCCCCGCCGCTTGCCGGCCCATTGCCTGTCGGGGCCGGCGGTCCGTCGGGTGGAGCCCGTAGGTCGG
>JANQJV010000421.1 GCA_028281465.1 Azospirillaceae bacterium | reverse complement strand
GTGCGGGAAAACCGCACGCTACGTTCTGTGGGAACCGGAGGTGGGTGACTACCTCCGGTGACCCGGCGCGCGAGGGAGTAATCCCCGCGCCTACTCGATCGAGGGCGTAGCCCGACCGGAATGACGCCACCACCGGCGGGCGGGAGCGACCAGCGCCCGTCTGGCGGTCGTGGTGGTTCAGTAGGGTCCGGTTTTCTCACGCAGTTGGGGACACCGGGCCATTGCCGGGCCGACACATCACCGACAGCCAGATGAGGCTTTACATGAAGTTCCGTCAGACCGACGGCCCGGCGATTGCCGCAGCCAAGTCGGGTTTCAGCACGGCAAACGGCTACCGCCTGGGGGTGGACGGCCGCATGCCGTCCCAGAAGACACAGCCACGGGGGCGGCGTCGGCCGGACCCCTTGGCGGGCATCTGGGAGGAAGAGATCGTTCCCATGCTGATTGCCGCGCCGGCATTGCGGCCGGTGGCGGTGTTCGAAGAACTGTCGCGCCGTCATCCCGAACTTGCCCCCGGCGTGCGCCGCACGCTGGAACGCCGCATTCGGGATTGGCGGACCCTCAACGGTCCCGACCAGGACGTCATCTTCCGGCAGACCCATGAACCCGGCCGTTTGGGATTGTCCGATTTCACCGACATGAGCGATCTCGGCGTGACGGTCGCCGGCATGCCGCTGGTCCATCGGCTTTATCATTTCCGCTTGGCGTACTCCGGCTTCGAGCATGCACACGTGGTGCTCGGCGGCGAAAGTTTCGTGGCCTTGGCCGAGGGCTTGCAGAATGCCCTCTGGAACCTGGGCGGTGTGCCGCGGGAACATCGCAGCGACAGCCTGTCTGCGGCCTTCCGCAATCTGGACCGGGCCGCTCAGGAGGACTTGACCGGACGCTATGATGCCTTGTGCGCCCATTATCGCATGGTGCCCACCCGCAACAACCGCGGCGTCGCCCACGAGAACGGCGCCACCGAGAGCGCCCACGGGCATTTGCGCCGGGCGATCAAGGATGCGCTGCTCCTGCGCGGTGCCAAAGACTTCGACCATCTCGATGCCTATCGCCGGTTCATCGACGAGATCGTGGGGCGCCGCAACGCCCGCAACGGCAAGCAGAACGCGCCGCTCTGCGAAGCCTGCCGGAGACCAGAACGACCGACTTCGAGGAGACCCTGGTCCATGTCACCTCCTCGTCCGGCTTCACCCTGCGCAAGGTCTTCTATTCGGTCCCATCCAGGCTGATCGGGCACAAACTGCGTGTCCGGCTCTATGACGACCGGCTCGAGGTCTTCCTCGGAGCGACCCACCTGATGACGCTCCCGCGTGGCCGATCCCATCCCGATGGCCGGCGCGGTCATGTCGTCGACTATCGGCACGTCATCCACGCCCTCAAACGCAAGCCCATGGCGCTGCTCGATCTCGTCTACCGGGACGCGTTGTTTCCCCGGCAAGCTTACGCGCGGACCTTCGAGAGGCTACGGGAATGCCTGTCGCCCCGCGCTGCCTGCACGATCCTGGTCCAGCTCCTGGCACTCGCCCATGAGCGGGCGTGCGAGGCGGAACTCGCCGAGCGGCTCACCATGGATCTCGATCAGGGCCATCTGCCCGACCTCGCCGAACTCACTGCGCTGTTCGGTCCCAAGGCCGATGCCATCCCCGACTGTGCCGTCATCACCCTCACGCCGCTGAGTGCCTATGACGAGCTGGGCACCGTGCGCACGCCAGCCGCCATGCCGCAATCGGAAGGACAAACGCTATGACTGCCGCCGACATCACCCCCAGCACCCGGCCCGAACCCGTCGACACCGGCCGCATAACCTTGCTCCTCACGGATTTGCGTTTGCCGGCCATCAAGACCGCCTGGCCCGATCTGGCGACACGGGCCGACAAGGAAGGCTGGCCCGCTGCCCGGTTCCCGGCGGCACTGGCCGAACACGAGGTCGCCGAACGGGCCAGCCGCAGAATCGAGCGTCATCTCGACGAAGCACGCCTACCCGCCGGCAAGACCCTCGACTGCTTCGACTTCACCGCCGTGCCTATGATCAGCAAGGCCCAGATCATGGCGCTCGCCGCCGGCGACAGCTGGCTCGACAACGGCGCCAATCTCATCATGTTCGGCCCGCCCGGCGTCGGCAAAAGCCATCTCGCCGCGGCTCTGGGATTGGCCCTGGTCGAGAACGGATGGCGCGTCCTGTTCACCCGAACCGCCGACCTCGTCCAA
>JANQJV010000332.1 GCA_028281465.1 Azospirillaceae bacterium | reverse complement strand
GTCCGGGCCGGCTGGAAGCCGGCGGTCCAGCCGGCAAGGATGCCGGCGCTCCGAAACAGGGCGGCCCGAGGACCGGTCCTTGTGTCGGGCCGTTGGTATAACGCCGCACGAAACGCGCCGTCGGGTCGTTATGGGATGGCGGCGGCGCTGCGCTGGCATGCCGATACGGCGGTTTCCGGCTTCGGATCGTCGATGGTCTGGGAGCGTGGATGCCCTCCTGTCCCACCAATTTCAACAAAATCGAGCAAAATTAGATGATTGTGGCTCGCGGCAAGACTACTGATCTATTGAAATTATGGAGACCAAAGATTATATTTCTCAAATCCACAGTATTATTATCACTATGTGTAGCTAAAAATAGTACATAATGTGGTAAATTGCGTTGATAAGCCTCATTTGTGTGTCCGGATCGGGCATCGAGGCCACGGTCTGGTTTGCATCGTATTGAATCGCGACAGTGTCGGACGGCAGCACGGGCCGGGCGTGGTTCGGCGCATCCCGACCGCCGTGAGCCGCCCGCAAGGCCCCGGCGACCGGTGTCGCCGAGCCGGTTCGGTGAGCGAATTAGCCTTTCGGTAACCAATTGGACGCGCTATTGGCTGTCATGCATTCGGGCTCGTTCGCCTGCCGATCGACATCCTCGGTGAAGTGTTACCCCCATGGTACTCGTGGTCATTCCGGCCCGTGGCGGATCGAAAGGCATCTTGAACAAGAACGTGCAGCCCGTGGGCGGCGTGCCGCTGGTGGCGCGCAGCGTGCGAGCCGCCCGGGCATCGTCGGTCGTGGATCGGGTCATCGTGTCGACCGATGATCAACAGATAGCCCAGGTGGCGGCAGATGCCGGTGCGGAGATCGTGGACAGGCCAACGGAACTGGCGGGAGATCACGCAACAACCGAAAGTGCGGTGCTCCATTGCCTTCAGGTGATGCTGGAGCAAGACGCCAGGGTACCGCCTATCACGCTCATTCTCCAGTGCACCGCGCCCCTCATCCGGTCTCAGGACTTGGATGCTGGTCTCGACTTGATGGGCCGGTCCCGCGCTGATGTGGTGTTTTCTGCTCGCCCGTTTCACGGTTTCCTGTGGCGGGTGGAACCGGATGGCTCGGCCGTTGCCGAAAATCATGATTGGCGGATTCGCCCTCGCCGCCAGGATCTCGAACCGCGAATGTTGGAAACTGGTGCTTTCTATGGCGTCCGGACCGCGGGATTCCTGGCGGCGAAGCATCGGTTTTTCGGCCGCGTCGTGGCCCACGAGGTTCCGGTGCTCCGCAGCATCGATATCGACACCGTGGAAGACCTGCAGATTGCCAGCGCCTTGCTTGAAATCGCCGGGGAATGACAGTGGCTTGCCTCGGACCATCGATACCGTCAGATCAAACCGGCATCATGATCGGGAGGGGCGGGGCGCCAAGACGGATGGGCGAGGTCGGAGCAAAACGTGACGGAGGTTTCGTTTTGTGCCGGTGGTCGATTTTCTCGGCTGTGGATGCGGGACCAGGCGGGGAGCGGTTCAATACGGCGACCGTGACCGTGTTGAGATCGCGCATCGTGCTCAATCTGCCCGATGTATGGCGGTGCGTCGGTACGCGCCGATTGCTTGGCGACATTCGGAGCCCTTGGAAGGGGAGGGCTCCCATTCATGGGGCATGGGCATGGGGCATGGGCATGGGGCATGGGCATGGGGCATGGGCATAGCCGGCGGCATTGGCCCCTGTATGAAGATATGTCGTTGTCAAGATGGAGCCTTGACGGCGCCTGGAGGGCCACGATACTAATGTAAACTGGGCGTTTGTTTTCGAGAGTGCAGGAGACCGAGTCAAGGTGCAGGAATCCCCGAGGCTGACCGGAATGCAGATCCGCATGGCGCGGGCTGCTCTGCGCTGGAAAGTCGATGATCTGGCGGCTGCAACAGGGATTCCCTGGTCGCGGATTCAGAGGATCGAAAAGCACGACGGGGTGGCAGACGTGCCGCAGGCACTGTACGACGTGATCCGGGCCGAGTTGCTCAGGCACCAGATCGTCTTCTTCGAGGAGCTGGAAACCGGAAGGGTATGGGTGGGAGTGCCACCGAAACCGGCGGCCGCCCCCGCTGCCGACCTGGTGATCCCCTGACCTTTGGCCGGACCAGCGTCCTAACCCAGCCGGCGAACCGACGAGGCCATGATGAAACGGTTGTTCAAAGCACCGACCACAGTCAACCTCGAGATCACCGAGGTGTGCAACGTCAAATGTCGCCACTGCTACAATTTCTGGCGCGACGAGAGTATGGGCCAGGTCTCGCTCGACCACCACACCGTCGATGTGATCCTTGATCGTCTGATCGAGGGCGAGGTGTTCCATGTCATCTTGTCCGGTGGCGAGCCGATGGCCCGGTTCGACTTGCTTGAGGACGCGATCACCAAACTGACGGCGGCCAATATCTCCGTGAGCTGCAACTCCAATTTGATGATCGTGACCGACGAAAGGGCGCAGCGTCTGGCGCGGGCCGGATTGGACCATATCCTCACGAGCGTGCCATCATCGGACCCGGTGATGAACGACCACATCATGAATGCGATCGGGAGTCTCGAGACCATCTACAGGGGTATTCGAATCTGTCGACGCAACGGCATTCGGGTGTCGGCCAACACGGTGATAACCCGCAAGAACCAGTATCAGGTTTACGACATCGGCAAGAAGATGGCGGAGCTCGGTGTCCAGAAGCTTTTTGTGACCCGCTCGGTGCCGCCGACCTATACCGATACCAGCGCGGACGACGATTACACCCTGACACCGGAGGAGCAGAAGAGGTGTCTCGACGACGCGATCCGTGTCCGGGACGAATTTGGCATCATGATCGGTTCGTTGGTTAGCTATCCGCTTTGCTTCCTCGGCGATCTCGACCGCTACCGCGACTTTGTCGGCCGCGGTTGTCCGGCCCAGTCCGGCCATCGAATGAGCATCAATGCCAACGGGTCGATCCATGCTTGCGTCCATGAGGAGGAGAGTTACGGTAACATTTTCGAGTCTCCATTGAGCGAGGTCTATCAGGGTCGCATGCGGGTCTGGCACGACAAGTCGTATCGATACGAAGGGTGCCGCGGCTGTCCGTATGCTGATGTATGTGAATCGGGTTGCAGTATGTCAGCACTCGGCATCTATGGCGATCACGCTGCGAAGGACCCCCTCTTTGTCGGTCCGCATGCGTTTGAGAAGCACTTCACCCTGACGGCGGATGAAGACCTGCGCCAGCGCATTCTCGACGGATTGTCGTTCACGGCACCGGAACGACTGCGTTTCCGGCAAGAGGACGGTTTCTTTCTGGTTAACGCCCGGTGGGGTAACAGCTTCCCGATTGAGACCCAGGTGGCGAAATTCCTGATCGAGAAACGGGACAGTGGTGCGTCGTTCACCGCTGCCGACCTCGGTGATGCGACCGGCGATCTGATGATGGCGCTGTTTGTCAAGGATGTTGTCGAGTCAACCCAGGTGATGGTGACCGACCAGCGCAGTTTCGCCGGGCTGAGCATCAATCCCGAAGCGCTTCTGAAGGCGGCCTAGACCCTTGAGCGGCTTACAGAACCGCACAGATTTGGTCCTGGACGCTGCCGTCTATGAGAATGGATTCTATCTCACCGCATCGCCATCCCGGCTGTCCAAGCTGATTGGGCAACTGGACCTGTTCCGCGCCAGTCTCCCTCTTCCGGGGGAGATCGTCGAATGTGGCGTATTCAAAGGGGCGTCCTTTCTGCGCTGGGTGAAGTTCCGCGCCGCGCTCAGCACGCCCTGGTCGCGGCGGATCATTGGTTTCGACACCTTCGGCCGATTTCCGGAAGCCAGCAATGATGGTGATCGTCTGCTCCGAGAGCGTTTCGTCTTGTCCGCCGGCGATCAATCGATCAGCATCGACATGCTAACAGAGATCCTGAATGAACAATTGCTGAATCAGAATATAGAACTTATTGCTGGAGATGTTGCGGAAACCATCCCCGCCTATCTCGATGCCCACCCGGAATTGAAGATTTCGCTGCTCAACATCGACGTCGATTTGGCCGAGCCGACACTGTGTTGCCTGGACCTGCTGTTTGATCGGGTCGTGACCGGTGGTGTGATTCTGCTTGACGATTACGGAGCCTTTCCCGGTGCCAACCAGGCCATCGACGGGTTCTTCGCCGGGCGCCTAGAGAAGCCCATTCGGCCAGCCCATTCCGGAAGCTTCACCTACGTCCGCAAGGGTCGATGTGAGTTACCGTGACGGTACTACCCGTCGGACGAAGGGACGGGCCGTGCCCTTCGGTCACGGTCGGCGTTCTTCGGTCATGACACCGGGTTCTCCGCACGAACCTCGTGACCAACCGTGCGGCCCGGTTAGAGAACCGGTTCCAGCTTGGCAAGCGCATACCAGAACCCTTCGCCCCCGTTTGTGTGGCCCTGCCAAACCTCCGGGATGAATCCGGCGTTGGGGCAACACTCCTTGAGCTTGCGCCCAAGCATGACAAAGTCGATGGTTCCGTCACCGATTTGCAGCCCCTCGCCGTCAACACCGCGTGCGTCCGCGATATGCAGATGGGCGACATGGGGCGAAGCCAGGTCCAGAAATTGTTCGAACGACCAGCCGAAATGGGTGCATGCCAGCCGCGAGTGGCTGACATCCAGACAATATCGCAGGCCAAGGTTGGACCCGAACCGGACCAGATCTTCGGCCGAGACGAAAAGGTTGTGGAAGCGTTGGCCGCCGTAGTGCCAGGGGAACGGTGGCATGGTCTGTGGAAGCAGTTCCACCCCTTCGGCGTCGATCCCGTCGAGGCCGTCGGCCAGCAGCGCATAGCGCCGCTCTCGTTCGGTCGGCTTGAGGAAGCTATGATCGGAGAACCCACCGACATTGACCACGATCGCCGGTCGTGGTGTACCGGGAAAGAACCGTCGCAAGCCTCGGGTCACGTCGATGACCCGTTGCAGTTCCTCCAAAGAGCGGGCCCGATAGCCGGGATCAAGGGAGCAGATATCGAGCACATGGTCTCCGGCGAACAGTTCCGGAGCGTGGACCAGTAGCCGAACCGGCAGCGGTTCGTCCAAGAAGGTGCGCGGATCGATCTCCATGTCCTTGTAAGACAGATGGAACTCGAGCAGATCCGGGTTGCTGCGTTCAAACAGGGCCCTTGCATCGTGATAGCGGACCGGCAGGCCCCAGGGCCGGCTGAAGTGGAACGGCCGCGCCTCCGGCGCCTCGGCAGACAGATCCGACTCAAAGAAAAATCCGCCAGCTCGGACCGTGCGTCGCAGGCGGGTGCCGATCAACTGGTCCCGATACATCGGTTGCAGTCCTTGGCCCGGACTCTTGGCCGTGATCATATCGTCGCGAATGTCGGTGCCGGCTGGGATATCCCGGGTTGCAACCAAGCTCTTCGCCAGGGACGAACGGTTAATTCGTTCACCCTGAGTCATACTGCGACAGTCGTCAGTGCCCAGCGCTTCCTCGACATTGCGGATCGCTCTGACCATATCTCCGAATTCGTCGGGTAGCAGGCTGACCTTATGATCGTTGCCCTGGAGAGTTCGGTCGAGCGTGATGTGCTTTTCGATCACCCGTGCGCCCAGAGTAACGGCGGCCACGGCGACTGCGTAGCCGCGCTCGTGTCCCGAATAGCCGACCGGGCCATCGGCGATCATCCGTAACCGATTGAGATAATTAAGATTTACGTCTTTGAATGGGGTTGGGTAGGTCGCGTTGCAGTGGAGCAGGATTGACTGGGCGCCGTATCGACGCAGCAGAGCTGCGGTTCGCTTGATTTCCTCCTCAGAGGACATTCCGGTCGAGACGATCAACGGCTTAGCCGTCTCGATAACGGTTTCGAGCAAGTCGTGGTTGGTCATATCGGCCGAGGCGATTTTGAACGCCGGCATGCCGTAGGATTGCAACTCAGCGACGCTGGTCAGGTCCCATGGGGTGCACAGCGCCAGGATGCCGCGCGATGCGGCGTAGTCGAATGCCTGGAACAGGTGGTCGCGTGCGAGCGAAAACTGTGCCAGGACGTCGAGTACATATTGCGAGCCGAGATCTTCGGCGGGATCGTCGGGATTGCCGCGGTTGCGATACAGTGATCGCATGTCGCGCATTTGAAACTTGGCGCAATTGGCTCCCGCGGCGACCGCGGCATCGATCAACTGAAAGGCCCGATCCAGGCAGCCATTATGGTTGTTTCCAATCTCGGCGATGATGAAGACCGGCTGGTCATCGGCAATCAGCGCCTGGCCGATCCGGATCGGCCGGTTGCGGCTCACCGCGATCGCGCGCAGAATGCCCTGCTGGTCGAGCATCGGCACCATATCGATGCTCTGCCGGAACCGCTCTTGGAGCGTGTGGGGTGGATCATCAATGCCGGCTGAGACGTGTTGGCGGTTGACGACCTGCGTGATCGGCCGGTCGAGGTCCACCACGCCGGATTGGCTGTGCAGCCAGCGTAGGATATCGCCGGCGGAGACGACACCGACCAGGCGATTGGAGCTGTCGACGACGCACATC
>JANQJV010000330.1 GCA_028281465.1 Azospirillaceae bacterium | reverse complement strand
CGGGGAGGCCTTTGTGGGAGCGCCGACGCCTCGTCGGCCTCGTGTGCACGCCGGTGCGGGGGCCGCCGTCGGATGGCCACAGCTCCGCGGACGGCGGCCGGTGTCCGGTTTTCCCGCCGCGGTGCCGGGTTGGCGGGCCGGGCCGACGGGGCGTCGGCGCTCCGGGATGTGGCCACGACCCGCCCAGAGGTTCATCCTCTGCGGGACGGCGGCAGACGGTGAGAACTCAAACTTGGCTGGTCGGGGAAGCGAGCAGGTCCGCATTTTGGGGGTCGGGTCGGCGTGGTGGTCACCGCTGTTCTGGCGGCGATCCTCGGGGGCACCATGTTTGTCACCATTTTGCGACCGCAACGGCGGCTGGCTCAAACCGTGTCCATTACCAGGTCATCTCGGTGGATCAACTCATCGCGGCCCTGGAAACCGAGCATGGCTTCGATATCCCGGCTGCGGCAGCCCATGATGCGCCGGGCATCGTCCGAACCATAGGCGGTCAAGCCGCGGGCGACGTGCCGACCATCAAGGGCGTGCACGGCCACCGGATCGCCGCGCTGGAACACACCGTCCACCCGCACCACACCGGCGGGCAACAGGCTTTTGCCGCGCTGCAATGCCGCCAGCGCCCCGTTATCCACCACGACCACGCCATTCACGCTCAGATGTCCGGCGATCCAGCGTTTACGCGCCGTGCGCGGCTCGGCTTCCGCCAGGAACCAGGTACAGGGCGCGCCGCCTTGCTCCGGTGGAAGATCCAGGCCGGCCAAGGGGCTGCGACGGTCACCCTTGGTGATCACCATGCGACAGCCGGCGCCCATGGCGATCCGCGCCGCAATAACCTTGGTCACCATGCCGCCAGAGGAATAGCCGGCCGGCGCTTCGCCGGCCATCGCCTCGATCTCCGAGGATAGGTCGTGAACCTGTGGAACCAGCCGGGCAGTCGGGTCCCTTCGCGGATCGGCGGTATACAACCCATCGATGTCGGACAGGAGCACGAGGGTATCCGCACTGATCATCTGCGCGACCCGGGCCGCTAACCGATCGTTGTCGCCGAACCGGATCTCATTGGTGGCCACGGTGTCATTCTCGTTGATGACTGGCACCGCACCGAGCTTAACCAGCGTGTCGATGGTCGCCCGCGCATTCAGATGGCGCCGGCGCGCCTCGGTGTCGTCTTGGGTCAAAAGCACCTGCGCCACGGTCAAGTCGTGGCGTGCCAGGGCATTCTGATAGGCGTGCGCCAGGCGAAGCTGGCCGGTTGCCGCAGCGGCTTGTTTTTCTTCCAGGCGCAAGCTGCGTCCGACCAGGCCGAGATGTTCGCGCCCACAGGCAATGGCGCCCGACGACACCAACACAACCTCTTGGCCCCGGCGTCGACACAGAGCCACATCGTCGGCGAGCCCGTTTAACCAATCGCGCCGTATCGTACCGCTTCGATCGTCGACCAGCAAGCGTGAGCCGATCTTTACCACCAATCGTCGCGCGGCGCGCAACGTCATGCCGGCGGTCGTCTCCCGTGCAGCGACCTCCGCCGTTGCATCCAGCGCAATCTCAGGCAGCCCAGCCATGGCCGTTCGCTCCCATCGGTGTTTCCGATGCGTTCGTCCGATGCTGGTCGATCGCCACCAACAAGGCCTGCAGAACCGGCTCGATCCCGATCCGGGCCGCGCCCGAGAGGGCGAGCACCGGCCGGCCAGTGGCCTCGGCCAAGGCGGCGGCTGTGTCGGCGACCACCTCAGGCGCAAGCAGATCGCATTTGTTGAGACCGATGAGCTCCGGCTTGTCGACCAGCCCATGGCCATAGGCGTCCAACTCGGCGCGCACGGTTTCATATGACCCGATGGTATCGGTCTGGCTGGCGTCGATCAGGTGCAGAATGACGGCTGTCCGTTCCACATGGCCCAGGAACCGATGGCCGAGGCCGACGCCCTCATGCGCTCCTTCGATCAGCCCCGGGATATCGGCCAGCACGAACTCCCGATCGGCCGCGTACACCACACCCAAATTGGGCGACAGCGTCGTAAACGGATAATCGCCGATCTTCGGGCGGGCCCGGGTGGTTGCCGCCAGAAAGGTCGATTTGCCGGCATTGGGCAAGCCGACCAATCCGGCGTCGGCAATCAGCTTCAGTCGCAGCCAAACCCAACGTTCCTCACCGGGCCAACCGGGATCGGCCCGGCGGGGTGCCCGATTGGTCGAGGTCTTGAAATGGGTGTTGCCGAAGCCGCCATCACCACCGCGCAACAAGACGACCCGCTGGCCGGTTTCGGTCAAGTCCGCCAGCAAGTGTTCCTCAGCTTCGTCGAACACTTGCGTGCCGACCGGCACACGCAACACGGCCGAGCCGCCATGCGCCCCTGTGCGGTCGCGGCCTTTACCGTGTTCCCCGCGCTCGGCGCGAAAGTGTTGGCGATACCGGAAGTCGATCAGCGTGTTCAATCCGTCCACGGCTTCGACCACCACATGACCGCCGCGGCCACCATTGCCGCCATCCGGACCGCCGAATTCGATGAACTTCTCGCGTCGGAAACTGCAGCAGCCATTGCCACCGTCACCACTGCGCAGATAAATCTTCGCCCGATCCAAAAATTTCATGACGCACCATCCGGATGCCCATGGTCGCCGCCCGTCGGGCCCGTGCTTTGTGCGCCTTCGGCGATCCTACGAAAAACGGGAGTTCGGTTTCCCCGACTCCCGTCCGCCGCAACACGATCGATCGCGCCTGCCTTACTCCGCAGCCTCCGCAGCCGAATTATTGTCCGGCGCCGCCACCGGTACGGCCGTCACGATCTCTTTGGATTGTTCAACAATCGACACATAGGTTCGCCCGGCTTTGCCGACATGAAACCCGACACTGCCACTTACCAGGGCGAACAAGGTATGGTCACGACCCACGCCAACATTCGCGCCAGCATGGAATTTGGTACCGCGCTGGCGTACTAGAATGTTGCCCGCCGCCACGACCTGACCGCCATAGCGCTTGACACCAAGCCTTTGGCCGGGACTGTCGCGGCCATTGCGCGAACTGCCACCTGCTTTCTTATGCGCCATTGTGCTCGGATTCCTTTTTTGTTCCGGCAGTAGACGCCTCGACGGACGTCACGGGCTCGGTCATCTCTGCCTCCAGGTCAGCCGCCATTCCCGTTTCCACCCCATCGGGTGATTCCGCCACGATTTCTGCCGCCGGTTCCATCGTTTCTGCCTGCGGTTCGGGCATTGGACCACCCTGGGGCCGGATGCTAGCAATGCGCAGAACGGTCAGGTCTTGCCGATGACCCTTTTTGCGGCGGTAATTCTGCCGGCGCTTCTTTTTGAACACGATCAGCTTCGGACCGCGGGTCTGCTCCACCACTTGGGCGAGCACATCGGCACCGTCCACCAGCGGGGCTCCCACGCGTGTGGCGCCACTGCCACCCAGCATCAGGACCTGATCCAGGCACACGGTCGACCCGGGCGCTGAGTCCCAACGCTCGACACGAATGACATCGCCCTCGGCAACCCGATACTGCTTGCCGCCGGATTGAACTACCGCAAACATATTCGTAGACCGTGCAAATACCACAATTGCCCGCCGGTGATCTCCGGCAGGCCAGCGAGCGATTTGGGTACCCTACCATCCCGCCACTGTCAACGTATTTCCTATAGTCTTCAGGGCCGGTCAGGGAAGGACAAGCCGGCCCGCAATTCGACGCGTCACGGCCGCCCAGAGATCGCTCGGAGAGCCCCCTGCCCCTCGTGCGCCGAGCCGAATACCAACGCCCGTGGGTCTGTTCGGCCACATCGGCAAGGACACCGGGTACCATCCACCCTTGGCGTCTCCATCCGTGTGGCGCCATCGCCATCCAGCATCAGGACCTGATCGAGACCTGCGGTCGAACCGGGCGGTGAGTCCCCATACTCGACACAAATGCCGACCCTTCGGCAACCCGATACGGCCAACCGACGGAGGGCACTCATGTCATGGCGCCACAGCAGTTGGAAGATTGCCGCCAATCCCCCGATTTCCGTCCGAAGACGACCGCCCTGGGGCTTGCGAAGCCGGGCGAATGGTGAAAGTCTGCGCGCGCTGTGGCGCACAGGAACATGGAAAGGTCGGCGACATGCGCTGGACGCGACTCGGATTGATGCTGCTTGGATTGGCCTCCATGGTGACCGTCGGATCGGCCCGGGGTCAGGACTTGGCGGCAGCGAGCGCGGAGTTCGGACCGGAACGGACTTGGAATGCGAGCTGCGAGATTGACCGCATGACCGACGTCAGGAAGTGCCGGCTCTTGATCTATCAGTTCTTTGATCAGGGACGCCGGGTCGGTCTGGTGGCGCTCAGTTTGGTACCGGCCGGCGCGGACTACCACCTCATTCTGACCACGAGCGAGGGCCTCCTGGACAGTTGCGCCTTGCGTGTCGACCGCGCCCCACGGATCGAGACCCAGATCGCCACCATCAACATGTGCATGTTCCCCAATTTTCTGGGACGCCAGATGTTGGAGCAGTTCCGGGATGGCGCGGCGATCCTGGCGCGTATCAGCTTTCCACGCATCGGCAGCCGCGATTTTGACTTTACGCTGAATGGCTTTTCCCGTGCCTTCGACGAAATGGAGCGCACGTTGCAATAGCCCACGGTCGGCTGCGCGCCGACGGCAAGACCAGCCGCGCCGTTTGCGCTTTCGGCTCCGGACCCATCCTGGCGGTGGTCCCCAGTCGGAACCTTGCCATGAAAACCGGCCAAACTGATCTTTGGACTCTCCAAGCCTTGTTTCTAACAAGAAACTAAGCTTGGCGTGTCCAAATATAGTAGCAAAAGCAAACTTCGCTGCTATATATGCGCTCGGAAAACTGGACTGTTTCATCCCCGG
>JANQJV010000329.1 GCA_028281465.1 Azospirillaceae bacterium | reverse complement strand
AGCCTTCCACCCAGTGCCCAAGCACCTCGACCAAAGCCTGGTGCGCTGGGCCCTGCGACAGCACAAGCGGTTACGGCGTGGCCTGCGCAAGGCCTCCCCGCATGGACCCGTTTGCCCACCGGCACCGTTCGTTTCCTGTTAGCCGAGTAGCGCGGGGGGATCGCGCGCGCGCCCGCGCGCTGTCAGAACCGCACGTGAAGCTCTCGCTTCATACGGCTCTTCTTATCCGGCTGCATGCTTACCCGGGAGTTCGTTCCAGTGGACGAACAGCCCGCGGTCCCGTTGCTTAACGCCTCCCAGCCATGCCCATGCCTTGCGCAGGCCACGCCGTAACCGCTTGTGCTGTCGCAGGGCCCAGCGCACCAGGCTTTGGTCGAGGTGCTTGGGCACTGGGTGGAAGGCTGCTCGATGGTAGCGCCCGTCGGTCATTGCTCAGGGTGTTGGTTTTGGAGCGGGCAACGCTAGGCCTTTGAGTGCGTGTGTGATGGATCGGAAGGCGAACGCCAATCACCGCCCTTCGGGCCAATCAGATAATCAATGACTATCGAAGAATGGTGTCACAGTCCTAACTTCCCATCAATCCCAGCGCTGCCGCCGGCTCGATGCGCCCGTCGTACAAAGCGCGGCCGATGATCACGCCGTCGATGCCCGTGTGCGCTTCGCGTTTCAGGTGTTCCAGGTCGGCCAAAGACGACACGCCGCCCGACGCGATCACCGGGGTGGTGAGGTGCATGGCGAGGTCGGCGGTGGCGTCCACATTCAGGCCGCCCATGGCGCCGTCGCGGTTGATGTCGGTGTAGACGATGGCGGCCACGCCGCTGGCTTCGTAGCGCAAAGCCAGGTCGAGGGCTTTGACCTCGGAGGTTTCGGCCCAGCCGGATACCGCCACCATGCCTTCGCGGGCATCGATGCCGACCAGCACGCGTCCAGGAAAGCGGGCGCACGCCTCGGTCACCAGCTCAGGGTTGCGCAACGCCACGGTGCCCAGGATGACGCGTTGCACGCCGCCGCACAGCCAGTGTTCCAAGGTTTCCATGGAACGGATACCGCCGCCGAGCTGCACCGGGATGTCGACGCTGCGCACAATCGTGTCGACCACCGCGCCGTTGACCGGGTGGCCGGCGAAGGCGCCGTTCAGGTCGACAAGATGCAACCACCGGAACCCTTGATCCTCGAAGCGCTGCGCCTGTTCCGCCGGGTCGATGTTGAAGACCGTCGCCTGGTCCATGTCGCCGCGAAGGAGTCTTACGCAAGCGCCGTCTTTCAAATCGATGGCCGGGTAGATGTTCATGGGCGGCAAGCCTCGGGGCTGTGGTCATCCTCGGCAGCGAGCCGTTTGTAGTAGAACAATCCGGCGACACTGCGGCCATCGACACAGGCATAATGCGGGTGGTTGCCCCAGCACACATAGCCCAGGGATTCGTAGACCGTGATCGCCCGCGCCTGGGTCTCGCGCACATCTAGGTTCAAGATGGCATAACCGAGCCGGCGCGCCTCACGCTCGACCGCCTGAGCGAGCAGCTTCGACAGGCCATGGCCGCGCGCCCAGGGGGCCACGAACGCGGTGGTCATGTTGCAGGCATGCGCCTGTGCCTCATTGTTGCGCGGCGGCTTCACCAATTGCGCCGAACCGGCGATCACGCCATCGAGCCGTCCGACGAAGAGAATCCGATCAGGCACCAGGAGAACGCCTTTCCAGTAGCGCTCCATCAGATCCCGATCGGGCGGCGCCAACCAACCAAAACCGCCACCCGCACGAATGGCACTCTCGGCCGCATCGCACAGGTCGTTCAGGTCACCAGCACGCAGCCGGTCGATGACATCAACTTCGGTGTGCACAGACGGAGATGCCATGCTCAAGGGCACCAGGTAAGGAAATTGGCCACCAGGCGCAAGCCGGCCGCCTGGCTCTTCTCGGGGTGGAACTGGGTACCGAACAGGTTGTCGCGCGCCACCATGGCCGTAACGGCGCCGCCATAGTCGACCCGGGCGACACGATCCGCCGGCTCGGCCACGACGAAATGGAAAGAATGCACGAAATAGACGTGGGTGCCGTCGGCCAACCCGGCCAACATCGGGTGCTCCGGCCGGTCCAGCACCAGGTCCTGCCAACCCATATGTGGGATTTTAAGGGCCGGGTCGCCTGGCGCCAGGGCCACGACTTCGCCGCCGAGCCAATCGAACCCAGCCCGCGTCTGATGTTCCAGACCACGCGTGGCCAGAAGCTGCATGCCGACACAAATGCCGAGGAAGGGCACAGCGCGCCGCCGCACAGCGTACTCGACGGCATCCAAAAGGCCAGGTGCGCGCGTAAGGCCGTCCATGCAATCGCCGAACGCGCCTTGACCGGGCAGCACGATACGGTCGGCATCGCGCACCACCGCGGGATCCGCGGTCACGGCAACGGTGTGGGCACGGCCGACATCTTGCGCCGCCCGCTCCAGGGCCTTGGCGGCCGAGCGCAGATTGCCAGAGCCGTAATCGATCAGCGCGACAGTGGGCAGAGCGGGGGTCTCCGCGGTTGCGGGGGGCGGGCCGAGTGGAGTGGTCAGGCAATCTCGCCCAGACTGCCTTTGGTCGACGGCACGGTATCGGCCCGCTTCAGATCGATGGCCATCGCCGTGCTCAGGGCACGCGCCAAGGCCTTGAAGCAGCTTTCGACGATATGATGATTGTTGTCGCCGCTCAAGCATTCCACGTGCAGAGTCAGCCCGGCGTTCTGGGCAAAGGCGTGGAACCACTCCCGCACCAGCTCCGTATCCAACCCACCTAACCGCTCTACCGTGAACCGGACGCGCCAGGCCAGATATGGCCGCCCGGAGATGTCGAGGGCGACCCGGCTCAACGCGTCGTCCATGGGTACATAGGCATGGCCATAGCGGGTGATGCCGCGCTTGTCGCCCAAGGCCTTGGCGACCGCTTGACCGAGCGCGATCCCGCAGTCTTCCGTGGTGTGGTGGCCATCGATATGCAGGTCGCCACGGGCGCGCACATGCAGGTCGATCAAGCCGTGCCGGGCCAACTGCGCCAGCATGTGATCGAGGAACCCAATGCCGGTGTCGATGTCGTACTGCCCGGTGCCATCCAGGTCCACCATGACGGCAAGGCTGGTTTCGTTGGTGGTGCGTTCGACCCCGGCACGGCGTCGGCGGGGTTCTGGGGCGGTGGACATGGCCGATTCCGGGTGGCAGCGAGAAAGTCGAGGGGCACACGCTAAGCGGTTTTTTCGCCGGGCGCCAGCGCCCTGACCGGTCTGCGCACCGCGTTTGGACTCGGAAAAACCATCCATGGATCGCCTGTCGGCCCTTGGTGCAGCCTGTCGGCGATCCGGCGTCACACTTCCATCTCTATCGTTCACCGTGAACTTGACGCACACAGTTTCCCACTCTGCTGAAGACCGCAAGGTCGAATGCGCCGGGACATCACACGCCATGCCCCCCCTGCCAACCGAGTTCACAGACAAGGCGTGCGGGGACCATGCCGCTCAAGACCTTGGTTCCAGCCGACAGGGACCGCATCGACCCCGACCCTGCGCGCGCTATGAAACCGCCCAGGTGCGTGACCCAGCCGTGTCAGGTGATCTCCAGGGGTTGCAACCCCCCTCTAAAGTGTCTCGTTCAACGGTGGTTTCGGCGGTCCGGGCCGGCACGGTGGCGGCACTCCTGGGCTGGCATACCATGGCCGCCCTTGATCCGGCGCATAGCCTGACGCAATCTTCCGCCTCACCCAGAGTTCGGAAGATGGGGAGACCGCACCATGGGCGTCGCCGCTTGTCCATTGCGACCGATCGCGCTGCTGGCCAGCCTGAACGACGAGGCCTGCCGTGTTTTGAGTCAGCGCTGCCGCTGGCGACGGTTCGCCACCGACGAACAAATCATCGATCACCGGAGCCCAGGCACCGATGTGTTCTTCATTACCGCTGGACGGGTCGAGGTGGTGGTGCATGCGTCGACCGGTCGGTGTATTTGCTTCGAGGAACTCAAGGCCGGTGCCTGGTTTGGGGCCCTCTCGGCCATCGACGGTCAGCCACGCTCCGCCACGGTGACAGCAGCGGTGGAGACGTCCATAGCGGTCTTGCCGGCCTCGGAGTTCCATAAACTCCTCGAAGATCACCCATCCGTTGCCAAGACGTTCATCGCCGATTTGACCCGCATCATCCGGCGGTCCAACGAGCGCATTGTCGATTTGAGCGTGCACGGCGCCCCGTGCCGGGTGTTGACCGACCTACACCGGCGGGCCCAGGAAGCGCGCATCAACGAGACCACGGCCATGCTCATGCCGGCACCGGCGCACGGCGACATCGCAGCCCGCGCCAGCACAACGCGCGAAACCGTGGCACGTATTCTGGGCGACTTGGGCCGGCGCGGCCTGGTACGCAAGGCGCCGGATACGCTCTATGTGACGGACATGCCGCAGCTCGCCCGCTTGATCGAGGAGCTGCGCGGCGCATGACCGGCCCCGTTCTGGCGCTGTGGTCGATCAATCACGCTCCAGATGCGCTGTGGCGGAGATTTCCACCTTCATGCGCGGGTCGATGAGTTGGCACACAACGGCGGTGTTGGCCGGCCGGATCTGCCCAAAGCACTTGCCGAGCACCGGGGCAACACGCACGAAATCGGCCTGATCGGTGATGTAGATGGTGACCCGCACGATATCGGCCATGGTGGCACCGGCCTCGGCCAAGGCCACCTTGATGTTGCGCAGGGTTTGTTCGGTCTGCTCGACCACGTCATCGGAAATCGTATCCGCCGTATAGTCGAAGCCGCCGGTGCCGGCCACGAACACCCAGTCGCCCTCGACCACCGCGCGGGAATAGCCCGCCAATGCTTCGTATTTGCCGCCAGAAGAGATCAGTCGCCGTGCCATCCCCCGCTCGTCCCCACGTCAGTTGCCTGTGCGCTGGGTACAGTTCCATACCCGCGTGTGCGCCGCAACCGTCCGCATGCCATCGCAACCAGAGCGTGCCCTTATTTCACCACCTTTCCCGCTTAGGGAGTGGCCGGCTCTAGCCCGACCGCTTTTCGCGAGAACCGCCCATGTACCGCTTACCGTCCGTGCTCGGTGTCGCCCTGCTTTGCGGAGGCCTGTCCATGTCCGCTCCGACCGATGCTGCCGATGATCTGGCCTTGCGCCGGGTCATGTTGTCCACCGGCGGAGTAGGTTATTTCGAATACGAGACCACAGTCGCCGGCGATGCCGCCCTGTCGGTGGTTGTGCGCATGGACCAGGTCGACGATGTGCTCAAGAGCATCGTGGTGTACGACGATACCGGCGGGGTCGGCACCATTAGTCTGCCCGGGCGCGAAGCGCTCGAACACGTGTTCCGCGATCTGCCGTTCGACCCGGACGACCTGACCTCGCCCGTGCGCCTGCTGCGCGCGGTGGTCGGCGCCGAGGTCGCCACCACCGGCGCGCGCGCCCTGACCGGCCGGCTCCTCGCCGTCGTGCCAGAAGACACGGTGGTGGGCGATGGCAACGCCACGGTAACGCAACACCGGCTGAGCCTCATGACAGAGGACGGCCTGCGCCAGTTGATCTTGGAGAACGTTGAATCGTTGCGTTTCCTTGACCCGACTTTGGATACGCAGATCCGTGATGCCATGGCGGCAGTGGCTGAACACCGCCAGCAAGATCGGCGCCGACTCACCATTACCACACGCGGTGCAACGGAGCGGTCGGTGCGTGTCGGCTATGTGGTCGAGGCACCGTTGTGGAAAGCGGCCTATCGACTGACCTTGGCAGCCGGCGACACCGATGCTGGGCTGGTCCAGGGCTGGGCAGTGCTGGAAAACCTGTCGGGCGAGGCATGGCAAGACGTCGACCTGACCGTCGTGTCGGGCAATCCGGTCACCTTCCGGCAGGCGCTGTACAATGCCTATTTCGTCGACCGGCCGGACGTGCCGGTGGAGGTTTTGGGTCGCATCCTGCCTAAGCGCGACGATGGCGCCCTGCCGACGCTGCCGCAGATCATGGCCACGGTGGCCGCGGCACCGAGACCTGGCGTCCGCGCGCGCGGCCTCCCGGTTGTAACCGCGGATGGGACGGAGGCATTCATGGCCGAGGCAGCGCCAGGCCAGGCCATGGCAGCGGCGCGCCCGGCTGAATTGGCGGCGGCGGTAAGCCAGGAGGCGACCACCCAGGTCACCTTCCGTTATCCGGAGCTGGTGACCCTGGCCAACGGCAGCTCCCTTCTCATGCCAATCATCGCCGGTCCGTTGCCGGCCGAGCGCTTGGCTTTATACCAGCCGTCCACCCACCCCAAACACCCCCTGGCCGCGGTGCGCCTGACCAACGACAGCGCCAGCGGCCTGCCGCCGGGCGTGTTGACCCTGTATGAGCAGTCGGCGGATGGGCCGGCCAACTTCGTCGGCGACGCCCAACTTGGCGTGTTCCCGGCCGGCGAGGAACGACTACTCAGCTTTGCACTGGATCAGCGTGTGCGTATCGACCGCGACAGCCGGGCCGACCGGGCATTGACCCAGGCCACGATCGCCGACGGCGTGCTGCGTTTGGTGCGTACCGAACGGCAGGTGACGGTCTACACCATCCAGGGGGCGGCCCGAGCGGACCGGACCGTTCTGATCGAACATCCGCGCCGGGCCGACTGGACGCTGGTGGCACCGGCCGACCCGGACAGCATGACCGATACGGCGTATCGACTGCGCACCGGCGTGCCGGCCGGTGGCACGGTGCACCTCGAGGCGGTCATGGAGCGGCTGGTGACTGACCGCTATCGGCTGTTCGATGTGTCGGACCAACGGCTCGACCTTCTGGTTGACGGCGAACGGCTACCGCCCGCCCTGGTCGAAGCGCTGCAGCGGGCGGCGGCGCTACGGCGCGCCGTGTCGGAGCAGGAAACCCGTTTGGCCGATCTGCAGGCCCAGCGCAACCGGTTGATCGACGACCAGGGCCGATTGCGCGAGAATCTGCAGGCCGTTCCCCGCGACAGCGACCTGTTCCGCCGCTATCTGGAGCGGCTAGGGGCCGCAGAGGATCGGTTGGACACGCTGGCCGGACAACGGGTCAAGACGCAGAACGCCCTCGACGACGCCCGTGCCGATCTGGCGGACTTCATCCGGTCGCTGGACGTCTAACAAGAAACTGACGGTGCCGGTGGGCAAACGGGTCCATGCGGGGAGGCCTTTATGGGAGCGCCGACGCCTCGTCGGCCTCGTGTGCACGCCGGTGCGGGGGCCGCCGTCGGATGGCCACAGCGCCGCGGACGGCGGCCGGTGTCCGGT
>JANQJV010000327.1 GCA_028281465.1 Azospirillaceae bacterium | reverse complement strand
CGGCTGGACCGCCGGCTTCCAGCCGGCCCGGCCCACGCCCAGCGGCCGGCCGCCAAGATGGCGGCGGTCCAGCCGGCAGGGGTGCCGGCGCTCCTCGTTCAACGCCGAAACCGAACGTGTCGTCAATGCGGGCCGTTGGTATTACTGCCCCGGTTCCACGGTCAGATGCGGCTCCGTGAGGAATTCCGCGAACTGCACGACGCTCATGGGTGGGTACAGGCTCAGCTCACGGGCGACCGGCATGTTGACCATCAAGAGGAAGCGCGACAGGTGTGCCGACGGCAGGTCGCCCGGCGTGATGCCATCGCGCAGGATGCGCTCGGCCTGGTAGGCGGACACCTGGCCGATGTTGCGCAGGGTGGCGATCAGGCCGAGTAGGCCCTGGGCGTCGCGCAAGACCTTCTCACCGATGGAAAACACCGGCACACCGTGCGCGACGCTGAGTTCGGTGAAGCGTTCGACGTTGGAGATCAGGTAGGAACTGGAGCCGAAGACGAGGAAATCCGGTTCTTCGGCTGCGACCTCGGCGACGGCTGCGGCCAGATCCTCGTCGATCGGGTTGTTGTTGTCATCGAGGTTCAACGGTCGTCCGATCAGGGCGATGTCATTGTGCAGGGTGGTGCGGCGCATCTGCTCATAGGCGCCGACCGAATTGTCCTCGGCCGGATTGTAGATCATGGCGAGCCGATCGATATCGCGGTATGACTGCATGGCTTTGATCTGGCTGTCTGCTGGCACAGCGTAGTGGGCCCCGGCGACCATGCGCCGGCCGGACCCTTCGGGGCTGACGGCAATCTTGGAGCCGACCGGATCACTGACGTACATGAACACCACCGGGATATCGGTGATGTGGCGTTCCGGGTCGATCCCATCGTAGGGGCCGACGAAGGCAAGCGTGATGCCCGTGCCCCAGGTCGCGATCAAGTCTGGGCGTAGCTGGCGGGCTTCCTCGACCATTGCCGGAATGGCATCAACATCGCGTTCGGCGCTTTTCACCAGGAAATCGACGTTCAGACCGCGCCGAATCAAATAATCTCGGAACGCCTCGCACACCTCTTCGCAGCCGCGCCAGGTGGCGATATAGATGCGCCACGGCACGTCCGCCTGGGGTAGGGCCCGATCGGTCGGCTGGTCGGCGGCGAATGCTGGCCCGGCCGGGCCGAGGCACAGGGTCAGGGCCAGAAGGGCGGCGCGAAGTCGCGTCACAGGTGATCCCTCGTAAAACCGGGTCAGGCCCGGTGGCCGGCGGTGGCCGGACCGGACGGTGTGATGATAGCATAAATCACGGCCCCGGCCGTAACCATGCCACCGATGATGCCGGCGGCCCCATCGTATCCGACCCAACCGACCAGGGCGGCCGCGGCCACCGGTCCGGCCACCGCGCCGCAGCGTTCCACCAATCTGAACATGCTTACGGCGGAGGACGGCAACACCCCGTCAATGCACCCGCAGTCGCGCAGCATCAGGGCGCCACGCGATGGCGTGCTGATCGCCTGACCGATGCCGACCAGGATCACGCTGGCCGTAATGCCCCAGAAATCGGGCCACAGCATCGGGATGGTTGCGGCCCCGCCGGCGATGACGAGACCACCCGCGGCGAATGTGCCATGACTGTGCCGGCGGTCGGCCACAGGGGCGGCGAGGCGACTGACCACGATGTTGGTCAGGAAGGCAAGCATCATCACCCGGCCGATCGCTGACAAGGACAGCCCGGCATCGGCCATCATGAGCGGCACCATGTAGTAGAGATAGCCGGCGGCCAGGAATTGGGCACCGAAAGACAAGCCCAAGGCACAGGAAACGAAGGGTAGGTTGGCAAACACACGGGCGAAATCGACCACCTTGAGCGGGCCGCCCTTGTGCCCCGGTGGTGCCACGCGCTCCATCTCGCTGTGAACGATGAGGGCCGCCACGCCGGCCAAGCCGGCGCCGAGCAGGATGGTTGGCCCATAGCCGATGCGGTCGGCCAGAATGCCTCCGATCAATGTTCCGCAAATGCCGGCTGTGACGAAGGCGGCGGTATAGGTCACCGAACCGCGGGCCCGGTTGTCTTCGGTCGTCACCGTCTGGATGTAGCCGAGCGCAGCGATGCTGACCAGGGCGAAGCCGATGCCTTCGACGGCGCGCCACAAGATCAGCGCGGTCAGCGTGTCGGCCAGGCCCTGGCCGACCAAACTGAGGGCCGTCGGCACGAGGCCGGCCAGGAACAGAGTCTTGGGACCGTAGCGGTCGGTCCAGGCGCCGGCCACCGGGGTGAGCAGGGCGGAGACCAGCACATAGCTCGTCATGGGGAGCGCGATGGCGATGCCTTGCGATACCCACGGCACATCTTGGGGCAGATCGCCGGCGAACAGCGGCAGGAATGGCCGCGACAGTTCGGTGGCGAAGAAGAAGATGAACAGCGGCAGGCGAACGTCGGTCGGGTCGAGCAAAAGCAACCGCTGGGGTCCCTGGCCCGGGGTGCCCAGCCGGGCCGCCAATGCGTCCAAGCGTCCGCGCGCCTGGTCGGGCAGTGCCTGTCCGGCTGCGGTGGCAGCTTCGGCCACGACGGCAAAGCGCGCATGGAACCGGTTGATCATACGGTTCAGGCCGGCGACGGCGCGACCCAGTTCGTCCCGCGCCGATTGCACGGCAAAATGGGTAAACTGGCCCTCGCGGGCCTGGCGCACCAGCGTCTGGAACTGGCGCATGGGTTCCACGACGTGGATCAGAAGAATGGCGGCGACGATCTCCACGGTCAGCAGCAAGGCGACGCCGAAGATGGACAACACTTCATAAAGCAGATCGTCCAAGGCTTGTTGCACGAAACCGTGGTCGACATCGACCATCAGGGTACCTCGGAGTTCCCCGCCAGGGGCGATGGGAAAAGTCAGATGGTCGTCATCGCCGTGTTCGGATGTCGCCGTGTCGTACGTGCGTCGGTACACATCGACGCCGCCGATATCGCGCAGGACCACACCGTGAATCTCTGGGTGATCCACCAGGTGCTGCATCACGAACGCATCCAGACCGGCCAGTTCGGCGATTGGCACGCCGGCCTCCACGGCCCGTTCGATCTGCGCCGCCATGATCCGGCCGACGGTTTCGGCCTTGCGCTGCACCAGCGGGCGCAGTTCGTCGGTGAAGGTGTTCACCGTGATTGTCGCCAGCGCTGCCAAGGTGCTGCCTACGATGGCGAACAGGGCGCCCATGAGTGCCAGCCGCACAGTGCGCGGGTCGGTGAGGCGTGCGGTTAGACCGGTCATCGTTCAGCTCCAGGGCCGGTGGCGAGGACCCTTTCCAGGTGGTCCAGATCGGCGGCGATGGTGCCGGCCGGGCCGGCGACGGCGGCGACGGCATCTCTGGCGGCGTGGTCGTCGAATTGTGGCGTGGTCGTTCCGGCGCTGATGGCTTTGACGCCGCCCTCCAAGCGCCGGAAATGATTGGCGAGCGGCCGAACTAGAAAGATGGTGGCGAGTCCGGCGATCAGGCTGGCGACGATCAAGGCCACCGCACCGATCCGCCACTGTTGTGCTGTGGTGCGCGCCACGATGGCATCCGCGTCCGCCGTGGCGAAGGCGAGGGCCACACCACCCGCTGGCGTGCCGCGCGGCCCCAGGATCGGAATCAGCAAGCGTCCACCTTCGGCCGCGCGCAGCCGCAGCACTGCTGGCGTGTTGTTCTGGGTCAGAGCCCGCACCCAGTCTTGGGGCACGCGCGGGCGGTCTTGCTCCGACGCCATGGTATCGACGGGACGCCCCGCCTCATAGAGCTGGCGGCCGGTGTCGTCGAAGACGATTAAGGAGCGGATTTCGGGTGTGTCTTCACGGGTCCGGTCGACCACGCTCTGGATGTTGGTGGACGCCTCGAGCGGCAACCCGATGCGCAAGGTCCGTTCGACCGTGGCGCGCACCTCCGCCCCGATGATCTCGAAACGCGAACTCTCCACATCGGCCAGCACCGAACGCATCTTGGCGTTGGTGAGAAAACTGTACAGCCCGACAGCCAGTGCAACGATGCTGACCCCATAAACCAAAATCCGCCCTACGAGCCGCATGGTGCCTCCGTCCGGCCTTCTGTCCCAAGTCCTGGCGGGACGCAGTGTACGGCATTGAACGGCGCATGGGGTGGGAGAAGAGTCGCTACTGACTTGCTTGTTCCGGAAAACGGCAACCTGTACCGTCCGCAGAAGCGGCACCGGATGCCAGCCTCGGATGCCCCGCGCTTCCGATCAGGCAGTGGATGAGGGGATGGACCGGCAACTGTTGGGTCCAGGCGTGTAGACTGGCCGTGACGCCGACGCCGGCCGGTCGCACCATTCTTTCAAAATGCCAATGGAGCGTTGTCGATCACCTCTTTCATGACGAAAAACGTGCGGGTTTGACGAACACCCGGAAGGGCGATCAGGGCCTCGCCGTGCAGGCGATTGAAATCGGCGATGTCGCGCACGCGGATTTTCAGAAAGAAGTCGAAATCGCCAGCCACCAAGTGGCAGTCGAGAACGAAGGGTAGGTGCAAGATTGCCGATTCGAAGGCGGCAAAGCTCTCCGGGGTCGACCGGTCGAGGACGACGCCGACGATCACCAGGACGCCGCGGTCGACCCGGTGCGGCACCACCGCAGCGTGGATGCCGCGGATCATTCCCGCTTCAAACAGCCGTCGCGTGCGGCGGTGGCAGGTGGCCGGGCTGATGTTGGCCATGCGCGCCAGATCGGCGTTGCTGAGTCGGCCATCCTGCTGCAACAGGCGCAGCAGGGCCCGGTCGATGCGGTCGAGTCCGGCATCCGAAGAGTCTTCCATTTTTCCACTAACAAGAAACGAACGGTGCCGTTGGGCACAAACGGGTCCATCCGGGGAGGCGTTTGTGGGAGCGCCGACGCCTCGTCGGCCTCGTGTGCACGCCGGTGCGGGGGCCGCCGTCGGATGGCCACAGCTCCGCGGACGGCGGACGGTGTCCGGT
>JANQJV010000187.1 GCA_028281465.1 Azospirillaceae bacterium | reverse complement strand
CAGGCGGGTCGGCATCGGCTGTCGGTCTGGAACGGTCGCATACAATAGTAGGAGATCAGGCCATCCCCCGGTGCATGGCGTCAAGACGCGAATGATGGGCCGGTGGCAACTGTGCTCAAGCAGCGAAGCGTTGGCATAGACAGACAAGGGCGAGCTTCAGCACGCTGCGACCGGGCACGGCGTTGAGGGGTGTGTGCAAGCTGCGGCGCGCTCGAAGCGCGCCCTACGTTTGCTCGAAGCGCGCGCTCACGCCCTCGGCCGCGAGAAATCGAACTCTTCTGCGAAGTGGCAGGCCACGAAGTGCGCGTCCGCGATCTCGCGCCAGGCCGGGATGTCCGCTTTGCAGCGGTCCTGCGCGTGCGGGCAGCGGGTGTGGAAGCGGCAGCCTTCGGGGGCGGCCAGCGGGTTGGGGATTTCGCCGGTGAGGCGGATGGGGTGGAAGTCGGCGTCCGGGTCGGCTTGCGGGATGGCGGTCAGCAGCGCGTGGGTGTAGGGGTGGCGCGGCTGGAAGAACAGGCTTTCGGTCGGCGCGTACTCGACGAAGCGTCCGACATACATCACGGCCACCCGGTGCGACATCTGGGCGACCACCGACAGGTCATGGGCGATGAACAGGAAGGCGACGCCCATCTCCTCCTGCAGATCCTTCAGAAGATTGACGATCTCGGCCTGGATGGAGACGTCGAGGGCGGAGACGGATTCATCGCACACCACGAAATCCGGCTGCGACACCAGGGCCCGGGCGATGCAGATGCGCTGGCGCTGGCCGCCGGAAAACGCGTGCGGGAAGCGGCGCAGGTGCTCCAGGTTCAGCTTGCAGCGCGCGGCCATGTCGCGCACGCGGGCGTCCACGTCGTCGCGGTTGCGCATCATGCCGCTGGCCACCAGCGGCTCGGCGATGATGTCGCGCACGGTCATGCGCGGGTTGAGCGAGGAATACGGATCCTGGAACACCAGGCTCATGCGCGGCCGGAACAGGCGCAAGCTCTCGCCCGACAGCCGCGACAGCTCCACCGGCCCGGCCTTGAACACCAGGTTCATGGTGCGCCGGAAGCGGCGCAGGTCCTCGCCTTCAAGATGCGACACGTCGATGTCGCCCTGCGGCGTGTGGAAGATCACTTGGCCGCCGGTCGGGTCGATGGCGCGCAGGATGGCGCGGCCGACTGTGGTCTTGCCCGAGCCGGACTCGCCGACCAGACCCACGGTCTCACCCTTGCGGATGTCGAAACTGACGTCGTCGACCGCGCGCAGATACCGGGTCTGGCGCCGCAACACGCCGCGCGACCGGACCGGGAAGCGGACCTCCAGGTTCTTGATTTCGATCAGGGTTTCGTTCACGCCGCGGGCCTCCCGCTCTCCTCGTTCAGCCAGCAGCGCACCCGGCGCCCGGGGCCGGCCGCGGTCTCGGCCGGGGCCGTCGTGTCGCACAGGCCGGCGATCTTGTGCGGGCACCGGGGGTGGAAGCCGCAGCCCGTGGGCCGCTCCAGCGGGCTGGGGATGTCGCCCGGCACCGCCTGCAGCCGGTCGTTCAACCGGTCCAGGCTCGGGATCGCCCGCAACAGGCCCTGGGTATAGGGGTGCTGCGGCGCGCGGATGACCGCGCGCGTCGGCCCGCGCTCGACGATGGTGCCCAGATACATCACCGCCACCTCCTCGGCGATCTGGGCGATCACGCCCAGATCATGGGTGATGAAGATCAGGCCCATGCCCAGCTCGTCCTGCAGGCCGCGCATCAACTCCAGAACCTGGGCCTGCACGGTGACGTCGAGCGCCGTGGTCGGCTCGTCGGCGATCAGCAGCGCTGGTCCGGCCGACAGGGCGAGCGCGATCATGGCGCGCTGGCGCATGCCGCCGGACAGCTCGTGCGGATACTGGTCGACTCGGTCGCGCGGGTTTGAGATGCCGACCTTGTCCAGCATGTCCACGGCCAGCGTCCTGGCCTGCCGGCCGGACAGGCCGCGGTGCAGGCGGACTGCCTCCATGATCTGGTTGCCGATGGTGTAAACCGGGCTGAACGAGGCCATGGGTTCCTGGAAGATCATGCCGATCTCGCCGCCGCGCAGGTGGCGGATCGCCGGCCCCCGGTTACCCAGAGTCTCGATCTTGATCAGCTCGCCCGATTTGGCCCGGTAGTGCATGCGCGAGTCCGGCGCGATGCGCGCCGAGCCGGGCAAGAGCCGGATCAGCGCCTTGGTCGACACCGATTTGCCCGAGCCGGACTCGCCGACCAACCCCAGGGTCTTGCCCTTGTACACGGTGAACCCGACGCCCATCACCGGCGTGATCAGGCCCTCATCGGTGCGGAACGACACGGTGAGGTTCTCGACCGTCAGCAGCGGCTCCATCAGCGGGCCTCCGAATAGGGGTCGGCGGCATCGCGCAGGCCGTCGCCGATGACCGTGAAGGCGAGCACTGCCACCACCACAAACACGGCGGGGATGAACAGCCAGGGCATCTGCTCGATGACGCGGATGCTCTGGGCCTGCTGCAACAGCACGCCCCAGCTTGTCGCCGGTGGGCGCAGCCCAAGGCCGACGAAGGACAGCGCGGTTTCCGATAGGATCATGTACGGGAAGGAGATCACCAGATCGACGATGATGAAGCTGGTGAAGCTGGGCAGCATGTGCTGGCCGATGATGCGCGCCGGCCGTGCCCCGGCCAGCCGGGCAGCCACCACATAGTCTTCGTTGCGAATCGACAGGAGCTGCGAGCGCACGCGCCGGGCCAGGGTGGGCCAGCCGAACAGCCCCAGGATCACCGTCATGGCGAAGTACACCTGGGTGGTCGACCATTCCTTTGGCATGGCCGCGGCCAGGCCCATGTACAGCGGGATGACTGGAATGACCCGGATCACCTCGGTGAGGCGCTGGATCACATTGTCGGTCATGCCGCCGAAATAGCCGGCCGTGCCGCCGATGATCAGCGCCAGCACGAAGGAAATCAACACACCGAGCACACCGATGGACAGGGACGTGCGCGTGGCATACAGCGTGCGCGAGAACACGTCGCGGCCCAGATCGTCCGTCCCCCACAGGTGCAGCTTGGTCTGCCGGTCGTCCAGTCCGAACAGGTGCGTGCGTGTGGGGAACAGGCCGAGGATGAGCACCCGCTCGCCTTGGGTGAAGAACGCCACATACACCCGTTTTTCGGGGTCGGGCACGGAGATGGCGCGCAGGGTGACCGGATCGCGTTTGGTGGAGGCACCGTGCACGAACGGGCGCAGCGAGCAGCCGTTGTGGTCGCAGAACATGGGGATCTGTGGCGCACCGGATAGGTACCGCACGTCGCGGGTGGTCGGCCCATACGGTGCAACAAACTCGGCAAACAGGCCCATGAGGGCCATCAGCCCGAGAATGACGAAGGCGATCATGGCGGCGCGGTGACGCCGGAAGCGCCACCAGATCAACGTCCATTGCGAGGCGGAGTAGTACTTGAGCAAGCGCTTGCGTTCCCGCTCGGCGGCACGGCGTTGTTTCGGCGTCAGCGCCGGAGCGGCCCCGACGGCCCCAACGTCGTCGGTCACGGCCATGGCTCAGCTCCCCAGCTTGATGCGCGGGTCGAGCCACGCCAGCAGAATATCGGAGACGAAATTCATGAACACGATGGCGAAGGTGAGCATGAGCAGAATGGCTCCGGCCACGTACATATCCAGGTCAAGGTACGCCCGCAGGAGCAATTCGCCCAATTCGGTCAGGCCCAGCACGGCGGCGACGATGGGCAGCTCGGAAAAGATGCGGTTCACGTCGAAGCCGATGGTCGACACCACCGGGTTGATGGCCAGGCGGGCCGGATACTTGATCAGTAGCTTGGTTTCCGGCACGCCGCGGGCGCGGGCCGCCGTCACCGAGAGTTTGTTCAACTCGTCGGACATGGTGGCACGGACCGTCTGCAACTGGTAGGCGACGGCCGACCAGGCGAGCACGAAGGCGGGCAGCCAGAGATGGGCGATCACGTCCCAAAGCTTGGCCAGGGACCAGGGCGCACGCTCGAACGCCGGCGACATCAGTCCGCCGATGTCGGCGCCGAACCAGCGGTTGGCGAAGTACAAGAGGATCAGGGCCAAGAGGAAATTGGGCAGCGCCAGACCCAGGTACGAAAACACCGTCAGAAGATAATCCCCGGACGAGCCGCGGTTGACGGCGGCGAAAATGCCGATCGGGATCGAGATCAGATAGGTGACGATCAGGGTGGCGAACAGGATGCCCAGGGTGAGCCAGACCTTGTCGCCGATGACCTTGGTCACCGGTGTTTCGAAGGCGAAGGCCTGGCCGAAATCGCCGTACAGCACGATATTGCCGATCCAATCGACGTAGCGGAACACCAGCGGCTTATCCAGGCCCAGGTCTTCGCGGATCGCCTGGATGTCGCCTTCGGTGACATTGACCCCGGTGCCGGAGTATTTGCGGAAGGCATAGCGGTCGGCATAGTCGCCCGGCGGCAACTCCATGATCAGAAACACCAAGAGCGAGACCAGCGCCATGGTGAAGACCATGCCGACGAAGCGGTCGAGAACGAGACGGATCATAGCGAGCAGTCCACCACCCGGAGAACCGGGGCAGCGGGGGCCGCCCCGGCCGGTGTCGTCACCGGATTATTGCGCCAACCACCACTGGGTCGGCCGGTACGGGTAGGTCCAGTAGAAGTCATACGACTTGGCGGTGATCGGCCGTACGTTCTGCAGGGTGTTGTGGTACAGGAATGGGCCCTTGATGTCGCCGACCGTGCCGATCTTCAACAGGTTGTCGACATGGATATCGATGATCTGCGCCCCCAACTCGTTGGAGCGCTCAGTGCCCATGACGTTCTGGATGAACTCTTCCGACAGGGTCCACAGGTCCTTGACGACCTGTGGCGGCTCGATGCCTTCGCTGCCGCCGCTGGTCTTCCAGGCGGCCCAGCCGAAACCGGTGCCCGGGTTGAAGTAGTCGCCGAACGGCGGCACGAAGCCGATGGAGTCCTGGCTGATCGTCGGGCCGGCGCTGTTGTCGTTCTTCCAGACCGTGACATCCAGGTCGTTATTGTTGCCGGACGCGCGGTATTCGTCGGAGGTGACTTCCTTGATGTCGACGCGCACGCCGACCGCGCTCCAGTAGTCACGCACCAGCTCGTGGATCTTCTCCGGCGCCCCTTGCGTGGAGTACAAGAGCCGGATCACCAACGGTTGGCCGTCCGGGCGCTCGCGCACGCCGTCGCCGTCGCTGTCGGTCAGGCCCATCTCGTCGAGCAGCGCATTGGCGCGGTCCGGATCGTAGTCGATGTCCTGGGTCAGGTGCTCTTCGGTGACGAAGGCGACCGTCTTGTGCTCGGCCGGCGTGGCCTGCATCGGCACGCCCTGGCCGAGATAGACGATCTCGTTGATCTCGTCCCGGTTCATGGCGATCGACATGGCACGCAGGAAGCGGATGTCGTTGAAAATTTCGCGCAGCACCTCGTCCTGGTGTGTGCGGTTGAACGCGTAAAAGATGTTTTCACCGAAGGTTGGGGCGAAGGAGATGGTGTAATTGCCTTGGCCTTCGTTCTCTTTCAGCAGCGGGAAATCTTCCAGGAACACGGCTTGCTGCTTCCAGCTGACTTCACCGTTCATGATCTTGAGGTTCTGAACCTCTTTCTCCTGAACGTATTCTTCGTTGATTTCATTGATGTACGGGAGCTGGTTGCCGGCGGTGTCGACCTGGTGGAAATACGGGTTGGCGACCAGGTGCCGGCCTTCGGAGGTATCCTCGATGACGATGTGGCTCTCCAGGGTCGGCACCACGGCGCGGCCGAGCGCCACGGCCTTGGCATCGTCCTTCAGCAGCGGCGAGGGCACGTCCTTCCAGTCCGAACCGCCGTAGTAGAAGTCGACGACCGCGGCACCGTTCTCGAAGCCATGTTCGGCCGCCAGCGCGTCGGCATTGTCGTTGTACTTGGGCATGTACTGGCTGAGGAAGTGCATGGGCTGGAACGGCTGGCCGTAGTCGACGGCAAAGCGGTTCATGATGCCCGGGGTCGGCACCGGGAAGGTAAAGCGCACGGTGACGGCGTCCAGCGCTTCGACGGTGGCCGGTTCACCGGCAAACAGCCAGCGGTCGGGGGTCTTGGTATAGACGTCCGGGTTCAGGATCAGGTCGTTGTGCCAGAACACCACGTCTTCGGCGGTGAACGGGTGACCGTCCGACCACTTGTGACCCTCGCGCAGGGTGATGGTCAGCACAGTGTAGTCGCCGTTCCATTCCCAGGCCTTGGCGACATTCGGCACCAGGGTCTGCAGGTCGTCGGAATAGCGCACGAAGTTGACGTGCCGGATCGACAGCACGTCGGAGGTGCCGGACTCGGTCGCCTTGGACAGGCCGGTGAGCACACCGCCGTATTGACCGATGGCGTCGTATGGCGCCACGACCAGCGGCTCGGCCGGTAGGCGTTCGTCCACCGGCAGCAGATCGCCATTGCCCAGGATGCGGCCGTTCAGGTCGGCGATCGCCGGGTTTTCGGAGAAGGCGAGATCGCAATCGGCGGCGGCTTCGAATTCAGCCAGCTCGAATTGCTGGGGATAGGTGGGTTCCAGACCCTGCATGTCGGCGACGGTGACGGCGGGGCAGGCAGCTTCGGCCGCGCCCGTCAGCGCAAAAGCGGCCACACCGGCCAAGAGGCTGGTTTGAAACATCAAACGCATGGAAGGTGACTCCCGTGGATGGCTTCGTGATGGTTAACCATTCCTCACGATGCGGGGAGACTACCCAGCTTTGATGACAGTTTAGAGATGCAGGGATCAATTAGAAATCTTGGGACGACACGACGCATGCCGGGGATGGGCCTGGGCCGTGTGGCCATTTTCTCCTTGGCAGAGACCCACCGCATCGGCCGCTTCGGCCATATGTCAGCGTGGACGAAAACGTGGTCGCAGCTCGATCGGCCGACTCCGGCCACCATAACCCTCTCCCACCCAAAGTGCTGCGGGATTCACACACCTTTCTTTTGTATTTCCGTAGGTTGTGGCGATCTGCCGGCACGGTTCTCCGGGTATCGAGGGCTTCGGGGTCGATCGTCACAACATCGGGCCTACCAACCAATGGAAACGCCAGATGTTGGGGCACGGCGCATATGTGCTTGTCCTGGAAATCTGAGGTCAATGTGCGCCGTGCCCCAACCTACGATTCGTACTACATTGATTTGGTTGTGTTTTTCAACTTGTGTGCATCCCGTAGCAGCCAAAGTGGGAGAGGGTCTTGTCACGTTTTCATCCGCGGTGGCGCATGGACTGGAACGGGCCACGCCGGGCTGGGAAAAAGGGGCTTTTGGGCTGGCACTCGCACCCGACTGGGATCAGACCGCTTCTCCCAGCGACATGCGGTCGGGGGTGCGGGTGAGGAAGATGTCGGCGATCTTGCCGGCGCGGGCGTCCGGTGTGAAGGCCAGTGTCCCGAGCATGCGGCCGCCGGCATAGATCATCAGGCCCGGCACGCCGTTCACCAGGCGCGGCACCGGGTACAAGGGCAAGGGCTGTTTCTGTAAGAGACCAGCCAGGAAGCGCGCCACCGGCATGCGACCCTTGATGAAGCGGCGCGGTGAACCGGGAATCACACCGCCGTCGCAGCGCAATTCGGCATCCGGTGTCAGCAGGGCTGCGAAGTCGTTGCCGTCGCCGCTGCGCAAGGCCGCGAACAGGCCATTGGTCAGGCGGTCGCGGTCGTGCGTGGCCATGGTGGAGCGCCGGCCCGGTTGGATGAGGCGCCGCCGGGCCCGTTTGAGCATTTGCTGGCACACTGCTGGCTTCTTGCCCAGGCTGGTGGCGATCTCGCCGCTACTAGCGCCGAACACGTCCTGCAGCAAGACGGCCGCCCGTTCGCCCGGACCCAGCCGGTGAAGCGCGATCAGGAACGCAAAGGACATGCTGTCGTCGCCAGCGACGTCGGCCGCACCGGGTGTCAATGGTCCAACCAGCGGTTCCGGCAGCCAGGGGCCGAGCGGCAACTCATGGCGGCGTTTGGCAGCGCGGGTTTCGGCCTGGCACTGCGTAACAGCCGCGACCATCAGCCACAGCCGCGGATTGACCATGGTGGCCGAGCGGCAGACGCCCGACCATCGCTGCGCAATGGTCTCGGCGACCCGGTCGGCCCGGCTGCACGACCCCAGCATGCGGTAGGCAAACCCCCAGAGCTTCGGCCGCCAGCGGCCGAACACGGCATCCGGGTGTGACCCGGCACGGAGATTTGCATTCGCCAGCACAGCCCGTCTCAAGCAAAAGGAGAAAGGCGTCATCGCCCCCTGACCTTTTGACCATACGAAACAGATGTACGCCGGACGTTAGCGGAATTCCAGCCGCAATAGCCCCCGTCCGGCCACATTGACGGTACTGTTGCCGGCCTACCAGACGCCCGTATTGGCCATGGAGGCCCACGGTTCTTTCGGCGGCAGCGCTCCGCCGCGCTGCAACAGTTCGATCGAGATGTTATCCGGCGAGCGGATGAACGCCATGGTGCCGTCACGCGGCGGACGGTTGATGGTGACGCCGGCATCCATCAGCGTCTGGCAGGTGTCGTAGATGTCGTCGACCCGGTAGGCCAGGTGCCCGAAATTGCGCCCGCCGGTATAGTCCTCCGGGTCCCAGTTGTAGGTCAGTTCGACCAGCGGTGCCTTGCGGCTCTCGGCCGTTTCGGTGTCGCCCGGGGCGGCCAGGAACACCAGCGTGAACCGGCCCTTGTCATTCTCCACGCGCCGGGTTTCGACCAGCCCTAGCTTGGTGCAGTAGAAGTCGAGCGACTGCTCAAGGTCCGTGACCCGGACCATCGTGTGCAGGTATTCCATCGCCATGGTGGTGGTTCCTCGGTTGGTGGTCGGAGGCGGGGAATCGTGGATACCGGATGGGACTGTTTATGGAATCAGAGTACACGGCTCCATTCGACGGGAAGATGATCGGTTTGGCATCATTTCAATAGCCGGAAACTCCATACACAGTTTACAGAGCCAGATTTATCGCTCCCCTTCTGTCCTGTTGCCGTTTTGATCCAGGGTCCCACAATGGGGTCGGCGAAGCGGCGGCCGAGCCTGATCATGAGCATTACCAGTGAAAATCGATCGGCACGGCAGAGTTTCCAGGAGCGGGTGACATGGGAAACCGCGATCATGAGACCCTGGTCGTATCACCTGCGGACCCCGCGACCCTTGAGGGTGGGTCTCCGGCGGACTTGCCCGGTTGCATCACACCTGAGCAAGAGCGGGTGCGGAGCATTCTTGCCATCACGATCCTCGGGTTGCTCCCGATTGCCGTGCTCCTTCTACTGTTCGGGTTTCTCTTTCTCGGCATTCCAGCCGATGACACGATCAACGTCGCCAGCGCAATCTTGCCCGTCCTTATTGGCTTGGTCGGGCCGAGTCCCGGTTTCTACGTCGGCTCCAAGAAATCGCTTCTAACCCATCAGTATTTCTCGCCTTTGCTCGCCGGGTTGCTCGATGATGATCGAAGCACCTTCGCGAACTTTCCTCATCAAGAACCGCTCAGTCCCGATGGCGCGCCGGAGTACCTCCCCGAGCGGTACACCGCCCCGTTCGCGGGCGATCCACTCCAGGGCCTCGCGCGCGTCTGGCGACAGCCGCAAGGTCACCAGATCCTCCGAGAGTTTCGCCGTCGTTTGCATCGACCTCATCCCCTGTCGGTCTCCTAACCGATCACCCTCGAAGTGGCTCGCTCTTGCCAGTCTGTCAAGCACGGCGCAGGGCTGCGGTGGCGTCGGCACGGACGGTCAGCGTCTCCGGGTCGATCACCACGCCGTAGTCGCGTTTGGCCGCTTCGAGGCTGACATAGCCCTGGTGCACATCCTCCAGCACCGTTTCGGCCGGCCGCGTACGCGGGTCGCCGGTGCCGCCGCCGCCGGGCAGGTCCAACGTCACTTCGGTGCCGGCAGGGACCGGCGTGCGGAGCTTCGGGGGAATGACGACCGTGTCCGGCCGGGTACGCAGGGCGCCGGTCGCGCCGGGCCGGCCGCCCAGCAGCCCGGGCGCCGGATGGCGCAGGCGTTCGTACAGGCCGGAGAACACGAAAGGCCGATCGCCGCGTACGGTGAGCCGCATGCTCTGCCCTAGACCGCCGCGGAACCGGCCCGGGCCGCCGGAATCCTGCCGCAATTCGCGGCTGTGCAGGACGATCGGCGACAGGGTTTCGATTACCTCGGCGGGCACCCCGGCGATGCCGCTGGGAAAGGCGGTCGCCGACAAGCCGTCCTGGTCGGCCCGGGCGCCGGCGCCGCCTGAGGCGAACCAGACATAAGTGAAGCGTTCGCCGGTGTCCGGGTCTTCCCCGAAAATCTGGGTGTCCCACAGTCCGTCGGCACCCGGGGCAAGCACGCGGTCCGGCAGCGCTTCGGCCAGCGCCCCGAACACGGCCGAGGGCAGGAAATGGCCGACCAGGTGCCGCCCGCCGACGGCGGCTGGGAACTGGGCGTTCAGGATGGTGTCCGGCGGTGCCGTCACCGTCACCGGCCGGAAGCTGCCTTCGTTGTTCGGGATGTCCGGCGAGACGGCGCATTTGATGCCGTAGGTGGTGTAGGCCGTGGTGTAGTTGAGGGTGACGTTGATGCCGCGCGGCACCGGCCCGGAGCTGCCGGTGTAGTCGACGGTGATGGTATCGCCGGCGATGGTGACGCGGGTCTCGATGCGGATCGGCGCATCGAACCCGTCCACCGTCAGCGCATAGCTATGGGTGCCGTCGGGCAGGGCGGCGATGCGGTCGCGCATGGCCCGCTCGGAGCGCGCCACGATGCTGTCGGACAGGGCCTCGATGTCCTCCAGGCCGAACTCTTCCAAAAAAGCCAAGAGCTGTTTAGCGCCGACGGCGTTGCCGACGATCTGGGAGTGCAGGTCGCCGAGCACTTCGTCCGGCGTGCGGACGTTGGCGGCGAGCAGATCCAACACCGGCTGCACCGGCTGGCCGGCCTCATACAGTTTCATGACCGGAATAAACAGGCCTTCCTCGAACACCTCGCGCGAGTCCGCGCTCAGACCGCGTCCGCCGATGTCCAGGGCGTGGCAGCAGTTGCCGAAAAACCCAACGCAGCGTGCGCCGCGGAACACCGGTGTGACCACGGTGATGTCGTTCAACTGCGACGCGGTCTTCCATGGGTCGTTGGTGATGAGCACGTCGCCTGGGCGCAGGCTGTCCACTGGGTAGCGGGTCAGGAAATGGCCCATGCAGGTGGCCATGGAGTTGATATGGCCCGGGGTGCCGGTGACGGCCTGGGCGATCATGCGTCCGCGGCGATCGAAGACGCCGGCCGACAGGTCACCCGCTTCGCGCACGATGGAGGTGAAGGAGGTGCGCATGAGGGCGGCGGCCTGCTCGTTGACCACGCTGACCAGGCGGTTCCACAGCACTTCCAGAGTTAATTGATCCATGGTCCGTGCCTCCTCAGCCGTGGTCCAGATCGGCCAACAAATTCAAGCCTTCATCCACGGTGACCCGTGCCGCCGGTCCGAGCACGACCGTGGATTCCCGTTCCTCGACCACGGCCGGTCCGGAGAAGCGCGTGCCGGGCGTCAAGGAATACCGATCGATCACCGGTACCTCGGCAAAACCGCCGACCTCGGGCAGATACAGCGCCCGGTGTCCCTTGGTTGCCGGTTCGGCCGAGTCCGATGCACCGGTTGCCGACGTGGTCGGTGTCGGCAGCTTCAGGTTCGGCACCGGTCCTTCGGCGATGACGCGCCAGTTGACCACGTCGATGCCCAGGTCGGGCAGGGTGTGGCCATAAACGGCTGCGTACTGTCGTTCGAACGCCGCGCGGATCGGGCCGGCGGCATCCGCGCCGAGCCGGCCGGCGGGCACGGATGTGCGCAGCTCAAAGCCCTGGCGGCGATAGCGCAGATCGGCGAAGCGCCGGAAGCCAATCTGCGCGTCCGGCACGGTGCGGCGCAACACCGCCCGGCCCTCATCCTCCATCGCTGCGATCAGTGTGTTGGCCGTGTCCCAGTCCAGGGCTTCCAAGTGGTCCGGCCGAGAACGGACGAAATCAAGGGCCAAGGGGGCTGTCAAAAACCCGACGGCGGACATGACACCGGCGCCGAGCGGATACACCACCCGCGGACAGCGGAGGATTTTGGCCACCCGATAGGCATGGACGGGGCCGGCGCCGCCGAAGGCGAACAGGGCAAAGCGACCGACCTCCCGTCCGCGCTCCACGGCGTGGATGCGCGCGGCCGAGGCCATGTTTTCGTTGACGAGCTGGTGGATACCCCAGGCCGCCGCCACTGCGTCCAGCCCAAGCGGGCGGCCGATGCGCTCGGCGATGGCCGCCGCCGCGGCCTCCCGATCCAGGTGCATGCGTCCGCCCAAAAAGAAACGCGGATCGAGGCAGCCCAATACGAGGTCGGCGTCGGTCACTGATGGTTCGGTGCCGCCGCGGCCATAGCACACCGGGCCGGGGGTCGCGCCGGCGCTCTCCGGCCCGACGGTCAGGCGTCCCAGGCCATCGATACGGGCCAAGCTGCCACCACCAGCACCGATCTCGATCATGTCGATCACCGGCACCTTGACCGGCAACCCGCTACCTTTCTTAAAGCGATCCTGACGGTCGACTTCAAACGCCGGTGCTATCAAGGGGGCACCACCCTCGATCACGCATAGCTTGGCCGTCGTGCCGCCCATGTCGAAGGAGAGCAGGTCGGAACACCCGATCAGCCGGCCGTAATGGGCCGCGGCCAGGGCCCCGGCGGCCGGACCGGACTCGATCAAGCGGATCGGCAGGCGGGCGGCGGTGTCGACCGTACACACGCCGCCATTCGACTGCATGACGTACAGTGGGCCGGTGACCGACCGAGCGTCCAAGCGCTGGCGCAGCCGTCCCAAGTAGCGTTCCGCCAGATGTTGCACATAGACGTTGGCGAGCGTTGTCGAGCTGCGATCGTACTCGCGGAGCTCGGGCACCACGTCGCACGACAACGAGCAGGCGAGTTCGGGTGCGTGGTCCTGCAGCAGAGTGCCGATGCGCCGTTCGTGCACCGGGTTGCGATAGCTGTGCAGCAGGCAGACGGCCACGGCCTGGACGCCAGCGGCGCGCAGTTTCGCGATCAGCTCGATCACCTCGGCGTCGTCCAGGCTCTGCAGAATCGAGCCGTCGGCCAACACGCGTTCCGACACCTCGAAGCGCAGGTGGCGCGGCGCCAACGGCACCGGCCGCGCCATACCCAGGTCATACATGTCGGCGCGGTGCTCGCGGCCGATCTCGATGGCGTCACGGAAACCAGCCGTGGTGATCAACGCCGTGCGCGCGCCCTTGCGTTCGATCAGCGCATTTGTGAACAACGTGGTGCCGTGCACCACGTGCGACACCGCCGATCCATCCAGGTTCTCGTCGTGCAGTAACTCGGCGACGCCCGCTTCCACCGCCCGGTCCGGTGCGTCCGGCGTGGTCAGAACCTTACCAAAACCAAATCGGTCGCCGCCGTCGTCGACCAGAACCAGATCCGTGAAGGTGCCGCCGATATCGGCACCGATGCGCACCGCCATGCACCCGTCCTTTACGTCCAGTTTTCCGTCCGATCTCGGCCTGGCGTCGCACCAAGACGCGATACCTAGACCAAAACCGGACCGTCCCTCATCGACGGAGCCAGGTCAATGGTCGCAGTCTTGACGCCGCATCCGACCCGATCCATCGTCGGTCCTCCGGAGGAGGAGGTGACGCAGCGATGACGGATCGGATGATGACAGACGTGTTGTGGGAGAACCTGACAGCGCCGGTGTTGCGCGCCT
The DNA here is from genome assembly GCA_028281465.1 of Azospirillaceae bacterium. Lineage (GTDB taxonomy): Bacteria > Pseudomonadota > Alphaproteobacteria > Azospirillales > Azospirillaceae > JANQJV01. Next base: position 13,031 of record JANQJV010000187.1, on the reverse strand, counting down.
TGGCCCGCGCCGACGCGGCGGTGATCGTGCCGACCGCTTCGATCGAACAGCATGGCCAGCACTTGCCGACGCGCTGCGATACTCTTCTGGCCGGTGAGGTCGCCCGTCGTGCCGCCGTTCGGGTGGCGGAGCGCCAGCCGGTGGTGGTCACGCCGGTGATCTGGTCCGGCATGTCGGAGCATCACATGGCGTTCGGCGGCACGATCAGCCTGGATCTGGAGACCTATGTCGCCCTGGTTCGTGGCGTCTGCCGCAGCATCCGCCGGCACGGTTTCCGCCGCCTGTTCCTGCTCAACGGCCATGGTGGCAACCGCATGGCCAATCGCCTAATCGCCGACGGGCTGGCGCAGGAGGCAGACGTCCCGGTGGTGGTGCTGGATTATCCGGCGGCGGCGCTGTCGCGCCAGCGGCAAATCCTGGAACGGCAAAGTACGGTGAACCATGCCTGCGAGGCCGAGACCTCCATGGTCATGGCCCTGACGCCGCACCTGGTGCGCACCGATCTCTTGGCAACCGCCAAAGGCAAGACGGGCGGCGGCAGCCCTGGGCCGTGGGGCGCGGCTTACAGCTGGCAGTCCTTCGCCGCCAAAACCGACACCGGCGTGCTTGGTGACGCCGAAACCGCGACGCCGGAGAAGGGCGAACAACTCCTGGAGGCGATCAGCACTGACATCGCAGGCATGATCCTCGACGGAAAGCTGTGGGACCAACCGGTGCACCGCCAGGACCCGGTGCCGGAACCACCGGGGCTGGGGATCCATGGATGAACCCAAAGAACAGTGTTCAGTTGGGGATGGCGCCAGTTGTTGGTGTTTTCTTTCAGACTTAATCGATGGTTGACTGTAAGTGCTTGGGCCGATCAGTAGGTTGGCGGGTCGTGTCATTGTGTGAGTTTGTGCACGTGCCAAAATACGTTGCAACCGTTCACACTCCCCTTCACCAACACGGACGGGGAGCTGACCCTACGGTGCGAAGCGCCGAGAGACACGTGGCATGGCCGGACCTGGTCCATGCGTCACCGCGGATCAAAACGCGGTCGCAGCGCGGTCGGACGACATGACCGTCTCCAGCGCCGGGTCGGAGAGGGGTCTTGCGTCCAGGATGCTCCAACGGTGCCAAGGGCATATGTCAGATTTTATTGAGACTTTCAGCCTTGCGGAAACCAGGTGCGTCATGCAGTCGCAGTTGGGATGCGAATGGTTGCATTTCGTTGCTCCGCTTTTTGTGTGCCGTGCCGGCGGCCGTCTGCTTGTCGCGTGTTACGGCCCCACTCTGGTGGCACGAAGGCCGTCCTGGTGATCGACCCGGGTCTTCCAGTCGCCGGCTGGGAGCAAGAGGTGTGCCGCGCTCTGGAGGTTTGGGCCATTCCCAGGGACCTCGCCGCCGAGGTGTCTCCCATGCTTCGGACCCGGGGAGTCGCGGCCGGCGCCGACCGGTTTTGGGTGGTGGGATGTGAGGTGGTGGTGGTGGTCGTTGTTGGTGGCGGCCGCATGCTCGATTGCGCCAAGGGGATGGCGTTGATGACCGAGAGTCGGCGCCGGTTCGCCAGCCGTGACGGCGTCACTGAAATCGACCGATCCGGGCCGCCACTTCGTCTCCACGGCCAGCGCGCGTTCGGCGATCTGTGGGCGCTTGAGGCGATCCGGCTGATCCGCGTCAGCCTCAAGAGGACGTGGGCCGACCCTCCGGACGAAACAGCCCGAACCGCCATGATGCTGACGAGCCTCTTGGCCGGCCTGGTGTTCTCCAACCCGAGCCTAGGGGCGGTGCATGCCATGGCGCACAGCCGGGATGGCGGCCACGATCTTGCCCATGGCGATGGCATCGCCATACTGTTACCACATGTTATCGCTTTTAAGTCATGGCGGGACATCGGACCGCCATTGCCGTGTGACCGAGGTGATCGGACTTGATGCACGCGGTGTGACCTCGACGACGCCGTGCGACTCGTTGGTCATGGAACTCGAAACCCTGCGCCGGGACTGTGGTGTGGTAGCAACGCTCAGCAATCATGGCGTCGGCCGGTCGGACGTCGCGTTTCTGGCTGCCAACGCGCTCGTCGATCCGTGTATCGTTACGAATCAGCGTCGTCCGAACCGGTGCGACTTTGAGGTTGTGTACGAAGCGGCCCTTTGACGACCGTTCCACGAAAGAGGTTTGTGGGCATGTCGCAATCATGGGACACGTTGCAGGAAGAGATCATCGGCCTCGGCGAGCGTTCGGTCCGCAAAAGTCACTATGCCGAGTTGCGCCGCCGCAATTCGGAACTTGAGCATTTCCGATCTCTGATCGATTCCGCCTCTGACCTGATCCTGGTGGTCGACTGTCGCTCTGGGCGCATCCTTGATGCCAATGAGGGCGCCTGCCGGGCCTTGCGCTACAGCCGACCGGAGCTGCTGACCCTGGGGCTGGGTGACCTGGACCCTGCGGAGGGCCGGTCACCGCACGGCTGTACGTTACTCATCGGCACCGACTCCGATTCCGACTCCGACTCCGACTCCAACGGCTCCGGGCTGTTCGAACCGCGGCGCGTCCGCTTCTTCGACCGCACCGGTCGGCCCATTCCGGTCGAGCTGACGGTGCGTACGACCATGGCCGACGGGGTTGACAAAGCGGTTCTGGTGGCCCGCGACATTCGGCATCGGGTCGAGGTGGAACAAGCGCTCCGCCAGGCGCACGATAACCTGGAGCGCCGTGTCGTGGAGCGGACACGGGCGCTCGAAGACGAGGTGCGGGAGCGCCGTGCGGCCGAAGCGGCCATGCGCCGGAGCGAGCAGCGCATGCGCGATTTTGCCGAATCGGCCTCGGACTGGTTTTGGGAGACCGACGCCGACCATTGTTTTACCTTCGTCTCCGGCCGGTTCTATGCGGCCACCGGTTTGGCGCCAACGGATATCATCGGTAAACGGCGCAGCGAACTGCCGATCATGGATGACCCGGCCACCGGTGTGGATCCGTGGTCGGCTCTGGAGGCGGCCTTGGCCGCTCAGCGGCCATTCCGCAACGTCGAATACGGGCTGCGCGCGGCCAACGGTGTGCGGCGCTACGTGCGGGTCAGCGGCAAGCCGGTGTTTTCCGAATGCGGGCGGTTTCTCGGCTATCGCGGTGTCGGGACGGATGTAACCGAAACCCGCCTGGCGCAACAAGCGCTCAAGGTGGCCCATGATACCCTTGAGCTACGCATCGCCACGCGCACCCACGAACTGGAAATGGAAATCGCAGAGCGTCGGCGCGCCGAGGCCAGCCTGCGCAAGCTGTCGGCGGCCGTGGAGCAGAACCCGACCGCCGTCACCATCACCGATACCCGCGGTGTGATCGAGTACGTCAATCCCCGATTCGAACGGATGAGCGGCTACCGGGCCGACGAAGTGGTCGGACGCACCCCCGCCCTCCTCAAATCCGGCCAGTCGCCGCCGGAGGTCTATGCCGAGCTTTGGGCGACGATACTGGCTGGCCGGGAATGGCGTGGCGAGATGCTGAACCGGCGCAAGGATGGTGCGCTTTACTGGGTGAACGTGTTGATCTCGCCGATCCGTGATCCGGACGGCACCGTGGCGCATTACGTGGCGCTCAACGAGGACATCACGGTCCGCAAGGAGTATGAGAAGCGGTTGCTGCACCAGGCCAATTTCGACAGCCTGACGGGGTTGCCCAACCGCATCCTCGCCTTGGACCGCCTGACACAGTCCTTGGCATCGGCTCATCGCAACGGCCGACGTGTCGTTCTGATGTTCATCGATCTGGACCAGTTCAAACGCGTCAACGACACGCTCGGTCACCAGGCCGGTGATCGCTTGTTGATCGAGGGTGCGAAGCGGCTTAGTGGCGTGTTGCGTGACGCCGATACCGTGGCACGGCTCGGCGGCGATGAATTCCTGGTGCTGATTCCAGACGTCGCGCCTGCGTTTCATCCAGAAGTGGTGGCCGAACGCATCCTGGCCGCTTTCGAGCCGCCATTCCACCTCGACGGTCACGAAGCTCACGTTTCGGCCAGCATCGGCCTCACCATCTACCCGACCGACGGTACCGCCCCACAGGTGCTGATGCGCAATGCCGATGCCGCCATGTACAAGGCCAAGGAGGGTGGGCGGAGCTGCTACCGGTTCTTCACGCCCGAGATGGACCGTCAGGCGGTCGAGCGTATGACGCTGGAGAACCGGCTGCGGCACGCTCTGGAGCGGGATGAACTGTTTCTGGTCTACCAGCCCCTGGTGGACGCGGCATCCGGGCGGTTGATTGGGGCGGAAGCGCTGATGCGCTGGCACAGCCCCGAGCTCGGCGAGGTTCCGCCCGACCGTTTCATTCCCATGGCCGAAGACTGCGGCCTCATCCGTAGCCTCGGCGTTTGGGCACTGCGGACAGCCTGTGCCGAGGCACAGGCCTGGCAGATGCTGCCGGGTGAGCCGGTCCCCATGGTCACCGTGAACCTGTCGCCACAGCAGTTCCGCGATTCCGACCTGGTACAGATCACAAGGCAATGCCTGGCCGATACGGGACTTGCGCCGCAGCGCCTTATGCTAGAGATCACTGAGCGCCTGTTCATGGCCGATGTAACCCAAACGGCCACCCTCATGCATAAACTCATCGATCTGGGCGTAAGTTTCGGGATCGATGATTTCGGCACCGGCTACTCCTCGCTCAGCTACCTCAAGCGGTTCCCGCTGCGCACCTTGAAGATCGATCGGTCATTCATCGCCGACATCAGCATCGACCCCGGTGACGCCACGTTGGTGCACACCATCATCGCCATGGCGCACACGCTCGGCTTGTCGGTGGTGGCAGAAGGGGTTGAGACCTGGCTGCAGGCTGATTTCGTCCGGTCACGCGACTGCGATCTAATCCAGGGATTTTACATCTCCAAACCGCTCACGGCCGAGGTGTTCCGCACCTTTCGGTCGACCTGGAGGGGCAACGCGGCGTTGCGCTTGCCTTGCCCCGGCATCGAAGCGTGCCGTGTCGCCGGGGGTTGAAACGGCAGCCCGGTGTGATCCGGGCGGTTGGGAGCCTGCGGTGTGTACAGACAGGGCGACAGGACAGACTCCCCACACGCTCAAGGAGGACGGACGGTGGCCACGAGGGCGCGGCATTGGGGCAAGGTGGCACCGTCCGACGGATGGTACGACCGGCGCCGGGCCGGAACCCACCCCCCAAAACCGGAAAACCAAAGAGCCTAAAGCGGGTTCCGGAGACCAGTGCGAGCGGAAAAAAACTCTGGAAGAAGGGCGGGACGAACAGCGCTTCCGCTTCGGCAAGAGGGGATGAGGGAGGATCTTTTGGCCTTGACGGTGTTCGCACAACCGCCCGGGGGCGCCAGCCTCGCCCGGCCGTTGTGCGACCATCCTCACCCTCTCGGGCGCAGCGGCTCGGTCCTGCTCCCGATTTGGAGTTTCTTCTGGTCGCATGGACGAATTCGTGCTTCAGTTAGACACTCGGGCCGGCTGCCTGCCATAGGTGCTGCGCCCGTCAGACTCGCGATCCCGGAGGAGGTCAGACAGGCCATGGCACCCACGTCCTATCGCGGCCCGCTCGTTACCGATGTACGCAAAGGGGAACCGCGCGAACCCAGTGTCGAACGGGCGGTCGGTGTGCGCGATCAGCCCACGGTGACGACCATTTTGGGGCGCAGCCAAGCCACCGAGTTCGGCATCGCACCCGACGACAGTATCCACCATCTGGTCGATCGCATGAATGCGCTCCGGGCCGGTGCGCTGGTGGTGGTCGATGCCACGGCGACCATGGTCGGCATCGTCACCGAACGGGACGTCATTCGCGGCCTGAGGCGGTGGGGCTTGGACCTGTTCAATCGGCCGGTCGCCGAGATCATGACTCGTGATGTTGTGACGTGTTCGCCGAGGGACGGTGTCGACGAGGTTGCGCGGCGCATGACCAAAGGCAGTTTCCGGCATATGCCGGTGATGGACCACGGCAGGGCGGTTGGCCTCCTGTCGGTGCTCGATGTCTTGAAAGAGCGTCTGTCGGAGGTCGAGTACGAGAACATGAAAATGAAAGAATCCCTGGTCGGTTGACCGCCACCGGTGGTCGACGTGCCGGAGGGGGGTGGCATTCCGCACATCGGTTCTCGCCGCGGCGTGACTGCCGACGCCCGTTCGCGCCGTCACTGAGCCGTCGACAGAGTCCGGTGGGTCGTTGGGCTGCCCCCGACACGCCGGGGTATCAATCATCAGGCCATACCAAAATACACCACCCCTCGCTCAGGGGGAGCGTGGCGTCCGACTCACGGAGCGGGGCGACCCGGCGTCCGTGGCGCTAGATTATACCAGTCGACATGACGGGTGGCCACCATGATGCCGGCAAGCAGGACGAAGAGGCCGAAGGCGCCCAGCACCAGAGCATAGTCTTCAAGGTGCAACAGCCCGTACAGGTAGCCGTAGCCGGCCCCCAAACCCAATGCCATCAATCCGCCACGCCGGGCGCTATGGACGATGCACGCCGTGTAGCCGCCGACCAGGCCGATCGAGAGCAAAACGGAGAGGGCATAGGCGGGGCCGAAGGCGATGAGCTCGGAAAGGGATAGGAGCAACAGAAAAAAGACGCAGAGCGATGCACCGACCAGCATGTACTGGATTGGGTGGATCGCCAAGCCGAGCAGAACCTCGAACAAGAAAAACACGGCAAACGCAAAGGCAATGAACAGCACGGCGTATTTCAGCGCTCGTTCCACCTTGCGGTAGGTGTCGACAAGGGTGAGCAGTGTCACGCCGTAGGAGTCGAGACTGCCGGCGAACACAGTCGGTCCGCCGGCGTCGGTCCAGGCCTGCGGATAGCTGCGCCCGAAGAAGCTGATGTCCCAGGTCGCCCGGAAGCCCTCGTCCGTGACCGTGCGGTCGGCCGGCAGGAAACGGCCGCCGAAACTCGGGTCCGGCCAGTCGCCAACCATCGACGTTCGGGTCACGCGGCCGAACGGTGCGAGGCGGATGCCAGCGCTGCCATTCAAGGTCAGCGCCAGAGAGAATGGAATCCGATCTGGCAGGCTGTCCCAGTCCGATAAAACCACGTGGACGCCGGAATTGTACCGCGGTAACAAGGCCGCCGGCTGCAGGTCAAGTTCGGTATCGCCCCAGGTCAGCACCGGCCGTCCGCGTACCCCGCGCAAGTCGCTCACGGCCAGTGAGAATCGCACGCTCTGTCCCTGCACCGTGCCCCCCCGGAGGTCGAGGCCGCTGAGGTCAGGTTTCGCGAAACTGCCCGAAAGCACCACGGTCCCGGTATACACCGGTGCCTCATAAAGACCGCGACGCAGCGTTCGGGTTTCCAGGGTCACCGTGGCATCCAGCGCTTCCGGCAGAAAATAGGCGTTCTCGATCCGCATGCGCTGTTTTGCTTCCACGCCCCCGGGCGTCTGCACCGTTTCCGTCTCGGTGAAGCGGTAAGGCACCACCAGCATCGGCCCGACAACGAGCTGGGATGCGCCCCAGCTCTCGCCGATCTCGCGCACCACGGCGTCGTTGAGCGCCCCCCGGTCCGCGACCAACGCGCCCACCATGGCCACAGGCACGAGCAGAACCAGGCCCAGTATCCCAATCAGCACCAATTTGAATAGGGCGAAATGCCGTGCCATAAAATCACCGCGTGGCGCGGCGCCTGGGGTTGCCTGTCCGCCCGTCATGGTCGGTCAGCGCCCGGTCAGTCGCCGCCGCCGGCCGCAGCGGTGGCCACTGTCGGCGTGGTGCCGGCGTACCGGCGCTCACCCGGCAGGTGCAGGGCAGCCACCACGGCGACCACCACGCAGGCCGCGAGCGTCATGAACAACAGGTCGAAGGCGCCGGTCCAGCGGTAGAACAGGGCCACCATCTCCACCGCGAGCGGTCCGACACCGAAGGTCAGGATGAATTTGGCACCAAAGGCGAGGCCGCGCCGGCCGCTCGGCGTGAACCGGGTCAGCAGCACGTTTTCGGCCGGAATCTGCAGGCTGAGGAAGATCAGGATGGCCACGGCGCAGGCCAGGAGGGCAACGCCGCCCAGGCTCGTCGCCACCACCAACAGTGGCAACTGCAAACCCAAGCAGGCCAAGTAGATGGTCTTCACGGTGACACGGTCGGCCAAATAGCCGCCCAGCACCTGCGGGACCGCCGCGACCAGATAGACCGCCGTGACCAAACCGCCGATGCCAAGCACACTGTCGCCGACCAGATCGCCCAGTTCGGCTTCGAACCACTTTGGCATCACCACCTGGAGCGCATTCCACACCATGCCGGCCGACAGCATGGTGACGGACAACACCACAAAGGCGCGCATGACATCCCGGCGATTGGCCGCCGGCTGTGGTTTGCGGTCTTCGGTTCGGTCCTCCACCCAACCGCCGGCGATGGCGCCAACCAGCAGCAGACCAAAGAAAACCGTCACCGCGCCGGGTATCAGAAACGCGGCGCGCCAATTCCAAGCATCGATCAAGCTGCCCGCCACCAGCGCCGCCACAGCCACACCGACGCTCCCGAAGATGCCCTGATAGCCGAGCGCTCGGCCCTGGTGCACGACGTTTTTGACGAGCCACGACATGCCGACGGGATGGTAGATCGATGCCCCGAGACCGAGGGCGGCCAGGCCGATCCACAGCACCAACGGACCATCGGCCAGTCCGGCTAGGATCGAGCCGCCGCCGGTGAGCAGGAAAAACACCGCCATCATGCCGCGGTCGCTCCAACGATCGGCCAGCCAGCCGGCCAGCGGCGCGCCCAGGCCAATCAACAAGGCGCCAAAGGTCCAAAGCCGGATCAGCTCGTCGTAGCCCATCGCCCAAGCATCTTCCAGTGCGAGCACGATGGTGAGGTAGAGGCCAGCGTGAATATGCATCAGGCTGTGCCCGATGAAGCTGAAACCGACGGCAAGGTGCGACGAGCGGGCAGCCATGGTGATACTCTCTCCCGATCAAGACCGCAAATCGTCGCATTTGGCACAATCGGCGGCAAGCACGCTGCCGTGCATGCCTGTCATTCTTGAGTGGTGGTGTCTGGTGTCGCGGCATCGGTTCCGGTGGCCAAGGACGCTGTCGATGCCGTCTCGGCCATCAGCCAGTCGATATACCGGGCGCTGCCGCGCCCGACCGGAAGCTCAAGCACACAGGGCGTGTCGTCGCTGTGTAGCGCCTGGACGCGAGCCGTCAAGGCCTCGAACAGGGCGGTCCGAGTCTTGGCGATCAGCACCACCTCCTGGTTTTCGGCGATGCCACCCTGCCAGTGATACAGCGAATGCATGGTCGGCAGAATGTTGACGCACGCCGCCAGCCGCTCGCGCACGAGATGCTCGCCAATATCGCGCGCCTCCTGAACCGAGCCGGTGGTGATATAGGCAAAGGTCAAGCACATGGGGCCCTCCAAGCCGGCATTGGCCTATGGCTTTGACGTCACGACGAACACCCACCTGTAGCCGAGACCGGTAGCGATCGGCCGGGCATGCTGGCACACACGCCACATGGTAGTCTATACAGCCAGTGATGTCAGAGCCCGAATGATCGGTCCTGCCTGCAACACGGTCACGAAGGACGTTTGACGCATGGAGGAGCGCACTTCCGGCCGAAAAGGCGGGCGCAAGCCAGCGCAACGTGAGCCGACGGCGGCCCAGTTGGCGTGGCTTCGGCGCGGCTTGGATCAGCCGGGCGGGAAACTACCGTTGTTTGATGAGGCCGGGCAACGGGTCAGCAGTGGCCTGGTGCGTACGTGTGTGCGCGCCGGATGGGCCGAGCCGTGGTTCAACAACCCGCTGAAACCGTCGTGGGAAGTGTGTCGGCTCACCGAGGTGGGCCGCGCCATGCTCGCGAATGTCACCGTCGTCAAGGTGGATTTTGGGGCGGCCCGCCGCCGTCGGCGTGCGGCATCCGACACCGCGTCCTCGGGTGACGCGGGCCCCGTGCGCCTGCCGCACCGTGGTGGCAGCGGCTAAGCCGGCACGGGTGACAGGCCATGTGCAAGATAGCAATAGAAGACGTAGCGCCTGCCGATCTATAATGCGGACGCGCCTGCCCGGTTCTCTTAATTATTCTGATTTGAACCGTCAACGCATTGGTGTTGATGGCGGTTTATGGTGCTTAGGTTTTTTTGGTTTTTCATCCCACAACATCTTATCCCCCATCAGAGGATGCGATCCGACTTGCCGCGCTGCGGCGGCTTCCATAAGATCACTTGACGCCCATTTTGCCCTGATTTACCTAGAGTGCTTGCGGTGATGGGTGGTGCGCGTCGACGCGCAGCAGCGCTATGCTCGGCGCGGGGGCAGCCCCGTAGCGGCAAGGCGGCAGCCCGTCGGGACGGTTTTCGGCGGAGGCGGCGCAATGCCGAGCAGCCTGAGCACGTTGGCCATGAGCACCTATGTCCAGGCCCTTCTCATCGCCCGCGGCAAGGGCATGAAGGGGCAGGACGCCAAATACGCGGCCTTGCATGCCACGGCACGATCGCTGTCCAAACGGACCGGCCATAAGATTGACGCCGACGAAATCGAGCGCATCGTCAGCAACCACGATACGAATTTCGCCGCATGACTTGGTTGGCCGCCCGCCGGCTTGGGCCGGTTTTGGGGGTCAGCCAGAGGTGATGGTGGCGCCAAGTCCGGTCATCAGAGAACGGAAGCCGGGGAAACTGGTATCGATCATACGGCTGTCGTCGATCGTGACTGGGTTTTCGGAGCAGCCGCCTAGAATCAGGAACGCCATGGCAATGCGGTGGTCCAGGTGGGTGGCGACGGTGGCACCGCCACGGGGCGGTGCGCCCGTACCGTGCACAGTCAGGCTGTCGGGGCCGGCATCGACGTCGACACCGCACGCGGTTAGGCCCTCGGCCACGGCGGCGAGCCGATCGCTCTCCTTGACCCGAAGCTCCCCAATACCCAGCATGTGGGTGGGGCCGTCGGCACAGGCTGCCGCCATGGCCAGAATGGGATATTCATCGATCATCGTGGCGGCGCGCGTCGCCGGTACGGTGATGCCGCGCAGGGGCCCGCCGCCGACCAAGATGTCTGCCACCGGTTCGCCCGCTTCAAGCCGCTGACGTTCCAGTTTCAGATCGGCCCCCATTTCCAGCAGCGTCGTGAACAGACCGGCGCGACGGGGATTGAGGCCGACACCGGTGAGTCGAACCGACGAACCGGGCCGTGTGATGGCGGCGACGACTGGAAAGGCGGCCGAGCTGGGATCGCCAGGCACCGCCACAGTGGCCGCAGTCAGCGGCGCTGGACCCTGAACGGTGATTTGAGTCCCGCCATCGCCATGGTCGGCGGTGGTGACGGGGACGCCGAAATGACGCAGCAGGCGCTCGGTGTGATCGCGGGTCGACACCGCTTCCACAACGGTGGTCGAACCCGGTGTGGTCAGGCCAGCGAGCAAAACGGCGGACTTCACCTGGGCCGACGGTTCGGGCGGTGCGTAGGTGATGGCCGTGGGGGTGGCGCTGCCGGCCACGGCCAGTGGCAGCCGGCCGCCGGTGCGCGCCAGGAACCGGGCGCCCATCTGTTCCAGTGGTCGTATGACGCGGGCCATGGGGCGGCGGCTGAGTGACGCATCGCCGACGAAGACGCTGGTGATGGGCTGGCCGGCGACCAGGCCGATGATCAGGCGTGCCGCCGTGCCGCTGTTGCCCATGTCAAGCACGCCGGCGGGTTCCTGCAGCCTGCCGATCCCCACGCCATCGACCAGCCAGAAGCCATCGGGGGTGCGGGTGACCGTGGCGCCGAGCGCGCGCATGGCGGCCACGGTGCACAAGACGTCGTCACCCTCCAACAAACCGGTGATCCGGGTGCGGCCGTTCGCCAGCGTGCCGAAGATGAGGGAGCGGTGCGAAATTGATTTGTCGCCGGGTACGGGTGTGGTGCCGGCGAGCGGACCGCACGGGACGGCGCACATGGGGCGGGGGTCTGATGGTGAGGAGGACATGGTGGACCGGGCACAGCGGAGTGGGACGACAGCCAAGAGGAGTCTAGCACGGTGGCCAGAGGCCGGAAACCGTAGCGCCGGTTTCCGCCGTACCGGCCTCGGAGGGCCGGCCGAATTTCCGGCTTGACAGGGCGGGAAGGACGTGGCAACCGACACGATCTTGCCGACAGCGCGTCAGGATCGCCAGCCGGTTTCGGTGGCCAGGCGTTCAGGTCGTTCGGGTTGATTGAGGAGTGTTTTGGCGTGGCGAAGCCGGAATGGGGCACCAAACGCATTTGTCCGAATTGCGGCCAGAAATACTACGATCTGCGGCGGATGCCGCCGACCTGTCCGAACTGTGGCACCGTTTACGATCCGGAAGCTCTGTTGCGGTCGCGCCGCACCCGGCCGGTGCCGGTGGAGGAGGTGAAGAAGCCACCGCCGCCTGTGGATGACGAGATCGATCTGGCTGAGGACACGGTGGCCGATGAGGTCGACGACGATGTTGCCATGGATGAACTTGAGGGTGATGCCTCCCAGGCCGACGGCACGGACGAGGAAGAGGATGTGTTGATCGAAGACGCTTCGGAGTTGGGTGAGGACGACATGGACGAAGTCGTCGACGTCGAAGATAGTGACGACGACGAACGCACCTGAGGGAGTCGCTTGTCGATGCTGCGGGAAAATCGGCTGCACGATCGATTTTCCCCTTGCCTTTCCAGGCAGCTTCAGATTAACTAATTGTCTCGTTTCGCACTAATCTTTGGTGCATGCGGCGGAGTTTCCCAGTCTGCCGCCGGTCGGGGCCATAGCTCAGCTGGGAGAGCGCTACAATGGCATTGTAGAGGTCACCGGTTCGATCCCGGTTGGCTCCACCAATCAAAACAACATGTTAGTCGGTTGTCCAGAGGCGGTTACGGGCCATCGGGGGAGTCTCGAGCGCGCCGCGGTTTGTATCAATATCCGAACGCGGCGCCCGAAAACGGCCTGCAGAAGCAGGTCCACCGAATCCATGCGGTTTTCCGGACCGCTTAGGCGGGAATCGCGAAAAAGGACCGCTGGTGTGTAATACCCCTGGCCCGCATTGATGACAGGTTCGGTTTCGGCGCTGAACGAGGAGCGCCGGCATCCCTGCCGGCTGGACCGCCGCCATCTTGACGGCCGGCCGCTGGGC
>JANQJV010000085.1 GCA_028281465.1 Azospirillaceae bacterium | reverse complement strand
GGGCCGACGGGGCGTCGGCGCTCCGGGATGTGGCCACGACCCGCCCAGAGGTTCATCCTCTGCGGGACGGCGGCAGACGGTGAGACCTAACAAGAAACTACGCCCTCTCTGTGAGGTGCTCGCCGGGGTTTTGCGGGGTCTAGAGCACGGGCTTCGCGGCACCGCCCAAGCTGCGGGCCGCGTGGCGTTGCGGATGCACGGCTCGGACGATGCCGTCACCGTCAAGGAACAGAACGGCCAGGACGTGGTCATGGCGCGCACCGAGACCGGTTAGGGCACCGGCGATTGCCGGCGACACGGGCTGATGCCGCAACGGTCCCATGGTGTCGGCCAGCAGCACCGCTGCCCTCCGCAGATCAGCGATCAAATTGTCAAGGGCCGCCTCGAGTCGATCGGCGGTGCGTTGAGCCACCGCCAGCGTGCGGGCGGACCCGGTGGTGATGTCGAACAAGGCCGTCTCCGCCCGCTGTTGAGCTGCCTCGGCGACCCGGCGGGCCTGGTTGGCCTCCAGGCCGAATCGGATGGCGAGGGCGGCACCGCCCAGGATCGCCAGTGCCGTGACGGCGGCGGCCCCGAGAACAAGCCGATGGCGTCGCACAAAACGTCGCATGAGCTGCCGGGGTGTGTAGTCCATGACGCTCACCAACCGACCATCGCGCCAAGCGCGCAGCTCCACCGCCATGGCACCCGCATCGGCAAACCGCGCGGACGGTGACTTGGCCAAGGCATGGTCACAGATCGCCGCCAGATCAACCGAACCATCGGCGACCACGCTGCGGGCCGACGGCAGCGGCTGATCGTCGGCCATCCTCTGCATCACGGTGGCGGGCGCACCGCGCACCGGAGGATAACCAGCCAACACGTGAAACAGGATGCACCCCAGCGCGAACACGTCGCTGCGCCGATCCACCGGGCCCAGCCCGGGATTGGCCTGTTCCGGCGCCATGTAGGCCGGCGTGCCCAAAACATCGCCCTGTCGCGTCACATCGGCATGATGGGCGTGACCAGGCCCATCGACAGATTGCGCAGCTTGGCAGGATGCGCCGGTCCGGTCACCGGCGTTCGGCAACCGGCCGTCACCGGCCTCCGTCCGCGCCAGCCCCCAATCCAGGATCAGCGTCTCGCCAAAGGGACCCAGAATGATGTTGCCCGGCTTGAGGTCCCGGTGCACCACGCCTTGGGCGTGGGCATAGGCCATGGCATCGCAAACGGCGATCAGATTGCCCAAAAGCTGGTGGCGGGCCAATGCGGCCTGGTCCGGCGGCAACCGGTTGGCGTCCGCCAACGCATCGGCGAGCGTCCGCCCGCGCACATACTTCATCACATAATATGGGCGACCATCGGGCTGCTCGCCCAATTCGTGGACCGGCACAATTCCTGGGTGCTCCAGCCGGCCGGTAATCCGTGCTTCCCGCAGAAACCGAGCCACGCTCTCCGGCGAACTGACCTGGTCGGTCAAAAGCTCCTTGACCGCCACGTCGCGCCCGATCCGTTCATCCTGGCCAAGCAGAACCCGTCCCATGCCCCCTTGACCCACGGAGCCGCGCACCGTGATATGACCGCTGATACGCGCCGACCCCATGGGCGGGCGGGACAGAACCGAAACATGTCGAAGGGTCGCCTCGTCCAAGACGGCGCCCACGCGGTCCGCCACACCATCGACCCGCGTGGTCTCTTGGGATAGATCACCCTCGGCCGAAAGCGTGGACCCGGTGTGAGTGCCGTCGGCGCTCGGCTCGCCCATGCCGCATCTCCTCCGCCAAGGACCGCCGGAAACCGAAGCGACGCCGATCCCGGGGTTTGTTCGTCTAATCGAAAAAGACGTCAAAATCATGAAGTTGCCAACAAGGCAGCGGTTTGTCGGCGCAAACGATGCGGTCTTTGAGTTTGCCGGCGCTGCGTGTTAAGCCACGCCAGTCCGTGCGGCGAGCAGCGTCCGGCATCCCGGAACGGAAAGACTGTGGACCGGCACGCCTCCCCGTGTGAGCCGGCGACGACACACTGTGAAACAATTCCTGCCGCTCCTGAGCAACCACCGCGACGATCCCGACCGGCAGCACACCCCGAGCTGGCCGTTGATCAAGCGGCTGGCCGGCGGTTATCTGCAACCGCACGCCCGTCCCCTGGCCGTCGCGCTCGCTTTTATGACCCTGGCGGCGGCCACCACCGGTGCCATGGCCAAGCTCATGGAACCGGTCATGGATGTGGTGTTCCAAGAGCGCGATCGATCCCTGGTGCTGCCCATTGCTTTGGCCGTGTTCGCCGCTTTCGCCGTGCGCGGCTGTGCCGACTACGTGCACAGCGTCATGATGAACCATGTCGGCCAAAGCGTCGTGGCACGGCTGCAGAATCAGTTGTTCGCGCATCTGCTGCGCGCCGACCTGGCCTATTTCCATGCCACGCCGGCCGGTCAACTGATTTCCCGGGTCATCAACGACGTCACGGTCATGCGCGGCGCACTCGCCGAAAGCATGACCAGCATCGCCAAAAGCACGCTGACGCTGGCCATCCTGGTCGGTGTGATGTTCTACCAGGACTGGGTGCTCGCTCTCGGCGCCTTCATTGCGTTTCCCTTGGCGGGCGCCTTTGTGGCGCGCATGGGCAAACGCATGCGCCGCGTCTCGGCCGCGACTCAGGAGGAGCTCGGTCACCTGTCCACCATCCTGAACCAAAGTTTCCAGGGTATCCGGCACGTCAAGGCGTATGGACGGGAATCTTATGAAGAAGCACGGGTCGGCCGCATCGTCGACCAGGTGTTCACCCTCATCCACCGCGCCTTCCGCACGGCGGCCCTGACCACGCCGGTGAGCGAGGTTTTGAGCGGCCTGGCGATCGTGAGTGTGATTGTGTACGGCGGCTACCGCGTGATCGATGGTGCCAGCACCGTGGGCGAGTTGATGTCTTTCATCACCGCCTTTCTTCTCGCCTACGAGCCAATGAAGCGTTTGAGCAAGCTGAACGCCCAATTGCAATCCGGTCTGGCGGCGGCCGAGCGGGTTTTCGAGTTGCTGGACATTCGTCCGACCATCGTCGACCACCCGACCGCATACCCCCTCGTTGCCGACCGCCACGACATTCGGTTCGAGGCGGTGCGCTTCGCCTATCGGGACGATGCGCCAGCCCTGCACGGCGTCGACCTGGACATCCCGCACGGGCACACGGTGGCGTTGGTCGGCCCGTCCGGCGCCGGCAAGAGCACGGCCCTCAACCTGATTCCACGCTTCTACGAGGTGGGTGACGGGCGGCTCACCGTGGGCGGACATGACGTGCGCACCGTCACGCTTGGCAGCCTGCGCGCCAGCATCGCGCTGGTCAGCCAGGAGGTTGCGCTGTTCGACGACACCATCCGCGCCAACATTGCGTATGGCCGAATCGATGCCGACGAGGATGCCATCATCGCGGCAGCGCAGGCTGCCGCCGCGCATGAGTTCATCGACGGACTGCCGGACGGATACGACACCCTTGTCGGCGAGCATGGCGTCAAGCTGTCGGGCGGCCAACGGCAACGCATCGCCATCGCCCGGGCAATGCTGCGCGATGCTCCGATCCTGCTCTTGGATGAAGCGACGTCATCCCTGGATACGGAATCCGAACGGGCCGTACAGGAGGCGTTGCGCCGATTGCGGGCGGGACGCACGACGCTGGTGATCGCGCACCGGCTGTCGACCGTGATGGATTCCGATCGAATCTACGTGCTCGACCGAGGAAGCGTGACCGAAGCCGGCAGCCATGCCGACCTTCTGGCCAAGGGTGGCCTGTACGCGCGCCTCTACGGCCTGCAGGTCGGACCGACCGCCGCGGCTGCCGAATAAACATCGACTCGATCCTCCCGTTCGGTGCACCCGATGGACGGGCTCCTACAGGACCGCTGTATTTTTGACATTGCGGCGAAAACTCGTATACTCCCGCCCCATTCCCGAAAACGTGGACGTGCATGACGGAGAACGTCCCGCCGGCCGTGGTTGAACCGCTGCGGGGCCTATCGGGACATCACCCAAGCAAAAAGCGATCGGAGTCCATGAGCAAGCGACTGACAGCGAAATACAAGATCAACCGACGCCTGGGCGTCAATCTCTGGGGCCGTGGCAAAAGCCCGATCAATCGGCGCGAACATGGTCCGGGCCAACACGGGGCCCGACGGAAGAAGCCCTCGGACTACGGCCTGCAACTCCAAGCCAAGCAGAAGCTGAAAGGCTACTACGGCAACATCGGCGAAAAACAGTTCCGCCGCCTGTATGAAGAGGCCGTGCGGCGCAAGGGTGATACTGGTGAGAATCTGATCCAGCTCCTGGAACGCCGGCTCGACGCGGCCGTATATCGCATGAAATTCGCCGCAACGCCGTTCCAGGCGCGCCAACTCATCAACCACGGCCATATCCGGGTGAACGGCAAACGGGTCAACATCCCGTCCTACCAGCTCCGCGACGGGGACGAAATCGAAGTCAAGGATAAGTCTAAGCAACTGGCTATCGTCTTGACCGCCATGGACTCCAAGGAACGCGACGTTCCAGACTACTTCAGCGTGGACGAAGGATCTGTCAAAGGCACCTTCGTGCGCGCGCCCAATTTGGCGGACGTTCCCTATCCCGTGCAGATGGACCCGAATCTGGTCATCGAGTTTTACTCGCGCTGATCTTGCTGCCCTCACGGCAGATCATCCCCGGAAGGAACGGGCAGCGCACTCATGCGGGGCCCGTTTTTTTTGTCTAGGGCAGTCGTCCTTGAACCGACGGGACTGGTAGGGTCTGATCGGCTGTTGTAGAGCTTCCGGCGTTGTCCGCTACCATCATCTTGGAGACACGCTGTGCGCCCAGTTGCCGTGCTTGCCGTTCTCACCGTCGGTCTGACCAGCCTGTCCGGGGCCGCATCGGCCCAGACAGGAGCTTCCGCCCCGCCTACCGAACCGGCCACCTGGGTCGATACGCTGAGCGGCTATGCCGGGACCGCTATGGAGATGCTCGGCATGGCACCGGAGAGCGCGCCTGCCGGGCCCAGTGCGAACGGCTCGGATGGAGCCCCACCCTCCGGCACGGATTGGCAAACCCTGCTTGGCCAAGTCGACACGCAGCAATTGCAGGGGCTGGTGCAACAGGGCTGGAGCCTTCTCGGCTCAGCGGACACGGCGGCCACCGCGCCGGCCGGAGCCGATCCAGTCACGGCATCGTCGGGCGGCGGCTGGCAAGACCAGTTGGCCGGCTTGTTTGGCGGCGGTGAGATTGGAACCTATCTCGCGCAAATCTTTCAATCCATCAGCGCGATGACCGCAGAACAGCGTGACGCGCTGCTCAATGGTGTCACCACACAGATCCCGAACCTGATGGCGGACGCGCAGCGCTGGTGGAATGGTCTGACCGAAACCAAACGGGCGGAATACCTGGACCAGATCAACCAGGTCGGCCAATACCTGTACGGCCTTGTGCAGGGCCCGGCGGCGACCACGCCGTGAATCTTGTCCACTCTCGATGCATCCATCACGACGCCATCACAACGGAGGATCGTCCTATGCACATGTGGCTGATTGTTCTGCTGTTTGCTCTATCCGCGCCGACCGTTGCCCCGGCCACCGCCATCGCTTCCGATGCCACAGCTATCCTTGCCCAAGCCGACACCGATGACGACGACGCAGCGCCGGCCCAGCAAGGCGAGGCTCAGGGCAGTGGTTCGTCCTCCTCCTGGTGGCCACTCGGCGGCGGTGACACGCCCCAGGAGCAGTCGCAGCCGACGTCCGATGACGACGGTGAGAATGAGGACGAAGACGACGACGAGGACGAAGACGACGAGGGCTGACCCCCCCAAGGTGCGCCGAAAGAGTCCGGTCGCCGTCCCTGCTTGAGCCTATCGCGCGTCGGCCACCGGTCTCATTGGCGCCGCAACCGGCACCGAGGCTACCATGAGCGAGTCGATCTACGAGTTCACCGAAGCTGAAAATCGGGTTCTCTTGCCGCTCTCGCGCAAGATGACTTTTGTCGCCGTGGTGCTGATGATCACGGCGGCCGTGCACGCGGTGACCGGCATACTGGCCAGTAACTGGGGTGTACTCCTGGAAGCAGGTGTCTATGTCCTGATCGGCATTTGGACCAAGAAGGCGGCCAATGCCTTCCGCCGGATCGTCGACACACAGGGCAACGACATCCCGAACCTGATGACCGCCATGGGCCAGTTGAACAACCTGTTCACCCTGATCCAGTGGCTGCTCGTCATTCTGGCTATCGCGATCCTGCTGCTGTTCGGGCTGACCTTCGTAAAGCTGGAGGTGACCATGCCAGCGTGACGGTTGTGTCACGCGTACCTGGTTAGACCAACGTCCGAGTCGGTTCTCTGTGTTTCAGTATGCGCTCGCGCATAGGGGGCCTGGCCGAGTGGGTGAATGTTTGGTTTCTGACCACTGATTTGGCCGGAGATGTGAACTGCACCACATCTTTGGCATGAATGAACTCAGGGGCTATGGAACCCTGACCATAGACTAGGCAGACACCGCATCGTGAGACAAAGAGAAAAATCCTGGGCCACCGTCAAACGCAGGCATAGATATCGAAAAGTGGCACGTGAAACCTGGACGTTTGATCTTGAATTCGGACGGCTGGCAGCGATCCCATTGATCTGGGAAGGCCGTCCCAACTGCGAAGCAATGTGAGTCGAGCGAAGAGCCAACGCAGTTTCCAGCCTGGCAGTTTCCAGCCTGTACGTCAAGCGTACGTTTTTCGGCCACCGGATTCAGTTTAATACCAACGGCCCGACGCAATGACCGGTCCTCGGGCCGCCCTGTTTCGGAGCGCCAGCATCCTTGCCGGCTGGACCGCCGGCTTCCAGCCGGCTCGGACCACGCCCAGCAGCCGGCCGCCAAGATGGCGGCGGTCCAGCCGGCAGGGATGCCGGCGCTCCTCGTTCAGCGCCGAAACCGAACCTGTCATCAATGCGGGCCATGGGTATAACGCCCATTTCCCTTTTGGCCCAATCGACATCGGCACCCCCCTATCCCGCCACGTCCTCCTGACGCTCCAAACGACGCCACCGTCTCTCCTGCCTGTGGATCAGGCCAAGCAACCACGGCATACTCGCTGGCAGCGTGAACGCGACGAGGAACCAACGCGCTCGACTGGGCCTCACCCGCACGAAGCGTTGCGACTAGCGGTGAACAAAGTGCAGTCGACTTGCCAATGGAAGAATTGAACGAACCCGCGCTCTGGTCAGGCGCCGTAGAGTGCCAATGAAAATGAACCTGCTGTTGTTTCAAAACTGGGGCATATCTGGTTGCGGCGACACGATCGGTCGGCCGCGGCGGTTCGCCGCAACCGACCGCGTCTCCAGTTACGCCGCCGCCTTCTGCAGCGCCTGATCCAAGTCCGCAATGATATCGTCGGCGCTTTCTAGGCCGATGGATAGGCGCACCACATTGGGGCCGGCGCCGGCCGCCGTCCGGCGCTCGTCGGACAACTGACGGTGCGTGGTCGAGGCGGGGTGAATGATCAGCGAGCGGCAGTCGCCGATATTGGCCAAGTGGCTAAGCAGCTCCACGGATTCCACGACCTTGACGCCCATTTCGTAACCGCCCTTGACGCCGAAGGTGAAGACGGCCCCGGCGCCGCGCGGCAGGTACTTCCTGGCCAAGGTGTGGTAAGGGCTGGACGGTAGACCAGCATAGCTGACCCAGGCCACAGCCGGGTGCGATTCTAGAAACTCGGCCACCCGCAGGGCGTTCAGGCTATGCCGCTCCATACGCAGCGCCAGCGTCTCGATACCGAGCAGCGTCAGGAAAGCGTTCATGGGCTGCTGGTTAGGACCGAGGTCGCGCAACCCGACGGCATGGGCATGGATGGTGAACGCCATGTCGCCGAAGGTCTCGTGGAAACGCAGGCCGTGATAGCCCGGGTCGGGCTCGCTGAGCGCCGGATATTTGCCGGAGCCCGTCCAGTTGAAGCCGCCGCCGTCGACCACAACGCCGCCGATCGACGTGCCGTTGCCACTGAGGAACTTGGTGGTGGAATGCACCACCAGCGTGGCACCATGGTCGATCGGCCGGCACAGGAACGGGGTCGCCATGGTGTTGTCGACGATCAGCGGTACCCCGGCCTCGTTGGCGATGCGCGCCACTGCCTCGATGTCCATGACGATGCCGCCCGGATTGGCCAGGCTCTCCAAGAAGATGGCCTTGACCTTGGGCGTCAGCGCCGCGCGGAAGTTCTCCGGGTCGGTGCCATCGACGAAATGCCCCTTCCAGCCGAAGGCGCGCGGAAAGCTGTTGGCAAACTGGTTGAGCGAACCGCCGTAGAGCTGATTGGCGGCAATGAACTCATCACCCGGCTGCATGAGCGCAAAAAACGCCAGCACCTGGGCGGCATGCCCCGATGCCGTCGCCGTGGCACCACGGCCGCCCTCCAGGCTGGCCAGCCGCTCTTCGAGCACGGCCACGGTCGGATTGGTCAGGCGCGAATAAATGAACCCAACCTTCTGCAGGTTGAACAGGGACGCGGCGTGGTCGACGTCGTCGAACACATAACTCGTGGTCTGATAGACCGGCACGGCCCGGGCACCGGTGGCCGGATCCGGGGCCGCCCCGGCATGAATGGCACGTGTCTCGAACCCAAAGCTGTTTTCTTCGCTCATGGCGTCCTCGTTTTCCGGGGTTGCGTTTTTCGTCTTCGGGATTGGTGTGCTTACAAACGGCCCGCGGCTCACATGAGCTTCCGAGCCGGTTTGACCGGCCGGCGCTTGGCGGTGATGACATTCGAATTGATCCCATGCCGGCCGATTTCGCCAAACAAACGTGCATATTCGATTTTCGGACACCGGTCCATGACCACGTGGAGCCCGGCCGTCTCCGCCCGCGCCGCCGCCGCATCGTTCCGCACCGTGAGCTGCATCCACACAACGGCGGCACCCAGGGTCACGGCCGCATCGGTGATCGGACCCGCCGCTTCGGCGTTGCGGAAGATGTCGACCATATCCGCCGCCTCGGGCAGGTCGGCCAGATCGGCATACGTCACCTCGCCCAGGATGATCTCCCCGGCGGCCCGCGGGTTGACGGGAATGATGCGATAGCCCTTGCCCTGCAGATACTTCATGACGAAGAAGCTCGGCCGGTTCCAGTTCGGGCTGGCGCCCACCATGGCGATGGTGCGCACCCGCTCCAAGATGCCGCGCAGATAGGCATCGGAATAGCTATCGTGATTCATCGTCCCTGCCACTGCGGCTGACGTTTCTGCAGGAAGGCGTCGATCCCTTCCTCGGCATCGCGGAACAGCATGTTCCGGGTCATCACCTCGCTGCAATAGTCATAGGCGCCCGCCAGGTCCAGGTCCAGTTGCCGGTAGAACGCCTCCTTGCCGATGGCGAGCACAGCCGGCGATTTCGCGGCGATGGCGCTGGCTAGACCGTAGACCGCGTCGTCCAGCCCATCGGCCGGCACGGCACGGTTGATCAAGCCGACCCGGACGGCCGTTTCCGCATCCACCATCTCGCCGGTCAGCAGCATCTCCATGGCCTGTTTGCGCCCGACGGCACGCGACACCGCCACCATGGGCGTCGAGCAGAACAAGCCGATGTTGACGCCCGGTGTAGCGAAGCGTGCCGTGTCGGCGGCCACGGCCAGATCGCAGGTGGCAACCAACTGGCAGCCAGCCGCGGTGGCAATACCGTGGATGCGTGCAATCACCGGCTGGCGCAGCCGGGTGATGGTTTGCATCAGGTCCGAACATTGCCGGAATAGCGCCTCGTACAGCTCGCGCCCCCGGTTGGCGCGCATCTCCTTCAGATCGTGACCGGCGCAGAAGGCCGGTCCGGCCCCGGCCAGCACCACAACCTTCACGGCTGAGTCGGCACTGATCTGGTGCAAAGCTACCGTCAGATCGGACATCAAAGCGCGCGACAACGCATTGCGCGCCGGCCCGCGGTTGAGCGTCAGGGTGGTGACACCGTCGTCCCGGTCGGTGCGGACAACCAGCGGTTCGATGGTCTCGAAGGTGTCGGCGGGGGCTGCGGACATGGCGGGGGCTCCTTTCGGGTGCGTGGCTGACCTGGGGCCGTCTTTACACCAGTGTCTGGCGGGCTTTGCTACACAAGTTCAGACCATGAACCGACTTGACCACCTGGAACGGAAGGTCGAAATTAACCGCCACTCAATGGCACCCACTCATCGCAACTCAATGGAGAAATAAAAGATCTTCATAGTAGGTTCATTTATATATCAATGCACACAGAACAGACCAGATAAAGAAACGAGAAAGGTATAGTATTACTCTTTTTTTGGTGGCACGAATAGCTGGGAGATGGCATTCTAAATCACTTTATGAGTGGAAGGTGCAGAGATGAAAAGTGCCATGATAGATTATATTATAAAATCTCTATTTCGATGGGACGCAAAATGGGCCAGAACAATAATACTCGTAATTCTCCACCCGACGATGGTTGCGAAGAATGTGGAGTCTGAAGATCAATCCATTGAGATAACTCAAAGCTCTGATTTTTTAAGCAAATCAATGTCATTTGTCGCATTCTGGGCAACGGCCTTGTACTTCTTCAGCCGCATCGATCTTTCATCTTTTTCTTGGATTTACCCATCTATCATTGCGTCTATCATTATGATATTTATTGCGCCTTATGTCTTTAGGAACTTTGGAGCAGTAACAATTCCAGTTGCAAAATTTCGAGATCATTATCTATATGTGACCGGTGCGGTGTTTCCTATTGCCATGACACTCGTCATAACAGGTGATATCATTCTTATATCGCCCGCACTGTTTGATCTGTCGTTTGGCGGGTGCTCCCCCCGAACTCCGCCATGTCTTATTGAGATGTCCGGACTCTTGAGCTACCCCGGATTATGCACGGCGGCTGGCGGGTGTAGCGCAATCCGCTGAAAACTGGCAATATTTTGGTGGTGAACAAGATATTGCGGTTTTCGAGGAGGCCCACCCGCCATGGTTGAACTTACACCCACGCTCCCTGGTCTGTCCCCCCCCGGCGGTAAGCGGATTGCCGCCCGGTTCGATGGCGGCCGCCTGTCGTCGGACGCGGGCTTGCTGCTCTTGCGCGAGGTCGAGAACCGATTGGGTCTTTCCAAGACGCTCGCTGATTG
>JANQJV010000170.1 GCA_028281465.1 Azospirillaceae bacterium | reverse complement strand
CCCGCACCGGCGTGCACACGAGGCCGACGAGGCGTCGGCGCTCCCACAAAGGCCTCCCCGGATGGACCCGTTTGCCCAACGGCACCGTCAGTTTCTTGTTCGGTGGGCCGACTGAAACGGCGGCCTAAGCGCTGCACTCGACTGATGGCCCCGGCGAACCCGTCGCGCGACGGACGGTTCGGTCCGACCGCCGTCTAAACACCGGGCCAGAGGCTCCCACGCGGAAACGACAGGGGACCCGTGTTAGACTATTTCACGCACCACCAACCTATGCACGCCAGCATAGGCACGCGCCGCCCGGGCACGACTTCGAACACAGGCCCGACCCGTCTGCCCCGAGGCTTGTCACATTTGTGAAGTTTCTTCCTTGGCATCGACACCACAACGGCACGGGAGCTATGATCACCACCACCTTGGGCGGCGACGATTCTGAGGCCACCAAGGTCGGTAGAACTTTGGGAAGGCGAAACCGTATGAAGATCGCTATTGTCGACGACAATGAAACATCCCGCCTTTTCATGGATATGTTACTGAAGTCAGATCCGGAATATTCGACTATCAGCTTCGAATCTTCAGAAGATGCTCAGACGTGGCTGGAGTCCAACACAGTCGACTTGCTGATCGTCGACTATATGATGCCCAAGCTCGACGGGATCGATGTGATCACCGGATTCCGCCGGTCGCCGCGGTCCGAAGGCGTGCCCATCATCATGGTCACGGCATATGAAGAACGCGAGGTTCGATCCCGGGCCGTCGCCGCCGGCGCCACGGATTTCATCGGCAAACCGGTGGAGATCATCGAATTCAAGGCCCGCGTGCGTAACCTGCTGGCCCTGCGCGCGGCCGGCCTTGCACACCGCCAGGCGGCGGTTGTGCCGGGGCCGCGCCTGCTGCGCGATCGGGCCGTGTTGCGCCGATGGGCGCTGTCAGTCGCTGAACGCGACGCTTACGATGCCGGACACCCGGACCGCATCACGCGTTTAGTGCAGTGGATTGCCGAAGGCGTGGCTCTTGAGGAAGGCCTGCGCGAGTGTCTCTTGCTGGCGGCACCGCTTTACGATGTCGGCAAGACCCTGGTGCCAGACGGTCTGCTGGGAAAATCGGATGCGTTAAGCGCCGAGGAGACGTTGATCATGCGCGACCACACCCGGCATGGTCACCGCATGTTCGCTGGCACCGGCGATGATGTGCTGGAGACCATTGCGGAGATCGCCCTCAACCACCATGAGCGGATCGACGGCTCTGGTTACCCTGGCGGCCTCACCGGTGATGAGATTCCCTCGAGCGCACGTATCGTCGCCGTCGCCGACGTGTTTGAGGCGATAACACGCGACCGTCCTTATCGAGCCGCGCAGTCGGCCGATACCGCGTTGGAGATTCTGGAGAGCCAGGCGGGCATTGGGTTCGACGAGGCCTGCGTCAACGCCCTGCTGGCGCGGGCGGCCGACGTTCGGACGCTCGCCCGCTCGACCTAACGACCTGCTGGAGCCTCGGCAAACGGCAACGCCGACCGGCGGTCGTCCCCCGGGAGGTCCGCGCGGCACAGAGCAGACATTGCAACCAACCATCGGCACGGAGACGGCCGGTCAACATGGGCGACAGCATTGAACCCGGGACAGGCGCCGGATCGCTACCAACGCGCCGGCGCAGTCAGCAGCTCGCTTGGACAGCACCGATCGTTGTCATCGCTTTGCTCGGGTGTCTGACCTTTGTCGCCACCGACAGCATCCGGACACTGATCCACAGCGTCGACCAGTTGGTCGACCAAAACCTGGACCTCACCGACCGGCTGTCAACGGTGTCTGAACGGCTGCAAGCGGCCCACGCATCGCTGTATGCCCTTCTGATTCGTGCCGGTGTGGGCCGACTCGATGGGTCGGGCAAGTCCGAATTGGATGCGATTGGCTCGCATATCGACGGCATCATCGCCGACCTGGCCACGTCACAAGTGCAACTGCGGCAATTCGGCAGTGAAAGAGAAATTGCTGCCGCTATTGACCGATTGAACGAATACCGCGGCGCTGTCGTCTGGATGGCCGGATTGCTGAGGATTGATTTCGCGGCCGCCGCCAGCGTGTTCGACCAGTTCAGCACCATCGCCGCTTCAGTCCAAGGCCGTCTGGAAACGGCACGGACGGCCGTGTTGCAAGATGCCCGGGCGCGGGCCCGTGCGGCCTCTGCCCGGGCACGGCGCGACCTCACCATGCTGATGCTGCTGATCGTCGCCAGCACCGGCGGCATGGTGATGGTGACCTGGTGGTTCAGCCGGTACCGCAGCCGGGTCGAAAGCAACCGGGCTCTGCTGGAACGGCGGGTGGCAGCACGCACCGAAGCGCTGCAAACCTCCAATGCCGACTATCTGGCTGCGAAGGAAGCCGCCGAATACCACGCCGCCGACGTGCGGGCCAAAGAGGCCGAGTTGCACCGAACGACCCAGGAACTGGAAGACCGAGTCGACGAACTGGAACACACCCGCCGGCACCTGGAATCCCAGCGACGCGACCTACACAAGCTGGCGGCGGAACTGGCCAAAGCACGCGACAACGCCGAAGCCGCGAATCGGGCAAAGTCCGATTTTCTGGCCATGATGAGCCACGAGATCAGAACACCACTCAACGGCGTCATCGGCATGGCCGGCATCATGGCGGAGACCCCCATGACGGCTGATCAGCGCACCATGATCAGCGTCATCCGTCGCTCCGGCGAAGCCTTGCTGACCATCATCAACGACATTCTCGATCTGTCCAAAATCGAAGCCGGCCGCCTGGAGATCGAACAAAACGACTTCGACCTGGTTGCGCTGGTGGAATCCAGCGTCGACATGGTAGCCCCCCGGGCGGTGGAGCAGGGTTTGACGCTGATGAGCGACATCGACCCGTCGGTCACCGGACCATACGTCGGCGATGTCGGCCGAATCCGTCAGGTGTTGCTGAATCTGCTGACCAATGCCATCAAATTCACACCGGCGGGCAGTGTTTCGGTCGAGGTGACTGCCAACACCGTGGCAGACGAACCGGCCGGAAGCGCCGATCGCATCACCTTCACCGTCACCGACACCGGCATCGGCATCGCACCAGAGTATCAACCGCTGCTATTCCAAACCTTCACGCAATTGGAGAGCGCCAACCGGCGGCGCTTCGGCGGCACCGGCCTGGGTCTCGCCATCTGCCGGCGCCTGGTGACCATGATGGGCGGCGACATTGGCCTCGACAGCGACCCGGGGAGCGGCAGCCGGTTCTGGGTGTCGCTGCCGCTCCAGCGGGCCGAAACGGCGGTCGCACCGCCCAGAGCGCCGGCTCTGGTTCTGCCGGACGGCACACGGCCGCGGGTGCTGCTGATGGTCACACCGCCAGCACTGGCGGACACGCTGAGCCGGCTATTGCGTCGATGGGCGGTCGCGGTGGAAACCGTTCCGACGGACCTGGCCTCCCCCGACAAGCCCCTACCGGAACCAACCGATGTCCGACCGGTCGACGCGGTCATCCTGTCGGATCCGCCGGGGCTCGCCGCCGTTGATGGGGCAACGTTGCCCGGCCCCCGGGGCGTCGTCCTGCTGACCGATACGCCGGCTGCCACGACTCCGACCGAACCGGGAGTGCCATCCGCGAAAGATCGTCGACAGATTCGTGTGGCCAAACCCGTCCGACAAGCCCCCTTGCGCGCAGCCCTACGCACGGTGCTGGACCTCGCCGACACCGATGATATGGCCGCGGTCGAACCGGAGACGCCCGACACCCCACGGCCGATACACCGGCTTCGCGTTCTGGTCGCCGAAGACAACCCGGTCAATCAACACGTTCTGGCCATGATGGTGCGTAAACTGGGCCACATCAGCGACGTCGCCGCTAATGGAACCGAAGCCGTCGACGCATTGGTTAACCTGCCATACGACATCGTGCTCATGGACGTCCACATGCCCGTGATGGACGGCTACGAGGCCACTCGCATGATCCGTGCGCTTCCCTCCGACCGGGGTCGGGTACCGATCATCGCCATCACTGCCAACGCATACCAAACCGATCGAGACCGGAGCCTGGCGGCAGGGATGGACGATCACCTGGCCAAACCGATCGAATTCGGCGCTTTGCGGACAGTGTTGGAGCGCTGGAGCCGGGCGCCGACCAGACCCGCAGCCCGGGTCCTGCCATTGCCGGCACCGTCACCAACACTGGCACCAACACTGGCACCAGCACCGGATACCGCCAGCGTGGCACCGACAGCCCAGGCATCGTTTCGGATGTTGTGCGAGGCAATCGGGGTCGACAACGCCAACGAACTGCGCGCCGCGTTCAACCGCACCGGTAACCGCCTCCTAGCCGAGTTGGATGCCGCCCTGGCGCAGACCGACGGTGACGGACTGCGCCGGGCCGCACATAGCTTCAAGGGCGCTGCAGCCCAGCTCAACTTCCACACCTTGTCGTCTCAAGCATCGGCGATCGAACGATTCGCCGACCGACCGGCGACACCGGATTTGCCGACCCTCGTGGCCGCCCTGCGCACCAGCTTCACTGCAACCCTGGCCGCGCTGACACCAGACCAGCCCCCTGATACCAACGGCCCGAAACACTGACCAGTCCTCAGGCCGCCCTGTTTCGGAGCGCCGGCTTCCAGCCGGCCCGGACCACGCCCAGCGGCCGGCCGCCAAGATGGCGGCGGTCCAGCCGGCAGGGATGCCGGCGCTCCTCGTTCAGC
>JANQJV010000135.1 GCA_028281465.1 Azospirillaceae bacterium | reverse complement strand
CGCGGTCGTGCCGTTGCCCGCGATCTGGAGGCGTTGTTCGGTCAAAGCCGCGACCGGGCTTGGTGTCGGCGCGATGGGGTCGACGTGTCGGTTGCCGTTGCCGATCTGACCCCTGGGGATGTGGTCGGTGTCCAGTCTGGTGACACGATTCCGGTCGATGGCACGGTGACTGAAGGCCGAGCCGACGTCGCGCTCGGTCTGGTTGCTGGCACTGATGATCGAGTTGTTTTGATCCCTGGGTCGCAGGGACTGGCCGGTAGCCGCGTTCTCGCCGGACGACTGCAAATCCGCGCAGAGCGGACCGGTGAACACACGCGAGCGTCCAGTATTGCCCGTGCCGTGGCGCGCGCGGCAGACATGCCAACGGCGGTGGAGCGGCGCAGCCTCCAGACCGGCGCGACCTTGACGGCCTATGGTCTCGCCCTGGGCGCGGCCGTCATGCCGGCTTTGGGGCTGGCCCGGGGGGGCGCTCTGGCAATGACCGGTGCGGCCGGCCCGGCCGGTGTCGTACCGCGTCTGGCGTTGCACCGTCGGCTCGGCGTCGCCGTCCGGCGCGATGTGGTGATCAAGGATTCCGGTGTTTTCGACCGGTTACCGGCGGTGGATACCATGGTATTCGACCGCGCCGGAACGCTGACCACGGGGACGCGGCAGGTGGTCGCCGTGCGCGGCAGCAGGCTGTTCGCCCGAGAACGCGTGCTGCGCCTTGCTGCGGCGGCGGAACAACGCTTCACCCACCCCGTGGCCCTTGCCATCGCTGCTCATGCTCGGGCACGCGGTGTTTCTGTGCCGGCCTGCACCGTGGCCGAGTCGCGTCCAGGTCTCGGCGTGACCGCGCGGATCGACGGCAAGGCGGTGCTGGTTGGCAATGAGCGTCTTCTACAGCAAGATGGCGTGGCGTTGCCGCCGGGCCTGCAGCGCTTCCTGCGCGCCGGTGCGGCAATGGGCCATTCCACTGCCGTGGTTGCGGTCGACGGTGCGGCGGTGGGGGCGATCGAACTCGCGCCTGAGCTGCGTCCAGAGGCCCGCCAGGTGATCGACGCCTTGCGTCGGCGCGGCCTCCAAACCATCGTGTTGTCTGGCGACGATGATACCAGCACGCGGGCATTGGCCACAATGCTCGGCATGGATGGCTATTTCGCCGAGACACTGCCGGAGCGGCGCGTGGCTGTGATCCGCCGTCTGCAAAGTCAGGGGCGGTCCGTTTGTTTCGTAGGCGATGGGGTCAACGACGCACCGACCGTTCGTGAGGCCATGGTCGGTGTCTCCCTGCAGGGGCCGGCCACGATCCCGTTGGATTCGGCCGATGTGGTGTTCGCACGCGAGGACTTGCGACTTCTGGTATGGTGCCGTGATCTGACCATACGCTTCGAACGCGACACGGACCGGGCTGCAACGCTGGGCAGGCTCTTGCCGTTGGCAGCGGCGCCGGCCGTGTTGTTGCTCCCGGGGGGCTTGGTGACCGCGGCTGCTGCCGGGGTCGCTGGCCTTGTGGCGGCCATGGCCTGGGCCGAACGCGACGCAGATCCGGCCGCGCTCCCGACCGGATCGGGTTTGGTCGGAACGGCTGCCCAGACCGTGTTCGACGATGACACCGATCACGCCACGAGCCAGGAAGATGGTGTCGGCGGCGATTCCATTCGGCGTCAGGTTCATTTGCCTGGACCGGTCCAGACCACGGCGTCTGTTCGAATGGACGACAGGGCGTGAGCATCCCCAATATGAGCGCCGGTCGAATCCCAGTTAGTGGCGAATGATCATGGTCAACGCGGTGGCGGACCTGTTCTCTTGGATTGCGAGCGACCGAAGTGCCCAGATTGCGTTGGCGGTGGCGCTGGTCGGACTGGTCGTCTTTGCTGGCCTGGTGCGGGCGGTGTTGCAGGCCCAAGACGCCGCGGCCGTGAACGACCCGGATGGACCGGCCGCCACCAAGCCAGACGACGCCGATCGTGTCCAGGCCTTGGAAGACCAGAACCGGCGACTGGTCA
This sequence comes from Azospirillaceae bacterium, assembly GCA_028281465.1. Classification (GTDB taxonomy): domain Bacteria; phylum Pseudomonadota; class Alphaproteobacteria; order Azospirillales; family Azospirillaceae; genus JANQJV01. Next base: position 22,208 of record JANQJV010000135.1, on the reverse strand, counting down.
ATGCCATCGTCGCCCTGGAAAACGAACGCCAGGTGTGGCGCGATACTGCTCTGGCATTTGCCGAGACCGTCGGCCGCGCTGGCGAGGCCGAACTGCGTGGGCCGAATTTCCTGCTGCAGCGTTTGCGCCAACTGGGTCCTCCGGTGGATCTGGGTGGTGTCGCCGGTTCGCCAGGGCCGATCGATGCCGGGGATCAGGCCAAAGTGGCGCAGTCCCCCGGTCCGGTGCGGTCCTGGCTCAACGGCATGGCCGATCGGCTATTCCCACTTCGGCCCAATCGGGCGCCGGTTGCCGGGCCGCGGATCGAGAGCGACGTGAACCATCCGCCGCAGGTTGGCGGTCCTACCGAGCCGCTTGTGGCCGAGCCTCATGTGGCCGAGCCGCTTGTGGTCGATCCGCCGCCGTGCGCCGCTTTGGAGCCGGCCAAGCATGCGGCCACAGCGGAGCCAGCCGCCGCCGCGGACCCTCCGGAGTCACCATCTGTCGATCCGGGCAGGGCATCGGGGGAGGGACCGATGCTGGAACGCACGCTGGCGGCAGACGATATCGTCAAGTCGACGGTGATTGCCGCCATGGCTTCGGGTCTGGTGCCGGTGCCGGTTTTCGACATCGCCGCCGTCGCTGCGCTGCAAACGCGCATGGTGCAGCGCTTGAGCGCCGTCTATGGCGTTCCCTTTCGCGCCAACCTGGCCAAGTCGCTGGTGTTTGCCCTCCTGTCCGGAGTCGCACCGGTGATGGCCGCGGGCAGCCTGGTCAGCGTCATAAAAGTGATCCCTGGGGCAGGCAGTCTGGCCGGAGGGGCCGGTGTGTCGGTGCTGGCCGGGGCCGTGACCTGGGCAGTGGGCCGGGTTTTCCAGTCGCACTTTGAGAGTGGCGGAACGCTGCTCGACTTTTCGCCGTCCGGGATGCGGGCCCGATTCCGTTTGGCGTTCCGTGAAGCCAGACTGCGCCTCGCCCGGTGACCGACAGGCGACCGCTTGCAAGGCGGCCTTGTCCAGAATCGGAGTCTGTCCGGCGGGGCGGCTGCTAGCCTTGCGTCTGCGACCGATTGTCCCATCGGTTCGGAAGGACGAAAACCCTTGCCTCGCGACACGCATTTCGACGGCCGCAACCCGGCCACCGCCGTGGATGCCGAGACCGACACGGTTCGTGGCATCGCTCTGCACATCGGTGCCGTGGCCGGATTTGCGGTCATGGCTTCGCTGATCAAACTGCTCGGTTCGGATTATCCGACGACCCAGGTGGTGTTTTTCCGGTCATTCCCGGCCCTGCTCCCAATCTGGCTGTACATGCGCCCGCGTGGCGGGTGGCACGCCCTGCGGTCATGCCGGCCTGGCGTGCAGGCGATCAGAACCGGCTTCGGCCTGGTGGCCATGCTGTTGGGATTTTATTGTCTGGCGCGCATGCCGTTCGCCGACTTCGTTGCGATCTCCTTCGCCGCTCCGCTGTTTGCCACCATCCTGTCTGTGCCGATCCTGGGAGAACGGGTCGGAATCCGACGAGCCACCGCCGTCGCGGTCGGCTTTCTGGGCGTGCTGGTCACTCTCCAGCCGGCCGGCGGCGGGTTGGACGGCACGGCGCTGATTGCGCTCGGCGCGACCCTTTTTTATGCCGTGGCTATCCTCGCCATGCGGGTACTCGGTGCGACCGATAGCAGCGGCACAACGGCGTTCTACTTTACCTGTGGCGGCGTCCTCGTCGGCGGTATCGCCGTGCTCGGCGACTGGGTGATGCCGCGTGGCGCGGACCTGGCGATCCTGATTGCGCTCGGTCTCGTCGGCGGTATCGCACAGATTCTGATGACGGAGGCCTACCGACATGCGCCACCGGCCGTTCTGGCGCCGTTCGACTATACGGCACTGATCTGGGCGATCGCCTTCGGTGCCATCCTGTTCGGCGATATGCCAGAACCGCATGTTTGGCTCGGGACAACCATCATCGCCGGTTCGGGGCTCTACATTTGGTACCGAGAGCAAGTGCTCGGCACGCCGCGCGGTCGCATCAAAGCCACGAGCCTTTGACCTCCACCGCTCGGTTAAACCGGGTCTTGGCGCTTGCGGTCCGGCATCAAGATCGGATTGGTCATCGATGTCTGTCGTACGTGTGCTTTTCCCGACGCGAGTCATGCCGCCGTGCCCGGTGGCGGGCGGGAGAACTGCGCGGTAAAGCAAAAACATGACCCGGTGCCGAGATCGGAGGTCAGCCACAGGCGTCCGCGCAAGAGGGCAATAATGCGGGTGACGATGGTCAGGCCGAGGCCGGCACCGCCGACACGGCGGACCAGTGGATCGTCGCCCTGTTCGAACAGCTCGAAAATCGACGCGTGTTTCTCTGGCGTGACGCCAATGCCCGTATCGGAAACCCGGAACAGCAGCGGCAGGTCGCCATCCCCATCCTTGGTCCGATCCACCGACACGGTGACTGACCCGGCCTCGGTGAACTTCACGGCGTTCTCCACCAATCCGTCCAACACCTGACCAAGCAGGTCCGAGGCGCCGCAGAGCAGGTCCGGAACATCGGCGGCCACGGCCGTCGCCAGCCGCAATCCCTTGAGATCGGCCTGCGGTTTGAACCGGAGCAAGGCGCGGTCAAGGGCCCCGGCAAGCGAAAAAGCTTCTTGCTTGGCCGTTACGTCGCCGGATTCGATCGAGGCCACGAGGAGGATCCGGTTGATGATGCGGAGGAGCGTTTCGCCAGACGAGCCGATCATCCTGAGCTGTTCGCGCCGGCGGTCGTCCGCCTCGGTGATGGCAAGAAAATCGGCAAAGCCGTTGATGGCGTTGAGCGGCGTGCGCAGCTCATGGCTGATCAGCGCCATGAAGCGCGACTTTGCCCGGTTGACGGACTCCGCCTCGCGCCGGGCGGCCTCCACCTCGCTCAAGGCTTGGCGATAGTCGGTGACGTCCCAATTGGTGCCGATCAGGCGGATGCCGCGGCCGTCCGTACGTTGGCGCACTTGGCCGCTGGCAGCAATCGACCGGACAGAGCCGTCCGGTCGACGGATACGGAACTCGGTTGTGAAGATGCCCAATGTGGCGATCGCCTGACGCACGGCAGCCTCGACCGCCGGGAAATCCTCCGGCTCCACCCGTTCGGCCCATGCTGCGGCCGACGCCGGAACCTGCTCCGTGGGGATGCCGTAGATGGTATGCATCTGTTCGTTCCAGAACAGCCGATCTGAAGGCACGTCCCATTCGTAGATGCCGACACCGGCTGCTGCCGCTGCCAATTTGACCCGGTCGTCCAGGGTCTGTAGGCGATCCAGATCGCTGACTCGGTCGGTGATATCCTGGATCGTGCCGCGCAGGAAGTGGCCGCACGGCCCCCGCACCGAATCGGGTTGGCAACTGATGGCCACCCATTTCGTGGTGCCAGTCGGCAGGTCGAGCCGCAGCGTCGTGGAAAAGCGTCGGCCGCTGTCGATGGCGGCACGGATGGCGTCAGCGAAGATGGTGTATTGGTCGGGAGCGTAGAGCCACCGGTGGTCGTCCAGGTGCGGTGGCCGCTGGGCCGGGTCGCGTTCGTAGATGTCGTAGACGATGTCGGACCAGACCGGAATGCCAACGGCGGGATCGAACGTCCAATTGCCGATGTGCCCCATCTCTTGGGCAAGTCTGAGGGCTGTCAGGTTGTCGACCAGCGCCCGCTCGACGCGCTTGCGGTCCGTGATGTCCCGACCGGTGCCGCGGTAGCCGATCAGAGCACCGTCGGCGCCGAACACGGGGTTGCCGCTGGTCAGCGCACAGATGCTTTGGCCGTCCTTGCGCCGATACCAGTTTTCCAGGTCGCGGAACGGCCGGCCCTGGGCCAAGGCCTGGCCGTGGGTCTTGGCATGCCGGGTGCGGTCGGTTTCTTCGACGTGTTCGAACGGCGATCGTCCAATCAGCTCGGCAGCCGTGTAACCCAACACATCACGTACCTTGTCGGAGACGAATGTATACCGAGCTTCGAAATCGATTTCCCAGATCCAGTCCGATGATACTTCTGCAATGTCGCGAAACCGTGCTTCCGAGGCAGCAAGCGACAGTTCGAGCCGTTTGCGATCGGTGATGTCGGCGGAGATACCGAAGAGCCGCAGACAGCGGCCATCCCGCCATTCGGCTTGCCCGATCGAGCGACCCCAAAAGGCCTCTCCCGTGGCCGTGGTAAAGGGGAGTTCCAAGTCCCATCCCTGACCGGTCTCGATACAGTGGGCGAGGGCGGCGCGCAGTTTGCGTTTGGCATCGGGCGGATGGAAGGCGAGGGCCCGGTCGACATCGATGGGGGTGCCGGGCGCCACGCCGTGAATGTGGTAGACTTGGTCGGACCAGGATAGCTGGTCCGCCGCGACATCGTACTCCCATCCACCCACCCGGGCGATGCGACCGGTGCGGTTGAGCAAGTCGATCAACTTGCCCTGTTCGTCGAAGGCGCGTCGTTCGGTAGCCTCCCGGCGGGCATCCATCGCCGCCAGCGACCAACTGGCCCACACGGCTGTCAGCAACAAGATGCCGGCACCGATGTCGATGCCCAGCGTGCGGTTCGCTGCCGCCTTGCGGAGTGCTTTCGGATCGACCATGGACAGCGCGATCCAAACCTCGTCTGCCGCCGGATCCGTGGCCGGGTCGGCGGTCGCATGCGGTGTGATCGTTTTGAATGTCCATAATCCTTCGGTATTCAGGAGTTGCCCGATCTTGTGTGCGTGCACCTGTTCCCAGATTGCCGGTCGGCGCGTGGCGAAGGTTTCGGTGCGGCCGAACATGAAGCCCCAGGCGTCGGCCGCCTTCGGGCTGTGCAGCCAGTACCCTTGTCCATTGAGCAGAAACAGGTGATCGTTCGGCCCCGCGGCCGTGGCTGCGAATGTGTCCAAAAGCCGCTGGGCGAGCACATTGGCCAGCAACAGGCCGGCTGTCCGGCCTTCGGCGTTGCGGATCTGCATTCCGACCCGGAGCATCGGCTTGTGCGGCACTTCGATCTGGCCATTTTCGATGTTCAGATCGAGAGGCGACACGAACATGTCGGTGGGACCCAGGTGCAACACCGCATCCACATAGTATCGGGTGGACTTGTCCTGTAGCGCGGCATTGGGCACGATGACAGGGTGACCGGAACCGAAGTTGACTCGAACGCGCTCGTGGCCAAGCGGATCGAGAAAACGGAGCTGGTCGTAGAGACCTTTGCCGCGCATGAATGCCGAGAAATCGGCAGCCAGCCGGGCCGCAGTGGCTGGGGAACCAGCCGCCGCAAAATCGGCGACGGATTGGGCTTGGGCCAGGAAGCGGACGTCGCGGACCACTTCTGCCAGGGACAACGCTAAGCGCTCGACCGCCATGTCGACGAGACGGCGTTCCTCCGTTCTGAGGTCGCGGACCATTTGGCGATGGCCACCGTCGAGCATCACGGCTGCGGCCCCGATGATGGCCAACGCCAACGGCACGAAAGTCGCCAGGAAACGGCGGAGAAATCGCCCCTGCATGCGTGCGCGCTCCCGACTGGCCGAGTCTTCAAATGATCACAGAGCTTACAGGATGCGCCGTCGGATGCGAAGGGGCTCACGGCCGTCGATCACCGCCAGTCCCATCGCCAAGATCGGCAGATGCGCCCGACGGCCCATAAAATAATTATAAAACTTTCTTATTGTTGCCTCTTCGCGCCGATCCCAAGGCCCCGATAAACTGAGGATGACGGACAAATTTGAAAACTCTCATTAACATATTTTCATCGTCAGTTACAGCCGGTCCCGTGACCATGGCCAGGTCGCATCGCATCGGCTGCGGCGACCTTTGGCATGGTATTGGCTGGCCGAGGCTGTTACACCGGTGACGTCGGAGACCGGATAGAAATCCAAGCAATGTACGCCTTCAAGACCATCGCCGGCGGCGCCGGAGGCGGCACTGTCGACCCCGCAGGCCCCGCACCCCACGACACGGATGGACGGGCGCGTCGATTGGCCGCACAGGTGCGGCGTGGCGTGCGCCGGACCGCCGAGAGCCTCCTACCGGTGGCCCTGATCACCGTTCTGGTTGTGGGCCTCGCCCTTATTTATTTGTTCAATCATATCGTCATCGTGATCCGTTCCGGTGAAGCCGGCGCCTTGTATCGGCTGTTCTATGGCGGCACGCAGACCGATTACGTGTACCCCGAGGGCATTCATATCCTTTGGCCCTGGAACAAGATGCACATCTACAATACGCGGGTGCAAACAGTGCTGCATGAATTCAAGGTGCTCACCAACAAGGGTCTACCGATCGAACTGAAGCTAGCCATTCGCTACCACCCCGAATACGAAATGGTGGGACTGTTGCATCAGCGGGTTGGGCCTAATTATGTGAACACCATCGTGGTGCCACAGATTGAATCGGTTCTCAGACGCAACATTGGCCGACGCGATCCGGAGGATATCTATACAAACAAGGAAGGCATCCTGACCGACATTATCGTGCGCGCGATCGAGGAAGCGGGGCAAAAGTTCGTCTATATCGACGACATCATCATCCGCTCGGTTACGTTGCCGGAAGCCGTCAAACTGGCGATTGACGAGAAGCTTGTCTACCAACAGCAGTGGCAGGCCTACGAATTTCGCCTGGCACGCGAGACCCAGGAAGCCGAACGCAAACGCATCGAAGCGCAGGGGATCCGCGACTATCAGGCCACCATTGCCGAGACCTTGGATGAGAAGGTTCTACAATGGCAAGGCATCCAGGCGACCGTCAGTCTCTCGGAATCGGAAAACTCCAAGGTCGTGGTTATTGGTTCCGGCGAGAACGGTCTGCCCATCATCCTTGGCGGCCAATAGTCGGAGTGAAGCCGTGCCGTTGGGCCGTCGTTGCATTCTGCTGCTCCTGCTTTTGACCGTCACGCTCGTGGCGTCGGCGTGCGAAGACATCAACCGAGACAGCCGGGCCCGCCTGGCTTCCGACGGCAAGGGCCCTGTGGTCATCGGCCTTGTCTGGGGCGATGGCGTCCAGGGCCAGTTCGTCGAAGGGGCGATTTTGGCCCGGGATGAGTTGAACGGCCGTAACGGCACCACTGCCGGCATTCTCGGGCGTCCGGTGGCGTTCGTGGAGATCGATGCCAGCGGCGCTGAATCCGATCCGCGCCGGGCTGCGTTGTCGATGGCGCGGTCCATCGCCAGCCACCCCGATCTGGTCGCCGTCGTTGGCCACGGGTCCGCCGCCACCGCCGTGCCCGCCTCGATCACGTATGAGGAGCAAGGGATTCTCTACATCAATCCGGCGATCACCCAAGGGACGCTGAATAAATATGGTTTTGACTTCGTATTCAGCACCATCCCGGACAACGAGAGCATTGCCCGTCGGGTGGCGACCTTCGCCTTTGGCCTGGGCTACCGGCGTATCGGCTTGTTGAACGGACGCGACGATGCCTCGACCGAAATCGCCACCGCATTTGCCAAACACGCGGCTACACTGGGTATGACCATTGTGACGCGTACATCGTTCTTTGAACGACGCGAGAATTTCCGCGATATCCTGGCAGACCTTGGGGCAAAGCAGTTCGATGCCATCTTCTTGGCCGCCAATTTCGACGCCGTGGTGCGCGTTGTCCGGCAATCCATGGAAATGAACCTGGAAGCGCCGTTCATGATCGGCGGCCTTTACGATGTCCTCGCATTGCGCAAAGCGGTCGGCCAGGAAACGCCGCGTATCGCCGTCCCGAACCTGTTCAATCCATTTGACGAGCGTTCCACTGTGCGCCGGTTCCGCCAGAGTTTCCTCGACCGCTTCGGTACTGAACCGGATGGCTGGGCGGCCCAGGGTTACGACGCCATCCACATGTTGGCGACGGCCATGCGGCGAGCCGACACAACGGTGCCGTTATCGGTGGCCACCATCTTGCGCTATGCGCTGGCTTGGCGCGGCATTACCGGCCGACATTCGTTCGAACGCAACGGCAGCATCTATACCAAGGTGATCGGCTTCACCACGCTCGAACAAGGCAAGATCCAGTTCTTCAGCCCGGAAGGCGGTGTGACCGATCTGGTCGAACCCGAATCCGAATCCGAATCCGACGACGATGACGACGACGACGACGCGGCCGCTGCTGCCACCGAGTGACCCCAGGCCGGGTATGGGGTGTGATGCCCGGTTCGGCCAACGAGAGAGGAACTTGCCATGCCGCTCCACATCATCGTGCCCGGCGCCTTCGCATATTTGCTCTTGTGCATGGTTCTGGGCGCGCTTGGACGCCGGCGCAAGCTGGGAGCGTGGGGGTACTTCTTCGCGTCGTTCCTGCTGACGCCGGTGATCGGCCTCTTGCTGCTGTTGGCCTCCGATCCGCGCCCAGACCGCGGTTGACCTTCAACCGACCAACGCCGCCGCACCGGGAGGATCCGTGGACCACCGTCTTCGATGCTTGTGCACGGCCGTCGTTCTGCTAAGTCTGCTGCCGGCCGTCTCCGGCCAGGCCCAGCAAGAGCGGGACTACGTCAGCATTGTGGGTCCGCGTACGGTCTATCCGTTCGTCTCGGCAGTGATCGAGAGGTTCGGCATCCGCACGCGCTTCAAATATCCGCGTATCGAAGCCACCGAAACGGCCGCGGGCATCAGCCTGTTTTGTTCCGGCGAAGGCTTCGAGACGCCGGACATGGTGCTGGCAACGCGCGAGATAACCGACACCGAGGACAGTCGCTGCCAGCGCAATCTGGTAACCAATCTGTTGCGCTCGCGCATCGGTTACGACGCCGTCGCACTGGTCAGCGCCGCCGCCTCGGAGCAGTATGACCTGGAAGCGGGTCATATCTTTTTGGCTATGGCCGCCCAAGTGCCGGACCCGCAACAGGATGCGTCGGTGGATATGGGTGATAACGGGTTGGGATTGGCGTTTGTGGCCAATCCGTACCGGACCTGGAGCGAAATCGACGACGCCTTGCCGAATCGCAGGATTCGTTTCGTGTTGCCGCCGCGTACGGCGATCGAGACTGACATCTTTTATACAGTACTCATGCGTAATGGGTGTCGCCAGGTCGATGCCATTGCTACGCTGGAAGAGACCGATCCAAACGCCTTCGAACAGTTGTGCCGCAACACCCGGGATTTGGAGCAATCCGGCATCGCCGAGGAATTCCACTCCGAACCCGAGGCATTGGCCGATCGTTTGGTGGAGAACGTCGATGACATTGCGATCGTGCGCCTGCCCTTCTTGCGGAACTGGGGCGATCAGGTGCAATCGGTGCTGATCGACGGCAACGAGGCCAGCATTGAGACGGTCAATGACGGCACCTATCCGGCCGCTCGGCCCTTGCAGATTTATATGAAGCGCAATCACGTCAGCCTCGTGCCGGGGCTGCGCGAGTTCGTTTCGGAATTCATTGGCCGTCGAGCCACCGGACGGGGCGGTTATCTCGTGGACATCGGTCTCGTGCCGCTGGCGGAGGAGCAGCGTGACCAGGTCAGCGCACTGGTCAGCGAAATCATCGCCGTGCCCGACCCGAGCGATGTTGAAGACGAGGAGGCGGTCGGCGTGTCGGCGGAGTCGCGTTTGCGCGACATTGAATTGGATCTGTGGGAGACGGTGCGAGATGCCGACGACCCGGACGAGTTAGACATCTACCTTGGTCTGTTTCCGGATGGCCTGTTCCGGGAACCGGCGCGCATCCGCCGCGCCGTTTTGCGCCGGCGTGACGACGACGGTGACGGTGTGCCCAATGTGGACGATACGTGCCAGGACACACCCGACGATATTGCGGTGGATGACGACGGTTGTCCGGTGGACACCGATGGTGACGGCGTTAGCGACGACCGCGACCAATGTGCGGAGACTCCTGCGGGGACTCCTGTGGACGACGAGGGCTGCCCGCCCGACGCCGACGCCGACGGTGTCGAGGACTTGGTCGATCAGTGTCCCGAAACCGCGGAGGGCATCCTCGTCGATGACACCGGCTGCTTGCGGGACAGCGACGGCGATGGGGTGGGCGATGACGTTGACCAATGTGGCCGGACCCCGGAGGGCACCGTCGTGGATGCCACCGGCTGTCCGCTCGACAGCGATGCTGACGGTGTGGTTGACGGCGACGATCAATGCGCTGCGACGCCACCTGGCACCGCGGTGGACGGCAACGGTTGCCCGATCCGCATGGACACCGATCTGGATGGTGTGTTGGACGAGGCGGATGCTTGCCCCAATACCCCCTCGGGTGCCGAGGCCGATGCACGCGGCTGCTGGGTTATCCAAGGCCTGGTGTTTGCACCCGGCGCCATCACCGTCGATCCTGTGCAGTTCGCCATTTTGGACGAGGTGGTTGGTGTGTTGCGCGCCAACCCAGCCTTGCGCGTCACCATTGAAGGCCATACTGACAACAGCGGGGTGCGCCAAACCAACTTGGTCTTGTCGCAGCGGCGTGCACAGGCTGTGGCGGACTATTTGATCGCGCAGACCGTGTCGGCGGACCGGTTGACCGTGATTGGCCGTGGACCCGACGAGCCGGTGGCTCCCAACACCACGGCCGACGGCCGGCAGCTCAATCGGCGCGTCGAGTTGACGCCAGAGATTGCAGGTGGTGCGGCTGCGCTGGATCCGGATGTCCCTGGCACGCCGGTCCCGGCCACGTCCGCCGACCGGGGCGACGGCTTGTAACACCCGGGTCGACGGCGTCGCCTGTTTTCGTCGACGGCCGGGTTGCCAGGTGGTCCCAAAGGTGCCGTTCTGCTGACCGTCGGTTGAACCGGTCCGTATCGGCGCACCGGCATTCCCGCCGGCGAAGAAGCGCACCGTCGTGGTTTCAACCTCGGCTCAGGTCGTGCAGTCCCTCTTGCTGACATACTGGACGTTGGAGACGTTGCTCGCATCCTGGATGTGTGGTCAATAATCGCTGACGTCGCCCGCGGCGCTCCATTCCTGGATGCGAGCCAAATGGGCGTAGTCGGTGAACCGGGGCGCGTGGGCCGGGCGCGGAGTGGAGCGGTAGGGGGTGGCGGGGTCGTCGAAGGCGGCGACCAGGCGCAGCAATCCGGCGTGGGCGTCGGCGATCAGGTCGGCGGTCGGGTCCTTGACGGATTTCTCTTCGCCCGGCGGGTTGGCACCATTGAGCCGCCAGAAAGCCAGCGCTGCGACCGTGCCGGCCGGAACACCGGAGAAGGCGCCGGCCTGTGCCATCAGTCCTTCCAGTGGCAACTGCGGTGCAAATCCGAAGCGCACCTGTTTGTCTGAAGGCGGCAGACCGGTCTTGTAATCAATGATTGCCAGGCTGCCATCGGTCAAGCGGTCGATGCGGTCGGCTTTGGCGATGAGTGTGAAATCGCCGGCCGGGCCGGGTAGGCCAAGCTCGCCGCGGATTTCCGTCGCCAGCGGTGTCGCGCCGGCGCTGCGGCGGCGGTGTTCGAACTCCAGGAACCAGGTGGCGATGCGTTCGAAGCGGGGCCACCAGAACGCCCATACCTCGGGTCGGGCCAAGGCTGGGCCGAACGCGCGACGGCCCATGGCCAGCAGGTCAGCCAGTGCAGTGGTTGGCAGGGCGGTGGGGTATGCGCCCACAAAGTCGTCCAGGGCCTGGTGGATGAACTGGCCGCGTTCAGCGGCCCCGGGATCGCTGGCAATCGGGTTGAGTTTGCGCAGCCTCAAAATGTTCCGGGCATAAATGGCATAAGGATCGCGCATCCAGGTTTCCACTTGGGTGACAGATAGTCGGCGCGGACGTACGGCGACCGGCGGACGTGGTTGCGGCGGTGGGACCGGGCGGACCACGCGCGGTCTGTCGAGGGCCTTGGCCCAGGCGACCCAGGTCGCGGTTTCGGCCTCGATCGAGCCGGCCAGGCCCGCCGCTTGGAGCACAGTGTCAAGCCGCACCAGCCAACGCGACGGGACGGTCGGGGCGCCGGCGACGCGCTCCGCTCGGGTCAGATAGACCTCGGGCGTCGCTGCCAGTTGGGCAAAATCATGCGCCGCCAGGGCGATTTGACGTTCCGGGGCCGGTAGGCCGAAGGCCGCGCGCATGGGACGCGACATCCACGGGTCGGCGGCCGGCTCCGCCGGCCAGGTGCCCTCGTTCAACCCGCCGACAATGACCAGATCGGCGTGCAGCAGCCGTGCCTCCAGCGGTCCGAGGATGCTCAGCCGCGGTGACAAGCCATACCGTGGCCGCACCCGGCGCAGCGCCAGCAAGCTCGTCAGCAAGGCCGGGTATTCGCTGCCGGCCAGCGGCGGAAAGCCGCGTGCTGCTTGGTCCAATTCGGCGACGAACGTCGCGGCTGCCTCGCCGTCGTCATGCTGCCACAACTGGTCCGGCCCATGGTCCGTATCCGTGGCGGCCAGGGCTTCGGCCGCGCGGAGATGGGCCCGCAGCAAATCGGACAGGGGAACGTGGTCCGGCATCAGATCGGCCAGTGGTTGCATGTCCGGTTCCAGCGTCGCCAGCCAGTCGACGAGAGTCCGGCGATCGCGCGTGCCGAGCTCGGACGCGGCCTCCAGAGCAGCCCGGAACCCGGCCAAACCCGGGACCGGGGCCGGGCCACGCAACACCGACCGCTCCAGAAGGCGGGTCAGTGCGCGGCAGCGGCCTTTGGAAAAACCTCCGCCCGACAGGGGGTGTTTCAGCACCGACAGGAGAGCCACGGGGGCGAAATTCGACCCCGCACATTCGGCAGTCAATCGAAGAAAACTACCAACTGCCGTGTCGCTCAACGGTGTTCCCGCGGAATCATTGATGGTCACGCCCCAGCGGGTCATCAGGCTGGCGACTCGGCGCGCCAGGCACCGGTCCGGGGTCACCAGCATGGCCGTGCGTTCCGGGATGAGCAGGGTTTGGCGCAGCAACAGGGCGATCACGGCTGCTTCGGTCTGTGCATCCGGGCAATCGATGCGACGGAGGGTCTGCACGGCGCCTGGATCGATGGCTGGTAGAGCCCGCCAGGCATCGGTCGCGGCGGCTGGGCGCAGGGCTTCCGACAGCAAGACCGATCGCTCCGCCGGTGCCGGTGCGACCACCGGCCTCCACGGCAGGACATCCTGCCGGGTCACACCAAGCGTGGCCAGCAAGCGCGCCAGGTTGGCCTGGGGATGGCTTTCCTCCAACTGGTTCCAGGCATTGTCGTCCAGGCTTCGGTCCAGTCCGGGCAGCAGCACCAGGCCGTTGGGCAGGGTGGCAATCACGGCCAGCAGGGCGCGGGTGGCCGGGATCGAGCCCGTCGATCCGGCGGCAATCACCAAGTCGGTCGGCGATTGGTCGCGCCACACTGTGGCCTGTGTGTCCAGCACCCGGTTGCGCCGCTCGGCCACATCCAGGAACCCCTGATCCGCGACGATGCGTGGCCAGTGCTCGGTGACAATTTTCAGGAAATCCAGGGTGAGTTGCCAATGTTCGGCGAAGTCCTCCGGCACCAGGGCCGCCAGCGCCCCGAAATCGAGCCGTTCGGTCTGCACCTGGTCGAGCAGCCGGCCCAATTCGCCGGCCAGCCGCACGGCTTGCGGCGTGGTTGCCGAAAGCCCGGTGGCCTGAAGGATGAGCCGAGCCAGCAACATCTGCCGGGTCAAGCCGCCGATGGCCGGCGGGATGTCGGCCCCGGCCCCGGGGGCCATCTCCGCAACATCTCCGGCAGCGATCGTCAGTTCGTCGGCGTCCAGATCGCCCAATGGCCGCATGCGTGGCAACAGCATGGGCCGGCCGTTGCTCAGGCGCAGGAAGGTGTCGCGCAGGGCCCGGCAGGCGCGCCGGGTCGGCAGCAGCACGGTGACGGCGCTGAGGGCCAGCGGATCGTCACCGACCCGGTCCAGGATTCCGGCAGCCAACGAGTCCAGGAAGGCACAACCCGGCGGCAGGGTGAAGACGGAATGTGTGGTCACGGCAGTGGGCGGTGGTGTTGGCGTCAGAACGGAGCGGCCAGCCGCCGGTTGACGTCCTCCAAGGCCTGCGGGGTGCCGACATGGAACCACGCACCATCATGGATCAGCCCAAACAAGCGACCGGCCCGTTCCGCAGCGTCCCACAGGAGTTTGTTCGAAAACGGGCCGTCCGGTGCCTGGCGGTACAACGCGGCTGTCGTGATCTTGACTCCGGCAAAGACATGCGCCGCCGTGGCGTCCGCGCCCCGGAAGCGCAGCGGGAAAGCATCGCTCACGGCCGCCGGCCCGCTCGGGAGATAGTCGCCCCGTCCGTCGTAGCCGATCGCCGCAGGTTTGGGCACCAATAGGAGGAGCGCGTCCATGGCGTCCGCATCCCAGGCCCTGGTTAGGCGTTGCAGGACCGGAATCGGTCCATTTTGCCACACATTGTCGGCATTGGCGACAAAGAATGGGCCGGGGCCGAGGAGCGGCAGGGCGTTTCGCACACCGCCACCAGTCTCCAGGAGCTCCGCTTCCGGCGACAGGTGGATGGCCGGCCTCTGCCGGCCGGCCACATGGGCTTCCACCATGCCACCGAGGTAATGCGTGTTGACCACCGCGGTCTCCACGTCGGCTGCCGCCATGGCGTCGAGCACATGGTCAAGCAGGCTGCGCCCGGCAACCGGCAAAAGCGGCTTGGGGCGCTCTAGGGTCAGTGGCCGCATGCGTGTACCCAGGCCGGCGGCCAGGACCATGGCGATGCGGATGGGCACGGCGGTGGCGACCATGGCGTGCCGTCGTCCGGCTTAGGGGAGGATCAGCGGTGCTCGCGACGCCGGCGGCAAGTGCCGGTCGAACCAGGCGCGCACCGGCGCCAACGCCGGTTTGGCGAGTCGGCCTTCGAGCAGCCGCCATACCCGTGGCATGTGAGCAAGGTAGGTGCGTCGGCCCTGACCCGTGGCGATTTTCATGAAGATGCCCAGGATGCGGGCATGGCGCACGGCGCCGAGCACGTCGCAGCTCTGGCCGAACGCGTCGTCGTCCAGGTCTGGGAAAGCCGTTTTGTAGTGGGCGACCATGGCGGCGGCCAGATCGGCACCGACGTCGCGTCGGGCGTCCTCCAGCAACGAGATCAGGTCGTAGGCAACCGGCCCCAGGCCCGCACCCTGGAAATCCAAGAGACCGCAAGCGCCGAGGTCGCTGCGCCCAGGCAGCAGCATGAGGTTGTCGACATGATAGTCGCGCAACATAAGGCTTTGTGGCCCGGCGCAGGCCAGTGGCAAGACCTGGTGCCAAGCCGTTTCCAGAGCGGCCCGGTCGGCGGTTGGCAAGGGCTGGCCAAGGGCGATGGGCATATAGGCATCGGCGAACAGCATGACCTGTTCGACGAACAAGGCCGCATCGAAAACCGGCAAAGCGCGGCCGTTGAGCAGGTCCGGGTGATAGCGTTGGTGCAAGGCGATCAGCACGTCCACAGCCAGCCGATACAGCGGCTCCGGATCGGCCCCTTGAGCGAGCAGCCTGCTGAAGGTGTCGTTGCCGAAGTCTTCCAGCAGCAGCAGGCCGTCGTGGGCCTGTGCCGCCACGACCGCAGGCACGGAGAACCGCATGCGTGCCAGCAGGGCGCCGATGTCGAGAAAGGGGATGACGTCCACATCCGGGTACGGCGAATCGACCAGGATCACGGTGGCGTCGGTTTGGCCATTGCGTTGGTCCAGCCGGTGATAGCGACGCGCCGAGGCATCACCGGCCAAGGCATGCCGGTCGGCATCCGCCCAACCCTGGGACGCCAGAAAACGGCCGATCAGCCCGGTGCGGCCGGTGGCGGTGGGGGGGGTCATGGGGCATCCCCAAGTGGATCGGCGGTCAGCCGGGCCAGGCGGGGCGTCCACGACCCAGTGCCCGTCAGGGTGGCGCGGCGGCCGCAATCGTCGACCCCCCAATAGTCGAAATGCACGGTCAGGCAGTCGGCGGGTGCGAGCGGACCCAGGCGGTCAGGCCATTCGACCACGGCAATGCCGCCGGCCTGGGCGTCGTCCCAGCCCAGCTCGAGCACCTCGTCTGGGCCGGCCAGTCGATACAGATCGAAGTGCCACACCGTCGCGACGTCGGTCTCGTAGGTTTGCACCAGCGTGAAGGTTGGGCTGGGCACCTCTTCCGGTCGGCCGGTCAGGCATGGGATGAGTGCGCGGGCGAAGGCGGTCTTGCCGGTGCCCAAGGCGCCGTCGAGCAACAGTACATCACCCGGCCGGACCAGCGGTGCGACGGCGACGGCAAGCCGGTCGGTGGCCGCCGGATCAGGCAATGTGATGACAAGGGTGATGGCGTCCACGTACATGACGGCGCCATGGTGGGCGAGCCCTAGCCTCGGATGCAAGCCCAGATTTGTGGTCCGATACCCGCGGAATGTCCCACATTTTGGGTCAGGGTCGGGCGAGGCGGTCAATCGTCGTCGTCGTCGTCGTCGTCCGTCTCGCTCAGGTCTTCGGCCAAGTCTGCGGCCAGGTCGGCGAACAATTCGGCATCGACGGTCAGCCCATCCTGTTCGCATATTCGGACGAATACGCGGTACGCATGCAGAATGGCGACGTCGGTCACCACCTCATCGGCCGCCTCGCTTTGTCGGTCGTCGACGCCCTGTTCCGCCAGGGCCTCGGTGATGTCTTTGGCCGCCGCTTCCAGCACCGCGGCCATGGCACGTTGATGAACTTCCGCCACCGGGGCATACTCTCACTCGTCTGATCCTGCGCAAGATATGCCGGGCCGGTCGGGCGAAATCCAGCGATGTTTTAAGAATGTTCATGCGAATGGCGAGTCGTCCTTGCGACTGAGCGCCGCGCGCCGGTGGTGCCGGGCCATGGTGTGCACGACCCAGGCCGCCGCCGCCCCCAGCCCGCGCGCCAGGGCCGTGGCCGGCCAGGCCACCGCCGTCCAGGTGAACTCCAGCCCGGTGTCGGGCCGCCAGACCGGGGTGAGGCCGACGGTCAGCGTGCCGGCCGCCAGGGTGGCCAGCGCCGAACACGCGTCGATCAGCGCCGTGCGCATGGCCTCCGCCGGCTTTGCGGCGAGACCGATGACGACGCGCAACACCGCGAGGATGCGCAGCGACGCCGCCCAATGGAACCCGAAGGCGATCCAGGCCGCGACGATGGCCGCCCACATGGCCGACGCCGCGGCGCACAGGGTCAGCGTGAACGGGATCGAAGGAGTCGTCGGTCGGGCCGGCCTCGTTCCAGACGGCCACGACGCTGTTCGAGGACGGCCGTGGTGGCGGGGTCGTCGTCAGTCCCCCGGTCGGTCACTCGGCCGCCTCGGCATGGGATGCCAGACGGCGTTCGACCGCCAGGCGGGTGCGATCCGCTTCCAGCCTGGGGTAAAGAAAGGTTTCATACTCCATGGCGGTCGTATCGACGCTGCCGATGTGCCGGTCGGCTTCGATCGCCGCCAGGGCCTGGTCACGCAGCGCGAAGGCATGTTCGAACACCGCGCGGTCGGTCTGCACACCGAGCTTTTCCCGGGCGACGTCGAACCGGTGCCGAAACACATTGTCCACCGGCATGGTGAGGAATTTCATGGTGTCCTCGGTCGCGTCGTCCCGTTCCATCGGGACGATACCACACCTGTGCCGCCTGGGCGCAGCACAACGCCATCGACCACGGGCACCGCATGGCGTATGTGTTTTGGCGTCGACGGGTGGCCGGCTGCCGGCGCGCCGGCGCGGAGCAAACACGGAAACGCGATGTCAGAGGGTGTTCACACGACCGACGTGGCCATCATCGGGGCCGGGCCGGTCGGGCTGTTTGCGGTGTTCGAGTGCGGCATGCTGCGCATGCGCTGCCATGTGCTGGATGCGCTGGAGGCCGTCGGCGGCCAGTGCCAGGCGCTGTATCCGGAAAAGCCGATCTACGACATTCCGGCCCACCCGGCCATCTCCGGCGCCGGGCTGATCGAGGCCCTGGAGGCGCAGGCCGCACCGTTCCGGCCGGTCTATCACCTGGGCCACGCCGTCACCGGCCTGACGCGGCGGGATGACGGCCGGTTCCTTCTGGAGACCGCCGGCGGCGTCCAGGTCGATGCGCGCGCCGTCATCATCGCCGCCGGGGTGGGCGCGTTCGGCCCGAACCGACCACCCTTGGACGGTCTTGCCGACTATGAAGGCCGCTCGGTGTTCTATCTGGTGCGGCGGCGTGACGACTTTGCCGGCAAGCGCCTGGTGATCGCCGGCGGTGGCGATTCCGCCGTGGACTGGGCCCTGTCGCTGGCCGACGTGGCGGCGCACGTCATGGTGGTGCACCGGCGTCCCAAGTTCCGCGCCGCGCCGGAGAGCGTGGCGCGCATGCAGGCCCTGGCCGCCGAGGGCAAGCTCGAGTTGGTCGTGCCGTATCAGCTTGCCGGCCTGGAGGGTCGGGACGGGCAGCTTACCGGTGTCCGCGTCGCCACTCTGGAGGGTGAGGAGCGGCTGCTCGAAGCGGACGTGTTGCTGCCGTTTTTTGGTCTGGCCGCCAATCTCGGCCCGATCGCCGACTGGGGGCTGAACCTGGAGCGCAACCTCATCCCGATCGATCCGGCGACCGCGGGCACCGACACGCCTGGTTTGTTCGCGGTGGGCGACATCGCCACCTATCCGCGCAAGCTCAAGCTCATTCTGACCGGGTTCGCCGAAGTGGCCCAGGCGGCGCATGCCATCCACCCGCTGGTGTTTCCGGGCGAGGCCCTGCACTTCGAGTATTCCACCACCAAGGGCGTGCCGGGCCAGGCATAGCCCGGTGGTGCAGCACCGGCCGTCCGGCCGAACCAGAGGAGAGGCCGGAGCGGGCATGACGGATCAAGCCGTGACTGGGGCATGGGGCGGGGCACCGTTCAAGCCGGCCCTCTTGCCCGGCTGGGCGGAGGCCTTGGCCCTGGCCGGTCTCAGCATCGCGGCCGCGCTGGCCTTGTCCGCCGCTTTGATCGCCGGGTTGGGAGAGAATCCGGTGGATGCGCTCGGGGTCCTGTTCTGGGGTGCGTTCGGCTACGGCGAGGCGGTCGGCTACACGCTCTATTACGCGACCAACTACATCTTCACCGGCCTTGCCGTAGCCATCGCCTTCCAGTGCGGCTTGTTCAATATCGGGGCGGAGGGGCAGGCCTATCTGGGCGGACTGGGGGTGGCCTTGGTCATCCTGGCGCTGGGGGAGGTCGCCTGGCCAGTGGCTGCGCTGGCCGGCATTTTGGCCGGGGCGGCGTTTGGCGCCGTGTGGGGTGTCATTCCAGGGGCGTTGCAGGCCTACCGCGGCAGCCACGTGGTCATCACCACGATCATGTTCAACTTCATTGCGACCTCGCTGATGACCTGGCTGCTGGTCGACGTGTTGATCCGGCCCGGGCAGCAGGCGCCGGAAAGCCTGCCGTTTGCCCCCTCCACTTGGCTGCCCACCATCGATCGCATGGCGGCGTGGGTTGGCGCTGAACTGCCGCCGTCGCCGGCCAACCTGACGGTGTTCCTGGCCTTGGTCTGTTGCCTCGGCTATTGGCTGTTCGTCTGGCACACCCATTGGGGCTATGGGTTGCGCACGGTCGGCGGCAGCGAGCGCGCCGCCGTCTATGCCGGCATTTCGCCGGGGCGCATGATCGTGTTGGCCATGGCGTTGTCCGGCGGCTTGGCCGGCCTGGTGGCGGTGAACGACCTGTTGGGCGTGCACCATCGGCTGATCCTGGACTTCCCGGGCGGAGCCGGCTTCGTCGGCATCGCCGTGGCGTTGATCGGCCGGGCCCATCCGGGCGGCATCGTGTTGGCGGCGGTGCTGTTCGGCGCCCTGCAGCAGGGCGGTTCGGAACTGGCGTTCGAGTATCCGGGCATCGATGCCGATCTGGTGGTGGTGGTGCAGGGCCTGGTGATCCTGTTCGCCGGCGCCTTGGAAAACCTGTTCCGGCCCTGGCTGCGCCGCCGGCGCCCGGGCCGGCAAGGCTGAGGGGGCGTCGGCATGGACGATCTGTTGGCCCAAGCCTTGTCTTTGGCTGCGGCCACCCTGCGCGTTGCCACCCCCTTGGTGCTCGCCGCCTTGGGCGGCCTGCTGAGCGAGCGGGCCGGCGTGGTCGATCTGAGCCTGGAAGGCAAGATGCTCATGGGCGCCTTCGCCGCCGGCGCGGTCGCCGCCGTCACCGGCAGCCCATGGTTGGGGCTGGGTGCGGCGGTGGCGGCCGCGGTTGGGATGTCGCTGGTGCATGGGCTGGCCAGCATCACCTACCACGGCAACCAGGTGGTCTCTGGCATTGCCATCAACATTTTGGCCGCTGGGCTGACGCCGACGCTCGCCGTCGCCTGGTTTGCCCAAGCCGGGCGGACGCCCCTGCTGTCCGGCGACGCTCGTTTCGGGCCGGTGCACCTGCCCGGTGCCGAAGCCGTGGCCGGGGTGCCCGGGCTCGGCCCTCTCTACGCCCACCTGCTGAGCGGCCACAATGTGCTTGTCTATGGGGCCCTGGCGGCGGTGGCGGGGACCGGCTGGCTGATCTACCGGTCGCGCTTTGGTTTGCGGCTGCGCGCGGTTGGCGAGAACCCGGCGGCGGTCGACACCGCCGGCTTGTCGGTGCCGCTGCTGCGCTACCAAGCGGTCATGCTGAGCGGTGTGCTGTGTGGTGTCGCCGGCGCATACCTGTCCACCGCGCATGGCGGCGGCTTCGTTCAGGGCATGACCGCGGGCAAGGGCTATCTGGCTGTGGCGGCCTTGATTTTCGGGCAGTGGCGGCCGGTCGGCACACTGATTGCCTGTCTGGTGTTCGCCTTCGCCGACGTGCTGCAGGCTCGGCTACAGGGTGTGCCGCTGCCCGGCGTCGGGGAAATCCCCGTGCAGTTCATCCAGATGCTGCCTTATGGTTTGACCATTCTACTGCTCGCCGGCTTCGTCGGCCGGGCCCGCGCCCCCAAAGCCATCGGCCAGCCGTACCAGAAAGAGTAGGGGGGTGGGGGCCAGCGCCGCGCCGGTCGCTTTCCCATGATGGTCAATCGGGTCCATGGATTTATCCGCACGGTTACGCCTCGCTCCGCCGTCCCAAACTACCAATCCGGTCGCCGGCATTCTGTTTAAGCTGCTGGCGGTGTTTCTGTTTGCCACCATGGACCTTCTGGTCAAATGGCTCACCCAGAGCTACCCAATCCTGCAGGTGGTGCTGTTCCGCTCGGTCTTCGGCCTGCTGCCGATCCTGGTGCTGATCCTCCTCAGCGGTCGGGGCGGCTGGCGCAAGCTGGCGACGCGCCGGCCCGGGGCGCATGCCTTGCGCGCCTTGGTCGGCGTGGCCTTCATTTTCATTGCCTTCACCGTGTTCAAGCATCTGCCCATGGCCGATGCCTATACCCTGTTGTTCGCCGGGCCGCTGTTCGTCGTCGCCCTGTCGGTACCGATGCTGGGCGAACCGGTCGGTTGGCGGCGCTGGTCCGCCGTGGGGGTGGGCTTCCTGGGCATCGTCGTGGCGTTCGGTCCGGGGGCCGGTCTGCAATCGCCTTATGCTCTTCTCGCTCTGTTCGGGGCGCTGGTGTATGCCCTCCAGCTCACGCTGGTCCGCCTGTATTCGCGCACCGAGACCAACGAATCCCTGGTGTTCTATATGAGCCTGTCGGCCGCCGTGGTCGCCGGCATCGGCGTCATTCCCGAATGGGTGATGCCGGCCGCCGGCGATTGGCTGTTGCTGATCCTGTGCGGCCTGGTCGGTGGCACGGCGCAGATCTGCGTGACCCATTCCCTGCGCCTGGCGCCGTCGGCCATTTTGGCGCCCTTCGACTACACGGCGCTCGTGTGGGGCACGCTGTTCGGCTTCCTGGTGTTTGGCGACGTGCCCGGGGTCTGGCTGGGCTTGGGGGCCGCCATCGTGATCGCCAGCGGTCTTTACATTCTGCACCGGGAGCGGGTGCACGGCCGGGCACCGGCGCCGCCGGGCCGGCTGGGGTGAATGGGTGCCGCCGATTTCGCCATTTCACCCGGAGCTAATGGCCCGCGCCTTCCGAACACTCCCCAATATCCCACAGATCGACTGTAGGTCGGTGCTCTGCGCCGACATCTCTCGACCCGACGGATCGGCGACCAGAGGGCCTTTCATCGGCCCCTGGTCTGAGCGACAGTGCGAGCCGAGGGGCCGTTGTCGGCGCAGAGCACCGACCTACGCGTCGTGCTGGGCGCTTTAGGAGCATCTGTTTTCGGGTCACCGTGTTGCGGCCGGGTGGCACGCCCCTATTGTAGGTCGGTGCTCTGCGCCGACCTCTCTTGACCCGACGGATCGACGACCAGAGGGCCTTTCATCGGCCCCTGGTCTGAGCGACAGTGCGAGCTGAGGGGCTGTTGTCGGCGCAGAGCACCGACCTACGCGTCGTGCTGGGCGCTTTGGGAGCATCTGTTTTCGGGTCACCGTGTTTGGTGTAGAGCGACAATTAGGATGGCCGGTGTGGCGACAAATAAAGTGGCCGGTTACCGGGGCCGTAGCTTGGT